>NZ_JANUSD010000023.1:0-63304 GCF_024793945.1 Emticicia fluvialis
TCTGACTTTATTTTTACAACTCCAAATTAATTTTACTCTTTTTTTTACCCATCCCCCAATTCCCTGATTCCCACCTTTTTACTATGCTCATGCTATGTAACGCTCAGTGTTTCTTCCATTTTTGGGACTGCAAAGGTACGCCTCTTTTTACCCTTTGTCAAGGCCTTTCCCCAAAGTTTTTTAGCCCCTATTCCTTACTCCCCTTATCCTCAGCTATTTATAAATTACCCCATCCCTAAAGTTTATATTAGTTCTTGGTTTTGTGCAATAATATAAGGCAATAAACGCCGGATTCAGCATATTCGCTCCGAATTATACAATTATTCATTCTTATTACCAGCCACGGCGCCAGTATTTAGAGGCTGCAAAAACTTAATAAACCGATTCTTTGTTATGACCCATACACTTCTACTATATATAATAGGTATGCTCTGATACTATATATATATAAGTAGAAAACCACTGACACTTATATTATATGAAAATCCCTGTCAATCTCATTACCGGCTTCTTAGGCGTGGGTAAAACCACTGCCATCAAACATCTGCTGGCGAGCAAGCCCACAAACGAGCGTTGGGCTATTATTATTAATGAATTCGGTGCTGTTTCTATAGACCACGCCGCTATTGATGAAAAAGATGGGCTCACCATCCGGGAGGTGGCAGGGGGGTGCATCTGTTGCACGGCCAATGTGCCGATGCAGTTTACACTCACCACGGTTTTGCGACAACAAAAGCCAGACCGTATTCTGATAGAACCCACCGGGATGGGGCATCCGGAAAACATACTGGATTTGCTGCGTAACAAATTCATGAAAGATATACTGGAAGTAAAAGCAACTATCTGTCTGGTTGACCCAAGGCGTTGGGCGCAGACAGACTTCAATGCACACGAAACTTTTCAGGATCAGATAAATCTGGCTGATGTACTAGTTGCCAGCAAAACTGACCTGGCCGGTGAAGCATTAACGCAGCAGTTTACTGAATGGGCAAAGGCGTTGTACCCTCCAAAATTATTGGTAGAGGCGGTAAGCAATGGCGAGTTAGATTATCGCTGGTTAAATATTGATGCTTTCGCAGAGAGAAAGGCACAGTTTGCACCACACACGCATGAACATACCCATACCCACCAACACGAAGAAGAATTACAGGTACCTGCTGTTGGTAATCCGGTAAAAAAAGAAAGTCATGGCCTGGGGCTGTATGGCTGCGGCTGGATTTTCTCTCCGGATGAACTTTTCAATCTGCCCAAGTTGCGTCAGTTTTTCAGTACCCTGACGGGAATAGAACGAGCCAAGGGTGTTTTCAGAATCGGGAAAGACTGGGTTTTGATTAATGCCGCCGACGGGCAATTTACTGTACAATACATTGCTTACCGACGCGACAGCCGAATTGAGCTGATTGCACCTCAAAAACCAGACTGGGCTGGCTTGGAACAAAAACTGATGGCCTGTTTGCTTGAAGTACCCGTGGCCTGAAGCCTTATACTATATACATTATATATATAAAGAAATTAAACTTAAATTTGCATTATCTATTTTAGATAGGCAATACCTCAAGGAACGTTATACGATAGATTAATCTGATTATTGAAGAACCTATATGCAGAACCTAAAAATTTACAATACGCTTTCACGCCAAAAAGAAGAGTTTAAACCGATTAATGCCCCCTATGTGGGTATGTATGTTTGCGGGCCTACTGTATATAATTATGTACACCTGGGCAACGTGCGTACATTTCTTACTTTTGATGTGCTTTACCGGTACCTGACCGAGATTGGCTATAAGGTTCGCTATGTAAGAAATATTACCGATGTGGGCCACCTGGTGGGTGATGGCGACGAAGGAGAAGATAAAATTGGCAAAATGGCCAAACTGGAAAAACTGGAGCCGATGGAAATTGTGCAACGGTATACCAACGATTTCCACAAAGTGCTTGAGCAATTCAATTTTCTGCCGCCTAGTATTGAGCCTACTGCCACCGGCCACCTGGTAGAACAGATTGAAGCCGTAAAAATTTTGATTGATAAAGGCCTGGCTTATGAGTCGAACGGCTCTGTTTATTTTGATATCAGTAAATATAATGCAGCAGGTAACGACTACGGTAAGCTATCAGGAAGAATTCTGGAAGATTTGCTGAACGAAACCCGCGAGTTGGACGGACAAGCAGAAAAGCGAAACCCGCTTGATTTTGCCGTCTGGAAAAACGCAAGCCCCGAGCATATTATGCAATGGAAGTCGCCCTGGGGAATGGGTTTCCCGGGCTGGCACTTAGAGTGTACCTGTATGAGCACCAAGTATCTGGGCAAACAATTTGATATTCATGGCGGTGGTATGGATTTGAAGTTTCCGCATCATGAGTGTGAAATTGCTCAGGGCGTAGGCATTACCGGTACAGAGCCTGTTCGTTACTGGATGCACTCAAATATGTTGACAGTAAACGGACAGAAGATGTCGAAATCGTTGGGAAACTCATTTTTACCTGCTGAGCTTTTTGCAGGCAGCCACCCGCTGCTTGACCAGGCCTATAGCCCCATGACGGTTCGGTTCTTCATGTTACAATCTCAATACCGCAGTACTCTGGATTTCTCGAACGATGCTCTGCGTGCGGCTCAGAAAGGTTATAGAAGATTGATTAACGGTTTACGAATTGTGAAGACCCTTACAATTGGTATTAACGATAAACCGGCAGACACGGTTCTGAGTGAGTTGATAAATGATGCGCAATCTGCGGTAGTTGACAAGCCGGCAACGGCAACCCCGGCAGTAGAGATAGCAGTCGACCAAAAGAAAAAAGAAGACATTGAGAAGACCGTTCAGGCTTTTTATGAGGCCATGAATGATGACCTGAACACCGCAGTGGCCATTGCACAGCTTTTTAATTTGCTGAAATATGTAAACATGATATACATGAATCAGCTGAACCCGAGAGCCCTTGGCGAAAATACCTTCAACTTATTGAAAGAAAAGTTTGTGGTATTTTTGGAGCAGATTTTAGGTCTTAAGGAAGAACCTATAGCACAGGGCGATGGTATTCTGAGCGGTATGTTGTCGTTATATAAAGAATACAAATCAAGCCAGAGATACGACAAAGTTGATGAAATAAGAGCTTACTTTAAATCAAACGGCATGACAATTAAAGACATGAAGCACCGCATTGACTGGGCATGGGAGGAGTAAAGCACGGTGTCGACTTCAGTCGGCACATATCTGTTAGCAATGTTCTCTATTTAAATAGCGCTCGACTTTAGTCGGTTTTTCGAATTAGAAAGCAACAAAAAAGGTAGCATTTTAACGTGCTACCTTTTTTGTTGACATCGAGGCATTGGCCACTCCTCAAGCACAATTACTTTTACTTACTCTTCTCCTAAAAACGGATATTTATAATCAGTCGGCGAAACAAAGGTTTCTTTAATGGTACGTGGTTGTACCCAACGGAACAAATTCAGGATAGACCCGGCTTTATCGTTAGTGCCTGAAGCACGGGCTCCACCAAATGGTTGCTGACCTACTACTGCTCCGGTTGGTTTATCATTAATATAGAAGTTTCCGGCTGCATCTACCAGCTTTTTAGTGGCCAGATCAATGGCATAACGGTCTTTGGCAAAGATAGCCCCGGTTAACGCATAAGGCGAAGTGGAGTTAACCAGTTCCAGGGTTTGCTCAAAATCAGCGGCTTCATAAACATAGATTGTGAGCACCGGGCCGAAAATCTCTTCACACATGGTTACATACAGTGGGTCTGATGTTAATAAAACAGTTGGCTCAATAAAATACCCTTTAGATTTATCGTAGTTTCCCCCTGCAATTATGGTTATTTTGTCGCTCTTTTTAGCATTATCAATATAAGTAGCAATTTTGTCAAAAGCTCTCTCATCAATAACCGCATTTACAAAATTAGTGAAGTCTTCGGTGCCGCCTATTTTTATCTCTTTCAAATCTTCCACTATGTATCCTTTCACTTCTTCCCAGATATTTGAAGGAATATAAGCACGCGAAGCCGCCGAACATTTTTGTCCCTGATATTCAAACGCCCCACGAACCAAACCCGTTGCCAAGGCTTTGGCATCGGCCGACTCATGTGCCATCACAAAATCTTTACCTCCGGTTTCACCCACAATACGCGGATACGATTTATACAAATGGATGTTCTCGCCAATGGTTTTCCAGATGGTTTGGAAGACCCTCGTACTACCTGTAAAGTGAATACCGGCAAAATCTGGATGTTTGAAAATCACATCACCGGCCACTGGGCCATCTACATAAATAAGGTTGATTACGCCATCAGGCAGGCCCGCCTCACGGAAAACCTCCATAATTACCTGTGCTGAGTATATCTGGGTATAGGCAGGCTTCCATACTGTAACATTACCCATCATGGCAACGCAAGAAGGCAAATTACCTGCTATGGCCGTGAAATTGAATGGTGTTAAAGCAAATACAAAACCTTCTAACGGACGATACTCCAGTCTGTTCCACATTCCTTTTGATGACTCCGGCTGCTGAGTATAGACCTGCTCCATAAAGGCTACGTTGAACCGCAGAAAGTCTATGAGCTCGCACGCTGAGTCAATTTCTGCCTGATAGGCATTTTTAGATTGCCCCAACATGGTAGCCGCATTGATTCTGGCCCGGTATGGCCCGGCCAGTAAATCGGCAGCTTTCAGAAAAATGCTGGCTCTTTGCTCCCACGAGAGTGCTGCCCACGCCGTACGCGCCGCCAAAGCGGCATCAATAGCGCGTTGCACATGAGATGCGTCACCCTCGCTGGCATACCCTAATATATGTTGGTGGTCGTGCGGAGGCGAAAGTTTAATCTTGTTAACGGTATAAACCAGCTCACTGCCAATATACATAGGCACGTTTATCTGTTTCGAACGGGCATCGGCAATGGCTTTTTTTAATGCAATTTTTTCAGGAGAACTTTTAGCATAACCCAGAACCGGTTCGTTTACCGGAGCAGGTACTTTAAAGACAGTGTTATTCATGATTGATGAAGGGGGATTTTTTGCCAAAATTAGAGGAAAATTCAGATTTGTCTGAATAAATTTCCGGTCTATTTTGCTGTACCTGAATGTATAACAGATTTAGGCGGGTTTGAGTTTAGATGTGCACCAAAAAACAAAGCCCATCTGTACACCGGAGTATTCAGATGGGCTTGTAACTATTTGCGTTTCACCTCTACAACTTCACCCCCGACAATCTGCTGATTTCCAGTTTTGCCAGTAATATCTGATAATCATATTGCAACAGGCTGAATTTTGCTTCCTGTACAGCCGTTTCAGACGTCTGAATTTCCAGTGGAGTACTCACCCCATTTACCAGACGTGCTTTGGCCAGTTTCAAACCGTACTCTGCCTGATACACATTTCTTTCGGCTAAAATACGTTTTTGGGTGGCTACTTTTATATCATTAAAAGCATTTTCAATGTCACGGTTTATCTGCGTTTTCTGTGCCTCGGTGCTTTGTTTGGCAGCATCCAGATTAATGCGGGCAATTTGTGTGTTATACGCACCGCGCTTTCCGGTATAAATCGGGATATTGAGCTTTACACCCAGTAAGGTATTGAATCGCCATGCGTCAATGTTGGGTTGATACCCATTTCTGATACCCACAGCTCCGTTGGCCGCCAGTTGTGGCAGGTTTGTCATTGACGATATCTTCACGTCTTGTGCCAGTGCGTTTTCGCGGGCCAGTGCCGTTTTTATGTCCTGATTATTGGTAACGGCCTCGCTGATAGCCCCCTGAGCATCGGCAATCGGATAGTTGTATTGCAGCTCAGCATTGGCCGGAACCTGCTTTCTGGCATCAGAGCCTATCAGCGCGCTTAAGAAAATATATTGTTTTTCTAGTTGCCCCTGCAAATCTACTACCCGTATCTCGGCATTTTTATAGCGTACCTGTACTTGTACCAAATCATAGTCCAGGGCATCGCCACTTTTCAGGCGGTCGCTGATAATTTTACCGTTTTCTTCTACCAGCTTAACCTGGTCTTGCTGCACAACAATGGCCTTTTGGATATAAATAATACTATAATACAACTGCGCAACCTGATAAGCCAGAGTTTGTTTAAGGCTCTCAATGCTCTCGCGCTGTTGCTGCATATCCAGCAGGGTTTTCTGTACACCCGCCTTAAAACGGCCCCAGTCATAAATAACATAAGAGGCATTTACGGCCGTATTGTAGTTGTTATGAGGCTGAAACTGCAATTTACCGTCGAAACCCTGAATCGGTATAACGGCTTCGGCTACGGGGTCAAGTCTTGTGTAGCCCACCTCTCCGCTAATCTGGGGTTTCAGCCCGCTTTCCTGCACTTTAATTCGGTAGTCGCCGGTATTCAGTAATTGCACCTGTTCTTTTACTCTTGGCGAATACTCAATGGCCTGCTTCACTAAAGAAGCCAGCGCCTCATTCGGGTTCTGTGCAAGGGCTACCTGACTGAGAAGCAATAAGAGAGTTATGGTTATTTTCGGAAATTTCATTGTTAAAAACTTAAATATTTTTGAATGATACCTGTCATTAATGAGACTCTGCGGCAGCCTTGGCGGCCTCTGCTGCTTCGGCAGCACTTTTCTTTTTAGTGCGCAGCAATACAACAAGGGGCAATACACATATAAAGAATAATGATATGATTCGGAAGGTGTCCAGATATGCCAGATAATACGCCTGCCTGTCTAGCAGCAACTCCAATTGCCTGTATGCCTGTGTGGTGGCATGTATTGCATCGCCCGACTTCGACAGGAATGTCATCTTGAGACCATTGAGCCGTTCCATAAATAATGGGTTACTCGGTACGTAGTTGGATACCAGATCTGACCGGTGCTGTGCATACTGTATAGCCACATAGTTGTTGGCCAAGGCAATACCGAAAGCCCCACCCAACTGGCGTATCATATTGGTTAGAGAGATACCCGCCCCAAACTCATTGGGCTTTAAACCTGCCACCGAGGCATTGATAAGGGGTAGCTGCAAAAGTACGGTTCCTAGTCCGCGCATCAGCTGCATGGGGTAGAAATCCCAGCGGCTCATATCGGTAGTTGCGGTACCACTATAAAAACCAAAGAAGGCAAATATGAGAATACCGGCAACGACAAATGGTATTGGTGATGCGCCAGCCGACATCCGCCGACCAAGAATAGGGAACAACGGCAGGATGGTTAAAGTCGGGAACAAAAGTGAAAGGCCCGTTTCATAAGGTGTAAAACCATTGATACGCTGCACCAGAACCGGATATACGAACACAGAAGTAAACAAGCCAAAGCCTGAAACCATTACAAAAATGCTTGAAAACGCAAAGTTACGGTTTCCGAAAACCCTGAGATTAACCACAGGGTGGTCTGTATTGAGCTCCCGGCCTATGAAACCCACAATGCCTAATACTGCCACCAGGCTCACAATCATTATTTCTTTTGATTGAAACCAGTCTTTCGATTCTCCCTTTTCAAGCACATACTGCAGGGCTCCAATACCAATCATCAATAATAATATACCCGGGTAATCAATCTTTATCTGGTCTTTTTTAGTACCCTCACCAGCTTTTTTAGGTATATAAAGAATGGTCAGAATAGTAGCAATAATACAGATGGGTACATTAATAAAGAAGATGTCGCCCCATGTATAATTATCTACGATGTATCCACCCAGAGTGGGGCCGAGTGTAGGGCCTAATACAATACCCATACCAAAAAGCCCTGAGGCTGTTCCGCGTTCTTTACCCGGGAAGGCGTCAAACAAAATAGCCTGAGACGTTGACAGCAAGGCTCCGCCGCCTATACCCTGTATGAACCTCCAGAACACCAGTTCCCAAAGACTACCCGAATTACCACAGAGGTAAGACGATATACCAAACACAACCATTGATACGAGGTAGTAATTCTTTCGCCCGAAATACTCTCCCAAAAAGCCTGTCATGGGTATAATAATTACGTTGGCTATGGCATAAGAGGTAATAACCCAGGCAATATCTTCAATGGTAGCCCCTAACGAGCCAGCCATCTGATTCAGTGCTACGTTTACAATCGTTGTGTCTAGCAGCTCCATTATGGCTGCCGTCACTGTTGTGAGAACGATAATAAACCTGGAAGCACCTACAGCTTTATTTTCTATTTCTACTGTATTTTCCATGTAATTTTTTTGTGGGTGTATGCCTTACTTCAGTTTCACTTCCACTTCAAGGCTCATGCCTGCGCGTAGTTTGTCGCGGTATTTTTCTACATGGTCAATGGCAATTTTTACTGGTATTCGCTGGGTAACTTTCACAAAGTTTCCACTGGCGTTATCTGGTGGCAGCAATGCATATTTGGCTCCGGTGGCATCAGAGAAATCAATAATTTTGCCTGTCAGCTCCAAATCAGGGAAGGCATCCAGCTTAATAACCGCCTGCTGGCCTATTGCCAATCTGCTTATTTGCGTTTCTTTAAAGTTAGCCACAACCCAGTATAATGAGTCCTGCACAATGGTGGCCAAAGTTTGTCCGGGTTGTATGTATTGCCCAGGCTCAACGCTTTTCCGGCCTATTTTACCATTTTCGGTAGCATAGATTTTAGAGTAAGTCAGTTTTAGTCTTTGCTGGTCAATTTTAGCTTTTTGTACAGCCAGCGCTGCTTCTGCTTTGTGTAGGTTACTGCCTAGTATATCCAGGCGCGATTTAGTAGCGGCAATGTCTTGTTTTTGACCATCATACTGGGCATTAAGCACATCCAGACCCGACTGGCTGTCTTCTGCCTGGCGGCGGGTAATGGCATTGTCAGCCAGTAGCTTAGCATCTCTCTCTGAGTCTCTTCTAGCTTTATCTTTTCGCAAAGCGGTAGCCTTCAGGTTAGTTTCAGCCGCGCTGATTGTCATTTTTGTGTTTTTTATGTTGGCTTTTGCGTTTTCAACATCTGTTAATAATTGCTGATAAACGGCTTCCATTTCGGCCAGGGCCAGTTGTTGTTCCTGGTCGTCTATATCTACCAGTAGCTGGCCTTTCTTTACCTGTTCAAAGTCTTTCATGTTTACGGTATTCACGTAACCCCCTACACGTGGTACCACCGGTACCGAATAAGTTTCTATCTGGGCATTATCTGTTGACTCGTGCCCCTGCCCATACTTGTAGCTTTGGTAAGCATAGATGCCGGCGGCAAGCACAACGATAAGTAAAATGATACGTGGAATGTAATTTTTAATGCTTTTTTTTTGCGGAGTAGCCATCTTAATCCGATTGTTTTGTTTTTGCGTTTGTTCTTAGAATTAGTCAACTAAATTGACGATGCAAATGTAAACCAAGTTTACTAAATTAGTCAAGCATATTGACTAATTTATTTTTTCTATATAATTTTGTATCAGTACACAAGAAATCATGAAATTTAGTGTTTTCATTATGCATCAATATGAGTGCTTTGAATCTGAACAACAACAATGAACGAAGAAATTTTCAAGGAAATAGTTGCTTTTAAATCTAAAAAGGAACGATTAATGGGACGGCTTTTAAGCAAGACCTACAGGTATTTGAGCGATCTGGCAGGAGAATATGTGCAGAGTATCGGCTATACCAATTTCAGAATAGGCCACATTGTAGCTTTGGTACACATAGATTTAGAGGGGACCAACATCAATAATCTTTCTCAGCGCGCCTGCGTAACCAAACAGGCCATGAGCAAACTGATAAAGGAATTACAAAATGAAGGATATGTAAACGTGGTAAAAGACCAGGCAGACGCCCGTGCGCTGATAGTAAGACATTCTGAAAAGGGGCTGCAGGCATTGCTTGACTGGAAAAGGTGCATGGAACATGTGAACGATAAATTTGCAGAAATAATAGGAGCCGAAAAACTTGAGCAGCTAATGGATATTCTGTTTGAGCTGGTAAGCCACTATGAAGGCACGCAATACGGAAAAGTAAACGACCTTAAGCATATTATTACACATGGGCATTTGCTTAAAATGAAAAACATTGCCTTTAGTGGTTCGCCGGCGTAGGTTAAGGCCTGTTATTTAAACTTATTACATAGCCAAAGTGTCTCGCCATACCCGGCCTTATTGTTTTTGGGCTATTTTGTGTAAATACTTTATGCACTTCTGCTTTATTGTATATCAGAATATTCCATCGTAAATGGTTAATATCAGCCGCCTGATTGATATTTTTACAGACAGATTTGATTTAATCTTTGACAAACAATTCTGAATAGAATAGTTTTGTATGATGAAACTTAACTCTGCAAAAAAAAACAGATAGATACGTGTTGAAGAGAATCCTGACCATTGCCCTGATTGTATACGTTGCCGTTTTCGGATTAGCCGTATTGTTTCAGCGTTTTATTATACTACACCCAGAAAAACTGGACAAAGATTATGCTTTTGAGTTTAAAAATGCCCAGGAGTTTTATTTTGCTACTGAGCCTAAAATTAAGCTGAATGCCCTGATGTTTACAACGGCGGCTAACCCGCGTAAAGGTGTGGTTATGTATTTGCACGGCAACTCGCGCAATATAAAAGCCTGGGGTAAATATGCCGAAGACTTTACCTCAAGGGGATATGATGTAATTATGTACGACTACCGGGGGTTTGGAAAAAGTAATGGCCGCCTGGATGAAAAAAATCTGTTGAGCGATGCACAGACCGTGCTTAAAGATATTCAGCGGAGATACCCACCCAGAGACATTATTATTTACGGGCGCTCGCTGGGCACCGGAGTAGCCACCAGACTGGCTATGGATAATGATGTAAAAATGCTGATTCTGGAAACACCCTATACCAGCCTACCTGCTATTGCGTGGAGCCGCCTGCCAATTTATCCGTATAGCAAAGTCAGTGAATTTATTTTACCTGCTGAAGAGTGGATAACGAAAGTAAAAGCCCCGTTGTATCTATTTCATGGTACCGACGACCAGGTAATTCCGTACAGCCATAGCCTGAAACTGGCTGAGATATTAAAGAAAAACCCCGATGACATACTCACTACCTTACCGGGAGGACGCCATCGGGGTTTAAATAATTTCAAGGAATATCAGACCAAACTAGATGAGATTCTGAAATAATGCCTAGCGGAGTTTGAGCGTTACCAGACACGCCACCGCCAGCACAATGCCTACTATCAGAAAACGGGTTACAATCTTTGACTCATGGTAACCTTTTTTCTGAAAATGATGGTGTAATGGCGACATCAGGAAAAGCCGGTTTTTCTGAGCAAATTCAAGCCCTCGCCTTCTTTTCTGATATTTGAAATAACTTACCTGCAAAATCACCGAAATATTCTCTACCAGAAAAATACCGCACATAACCGGTATCAATAGTTCTTTACGCAAAGCCAACGCCAGCACCGCAATAACACTGCCCAGCATAAGGCTACCGGTATCACCCATAAACACCTGTGCCGGATACGCATTATACCACATAAAGCCTATACAGGCCCCCACAAAGGCAGAGCAGAAAATCACTACCTCGCCAGAGTTCGGGATCATCATGATGTTAAGATATTGTGAAAACACCTTATTGCCTGATAAATAAGCAAAAATGGCTAATGTTAAACCTATTATGGCCGATGTACCAGCAGCCAGGCCGTCAATACCATCAGTAATGTTAGCCCCGTTTGATACCGCCGTAATGATAAAAATCACTATTAATACATACGGAATCCAGGCCATGCTTTCTGGTAAAAAACTACCTAGAATCTGATAATCTACCTCATTATTTTTGGTAAAAGGCACCGTGGTTGTCAGTGAGTGTACATCTACATACTTTTGCACTTCTCCTACTGCCGTGCTTATTTTTGCTTTTTCATAGACTCTGATTTTTACATTATCGTTGAAGTACAAAGTAAGACCAACAATCAGCCCCAGGCCAACTTGCCCTACTATTTTAAAACGGCCTTTCAGCCCCTCTTTATCTTTCTTAAAAACCTTTATGTAGTCGTCGGCAAAGCCTATGCCGCATGTCCAGATGGTAGCAATAATCAGCAATACAATGTAGACGTTATCCAGGCGTGCAAATAATAATACCGGAATCATGAGCGATGCCAGAATAATGAAGCCACCCATGGTAGGTGTTCCTTTTTTCTGCATTTGGCCTTCAAGACCCAGGTCTCTGATGGTTTCACCAATCTGAAGTTTACGGAGATAGTTAATGAGCCGTATACCAAAAATTGCCGCAATTAAAAGCGATAAAACAATAGAGCCCATGGCACGAAAAGTAATGTACTGAAACACCCCCGCACCCGGGAAATTGAAGGTCTTGTCAAGGTAAGCAAATAAGTAGTAAAGCATAGGACATTGGTTTTTAGGAAAGTGTAGCAAAGATAGTTTTTTTTGAAGTTTTCAGAAAAAAAACGGTTTTTTTTTGATTAAATACACTAAAAGTTAACAATCAACAACGAACGGAATATTGTGGCCCATGCCTGTATACGGGTACGCGTAATGCGCCGGATGTGATTCCTGGTTATTCTGATACTTTTTTGACAAAACATGACTATATATTATCATAGATTAAAAAAAACAGGGTAAATATTTGATTATACAACGTTTTTTAACTTTTTTTGTATGGTATATTTAGCGTTTGACAACAGAATTTATTGATATAAATTTCCGTAACTTCTTTATTGAAGTTCAAAGATTTTGAATCCTCCGCCAGTCGGAGTATTCATCATAGGTTAAAGTATTTTCGTCTTGGAAAGGCATTCGGGAATCCTGAATGCCTTTTTTGATAAATAAGAGACTGCATAAAATAAAAGTATTAGCCAAATGCGTATTATTTTTGCGTTCTTTACAGCCAATACTCTTTAGCACAGAGGTAATATTTATGAAGATACCGCTTTATCGGCAAATCCAGGCTCATTTAAAAGAGGCTATTACTTCAGGGCAACACTCAGAGGGTAGTTTGCTCCCATCTGAAAACGAACTGTGCGTTGAGTTTAATGCCACCCGCATGACCGTCCGGCAGGCACTAAACGAACTAGTGAAAGAAGGATACATTACACGCCAGCACGGCAAGGGCAGCATTGTAACCGCCAACCGGAAATCGCTGGGGTTGCTTTCTTTGAAAGGCTGGACAGACGTAGTAACTGCCAGCGACCGCCACGGCACCACCAGCATATTAGATGGGCCAGTAATACATACCATTACCGAGCCTATTTTTAAACACTTACTTCAACAGGAAATTCATACAGAATTTGTATTTTTGAAGCGCTTGCGTTTTATGGACGAAGTGCCCATAATGCTTGAGCAAACGTATTTTCCGAATGTTAACCTGGAAGGTATGACAGACCAACCACTGATTGATGGTTCGTTGTTCCGCACGTTATTTATGCGGTATCATATTGATGTTACCAGTATGCAGCAGGAAGTACGGGCAATTGTTGCCACCAAAGATATTGCCAGCCTGCTTAAAACCAGGGTGAAGTCGCCGGTTTTGCAGATTTTACGTAAATACGGCACATCAAAAGAAGGATTTTACATATATAGTCTGATATACTGTAATACAGAAAAATACGCCATTAGTAGTTTTAATTAAGATACCGCACAGCGGTTGCCCCCACCCCTGAAGGGGGCCTTATTCTTTAACCAAAATTAATTCCTCATCAGGGGACAGAGGTTTTATTTCACTATGAAAAAAATTAAAGTTGCCGTTGTCGGAACGGGTTTTATCGGGCCCGCTCACATTGAAGCCCTACGCCGTTTACCCAATGTAGAAGTGGCCGCACTTTGCGAAGCTAACATTGACCTGGCTACTGAAAAAGCTGCCAGCCTTGGAATTGAAAGAGCCTATATCTTTGAAGACTTGCTGAAACAGGAAGACATTGAGTGTATTCACATCTGTACGCCTAATTTCCTGCATTATTCTCAGTCAAAAGCAGCTTTACTGGCTGGCAAACACGTAGTTTGCGAAAAACCTCTGGCTACCAAAATTGAAGAAGCCGAAGAGCTGGTAAAAATAGCAGCCGAATCAGGTCTTGTTAATGCCGTTCATTTCAACCTGAGATATTATCCGTTGGTTCGTCAGATGAAAACCATGCGCGAAAAAGGCGACCTGGGTGAAATCTACTCTATTCTGGGTTCGTATCTGCAAGACTGGCTTTTCTACCAGACAGACTACAACTGGCGTTTGGAGCCGGACAAATCTGGCGATTCAAGAGCTATTGCCGACATCGGTTCACACTTACTTGATGTAACAGAATACATTACAGGCCTGAAAATCACCGAGGTAATGGCTGATTTCTCAACTGTACACAAAACACGTCTGAAACCATTAAAAGCTATTGAAACTTACTCTGGCAAAATGTTGCAGGCTTCTGATTACCAGGAAGTACCTATCAATACCGAAGACCACGCCAACGTATTGCTGAGATTTGATAACGGCAATAAAGGAAGCGTAACCGTTAGCCAGGTTTCGGCGGGTCGTAAAAACCGTTTGAACCTTGAGATTTCGGGTTCAAAAGCTAATTTTGAATGGTGCTCTGAAAAACCAAACGAAATGTGGATTGGCAAACGTGATGGCGCCAACCAGGTTTTAATGAAAGACCCATCGTTGTTTTATCGTGAAGCCACAAGCCTAATCAGTTTCCCGGGTGGGCACAACGAGGGTTTCCCGGATACATCAAAACAATTGTTTAAAGAAGTTTATGCTGCCGTAGCAGAAGGCAAACAACCGGAGAACCCGACGTTCCCTACATTTGCTGATGGCTTGCGTGAATTGCTTATTTGTGAGAGAATTATTGAAAGCCACCGCAAACAAGCGTGGGTTAAAATATAATTATGGCTCTTACCAGCCAGGAGGGCGGTCATTCTTTTATAGAGTGGCCGCCTTTTTTATATATTTGTGCTTGATTTTCACACTAAAAGAAGCAACATGAAGATCGGTTTGTTTTTTGGTTCGTTTAATCCTATTCATATAGGACATCTGATTATTGCCAATACAATGGCCTATACTACCGACCTTGAACAAGTTTGGTTTGTGGTGTCGCCTCAGAACCCCTTCAAGAAAAACAAAGGCCTGTTGCATGAATTTGACAGGCTGACCATGGTAGAAAAGGCGATTTCGGATAATTATAAGCTAAAAGCAACAGACATTGAGTTTTCAATGCCTAAACCCAGCTACACCATAGATACACTAGCCAAATTGACGGAACGGCATCCAAACCATGAATTCAAGCTGATTATGGGCGAAGACAATCTGGTACAGTTTGAAAACTGGAAAAACTACGATAAGATACTGGAGTATTATGCACTGTATGTGTACCCCAGGCCCAATACGCCTGAGCATAAGTTCAGGAACCACCCGAAGGTTAAGTTTATAGAAGCGCCTTTGCTTGATATATCAGCCACATTTATACGCAACAGCATTAAGGCTGGCAAGCCCATACGCTATATGGTAAGCGATATTGTAGAAGAGTATATACGCTGGAAAAAATTCTATCTGTAAATCAGGCTCCTATCTGTTTGGCCAATATCTCTATGCCCTCGGTAAAGCTAACAGGGTTGTATCCCAGCACTTCGTTCGATTTCGTTAAATCAAAACCTGTTCTTGGCGGGCGTTTGGCAGGTTGCGTAAAGGTGGTGGAGTCTGCCTTGGAAATTAATGATTTATCAAGGTTAAAGTAATCGGCCGTCATGATGGCCATTTCGTATGGAGTCAGGAAGTCTTTTCCTGAAATATTATAAATGCCTTCTGCTTCTTTTTCTGAAATCAGCAAACATCCTTTGGCTAAATCTTCAGCCAGTGTAGGGGTTCTCCACTGGTCGGTTACTACTTTTATGTTTTTCCCGTCTTCAAGCGATTTCTTCACCCACAGAATAATATTGGTACGGCTCATATCATGAGCAATGCCATATACCAGCACAGTGCGGGCAATTGCCCAGCGAATATTGCTGTTTATTACTATTTTCTCTGCTGCATATTTGCTCCAGCCATAGAAGCTGATAGGGTTAGCCTCGGCGTCTTCTTTGTAAGGGCCGTTTTTACCATCAAAAATGAAGTCGGTTGATACATGCAACAAAAAACAACGGTTTCTTTCGGCTGCTTCAACCAGATACTCTACTGCGTTTACGTTCTGTTTCCAGCAATCGTCTTTGGCTGTCTCGCACATGTCTACATTGGTCATGGCCGCCGTATTAATAATTACTTCAGGTTTAATGCGGTCTATAACCTCTTGCACCTGGGTTTTATCAGTAATATCCATGGGTGTGTAGGTATAGCCTTTAGTAAACGGCAGCCGGTTTTCACCTCTTGCTGTTGCATATACGTCATGATTAGTTGTGTTAACCAGAAGCTCAACCAGCTTTTGCCCCAACAAACCATTTGAACCTGTCAGTAAAATTTTCTTCATATCTTGTGTATTTCTTCTACGCTTTATTGATGGCTATTTTTTGTTCGTGGAAATCAACGGATTATCAATCCGTTGTACGTTTTGACGGATTACCAATCCGTCCTACTCATACTTATACCCATACCGCTTCATGATTTTTTTCTTCTTCATCTTCTTCACTGTCATGCTCATTTTCACGTCTTTTAGCGGTCGGTCGGCTTTATCACGTGGTTGGGCGGCAATGGTGTCTATCACATTCAGGTTGTCAATTACCTCACCAAAAACGGTATAATTATTATCAAGGCGGGGGGTACCACCCATGCCCAGGTAATCGACTCTTTGCTGGTTGGTGTAATTCATTTTGTTGCGCCCGGCCACTGTGGTCAGCTCATCGTCTGTCAGCTTTTTGCCTTGTACAATATAAAACTGGCAGGCACTTGATTTCTTCTCTGGGTTATTATCACGGGCAGCAGCCAAAGCCCCTTTTCTGTGCACATGGTTAGGCTTAAACTCAAATGGTATACGTTCCATGTCTCCACCACCATTGCCCAACATGTCGCCGGGTTTAGCTTTTCGCGAATTAGGGTCACCACCCTGAATCATGAAACCATCTATAACACGATGAAACAAAAGGCTGTCGTAAAACTTTTTCTTAGCCAGTCTGATAAAATTTTCTTTATGCAGCGGCGTATCATCAAACAAAACCATGTGCATGGTTCCGTAGGTGGTTTTCAGGGTAACAAGATAGTCTTTCTTTGATTTTTTTTGAGCAAAAGTCAGTGAAGAAACAAGCAAAAAACTAACAACAAACAGACCTTTTTTCATGCTTTGATTAATAATATGAGAGGCACAAAAATACAATAATTATTGATAGCGCTAAACATTTTTTGGTGGCTCCCAAAGTTCTATTTTGTTACCTTCGGGGTCTAGTATCCAGCCAAACTTACCGTATTCGGTATCATCAGGCCCGCCAAGAATGGTTACACCTTCATCTTTCAGCGCCACCAGCAGTTCATCCAGATTTTCTACCTGGTAGTTAATCATAAAGTCTTTTTTGCTTGGCTCAAAATAGGTGGTATCCTTCTTAAAAGGGTTCCAGGCAGTTGAGGTCAGGTCGTCCGGATTATCCTTTCTACGCCATTCAAAAATACCTCCCCAAGCCTCGGAGTCAATACCCAGATGCTCTTTGTACCAACCCCTTAAAGCTGTGCTGTCTTCCGATTTAAAGAATACACCACCAAGGCCTATTACCCTTTTTTCCATTACAATAATGTTTTATGATAAAATATAATTGTTTGACACAAACTCATTGAAGGCCTCGCTTTTCAGAATCTTCCTGAACCAAACTGTGTAATAATGTGGGTTTCTTTGTGCCTCTTCAGTAATTTCTGCTACCGAAACCCACTTGTAAGCAATCACCTCGGTGGGGTTTACTTCAAATGTTTCATTATATATACCCATAAAAACGTGGTCTATTTCGTTTTCTGTCAAGCCGTTGTCAAAATGAGCTATGTAATGAAACTTGTATAGAAAGTCGAGAGAGGTAGTGAAACCCATCTCTTCTCCTAATCTTCGTTCGGCGGCAGATTTTATTTCCTCATCTACATTAGGGTGCCCGCAACAGGTGTTTGTCCATAAACCACCAGAATGGTACTTGTCTAATGCGCGTTGATGAATAAGTAATTCGTTGTTATCATTGAATACCAGAACTGAAAAAGCCCTGTGTAGCAAACCCTGCTGATGCACCCACAATTTCTGCCCGCTTCCGGTTGCTTCATCAGCATCGTTTACCAAAATAATTTCTGTTGTATCTATGCTCATGCTTTCGTGTTTAGTTTTTACACTAAACGCTATATTAATCAAATTGTTTAGGCCGCTGTTCAGGATTTCTCTGCCAGAAGCTTATCTATCAGACGGTTAAAATCACTCACAAACGCATCGTAGTACTTACCTGTACCGGGGCCCGAAAACCCGGTGTGAATTTTACGTACCTGCCCTTTTTTATCAATAACAATAGTGGTCGGGAAACCAATAACCCTGTTCAGCATAGGTAGTGTTTTTGATGCTTCATCTTTATTGTTGGTTCCTGCCAGCAACACCTGGTAATCAATACCGAAACGCTCTTTCATGCGCTTGATTTTCGGAAAGGCAAACGTTGTATCGGTGCTTTTTTCATACGCCAGCCCTATTATCTCAACGCCCCTGTCTTTATTCTTCTTGTACCACGGTGCCAGAAAGCGGCTTTCGTCCATACAGTTGGGGCACCACGAACCCATAATCTGTATTACCAATACCTTGCCTTTATAGGCTTCATCGCTCAGCGATATCGGCTTGTTGTCAGTATTCTGAAATTTGAAATCTACTGTCTTATAGCCTTCTTTCAGATACGTTAATTTTGTTACGTCTGGTAATGTTGCGCTACTGTCTTTGGTGGCTGTCCATGACTCATAGCCACTAACACCAGACCAGAAACCTCCCGTCAGGTTATCGCCATCAATTTTTGCCTTAAACAAAAACGCGTGCGTACCATCAAAGCAAGACAACTTCAGGCTGTCGCCCACAATATCGCCGGCCAGATATCGATAATCTCCGGTGGTAGTCAGAAAACTACCCTGTACCTGTGACCCTTTGGTTTGAAACACACCAACCGATTGGGTTGAGTCTTTTTTATCGGCAGATAGAAATAAAACACTGTATTTGTCTGCCAATACGGCTTGGGGTGCATCGCTGGTCTCGGAAAAGCGATAGTTTTTACCATATTCAGCCGAGAATTTGCCAGACACAAATGTAAAATCCGAACGCATTTTTTTCCAGTATCCGGTCATTTTATCACCTTCCACTTTTGCTACTATCTCAGAGTCAAAAATCTCCATGGGTATATGCAACGAATCGTCTTTCAGAAACGATTGGTCCATTTTCAGTTTTTCATCGCCATTAATTACCAAAACATTGTAGGCTTCGCCTTCTTTTCGGATATCCAACCCAAAAGGCAGGTCACCGCCTGCAGTGAGTATAACAGCACGCCATGTACCGGTTTTAACTTCAGCTGTTTTCTGACATGACGCTAACGCAACAAGTGCTAGCAGGAGTACTTTTTTCATATTTTCTTCGGATGTTAAGACAAAGATAAAAATTTGGATTAATTAGTCAAGTATGCTCATTGGCGGCTTTTGCTATATTTTAACATATCCACATAACTTTTGAAGAAGCTTTTTCGTTTGATTTCGCGTATATATAATTTTAGCTGAAAAAGCCTGATTAAAAGCGCGCGCATTAAATGAAAACCAAACTGATGATAATTATGAATTGTTTACCCGGGTTTTATGTTATTAATTACTGACAGTTTTTTACGCTTTCTGCTATTGTATTTTTCTTAGTTGAAAACTTTACACGCGCCACCAGGAGTTTAGAATCTTTCTAAATTACGAAAGCTGACAAAAATCATAACATTCCATAACAATCAAATTGTTTAATGACTGTAAATTTGCAGTGTATTTATAGAATGACATGTACGGACACTTTAAAGCGATAACCATTTCTCATAAAAATGCCTCTCTTAACATAAGAGAGCAAATTGCACTTAATGAAGAGGAATGTAAGAATCTGATGCTTAAAATTCGTGAAACATTTGATGTTTCCGAAACACTTGTGCTTTCTACCTGCAACCGTACCGAGATATATTACTACGCCGAAAACAATATTAGCGAAGATATTATACGCCTGCTGGCAAGCTTAAAAGTACTGAATTCGAATGAAATTCTGCCTTATTTTAATTTTGTCAATAACCATCATGAGGCAGTTAATTATTTGTTTGAAGTGGCGTTAGGATTACAATCTCAGGTGGTGGGCGACCTGCAGATACCGAATCAGGTGAAACATGCCTACCAATGGTCGGCTGATGCAAATATGGCCGGGCCGTTTTTACACCGCCTGTTGCATACTATTTTCTTTACCAACAAAAGAGTGGTACAGGAAACCGCCTTCAGAGACGGTGCCGCATCTACCTCTTATGCAACGGTTGAGGTACTGGAGAGCTTCCTGCCTTTATTATCGAATCCGAAAATTCTGGTTGTAGGCTTAGGTGAGATAGGCGAAGATGTTTGCAGAACCCTTGCTGATAAAAATTACCAGAACATTACTATAACCAACCGCACTGCAGCTAAAGCTGAGGCGCTGGCGCAGGAGCTGGGCTTTAAAGTTTCTGACTTTAGCACAGTTCAGGAACAAATAATGGAGGCCGACATTGTGATTTCGTCGGTGCGTGTAGAAGAGCCTTTGATTACCCCTGCTACACTTAAATATAAAACGCTTGCCGTTAAATATCTGATTGACTTATCGGTGCCGCGCAGTATTGCCCCTGAAGTAGAAGACCTGACAGGCATTGTATTGTATGACCTGGACGAGATTCAACGCCGTGCGAACGAAGCATTACAACGCCGTTTAGATGCCATACCGCAGGTAAAAGGTATTATTGAAGATGCCCTGGGCGAGTTCAACAACTGGTCGCAGGAAATGATTGTTTCGCCAACTATTCAGAAACTGAAAGGCGCTCTGGAACAAATCAGAAAAGAAGAGATGGCGCGTTTTGTTAAAGAATTGTCGGCAGAGGAAGCAGAGAAAATGGATAAAATTACAGCCAGCATGATGCAGAAAGTAATTAAACTACCTGTATTGCAACTGAAAGCTGCCTGTAAACGCGGAGAAGCCGAAACACTGATTGATGTATTGAACGACCTGTTTAATCTTGAAAAACAGGTTATCTGATAATCCTTGTATACTCTATAATGAAGAAGCCGACTTTGCAGTCGGCTTTCTTTTTATATAATAGTTATCTCAATTGTTCAAGTTCGGCCTCTACAAATGCCATCAGTTCGGCAATGTATGCTTTCGAGAAGTCAAATCTTACGTTGGCTGCCTCATAAATTTTGCCTATTGGTGCGGTGTATCCTAAACGAAGTGCGTTCAGGTAGCCCTCTAATCCTTTTGCGTTATCGTGCTTATAATTGCGCCATACGCTGATTGCCCCCAGTTGAGCCATTCCGTATTCAATATAGTAGAACGGCACCTCAAATACATGAAGCTGTCTTTGCCACACATATTTCTTGAAACGCTCAAAGCCTTTCCAGTTCGTAACCGAATCTGAAAACAACTCATATATCTTCAACCATGCCTCTTGACGTTCTTGGATACTATGGGTTGGATTCTCGTAAATCCAGTGCTGAAATTTATCGATGGTGGCTATCCAGGGCAGTACTTCCAGAATATCTTCCAGATGCTCTACCTTGGCGCGTTTCAGGTCATCCTCATTCTCAAAAAAGGCACCCCAGTGCTCCATTGAGATTAACTCCATAGACATTGAGGCCAGTTCGGCCACTTCTGACGGTGTGCTGCGGAAAGTGTTGAGTGGTAAGTCTCTGATTTCAAAAGAGTGAATGGCGTGGCCACCCTCATGCACCATAGTTACTACGTCTCGCAGGCTTGAGGTAGCATTCATAAAAATAAAAGGCACACCTATTTCTTCAAGCGGATAATTATACCCCCCCGGCGCTTTACCTACACGAGACTCCACATCAAAATGCCCCATGGTGCGCATAATACGGATATAATTGGCCAGCCGGGCATCTATCTCATTAAAACATTGAATGGTCTTATCAAGCAGATTTTCTCCGTCTGTGAAAGGCTTTAAGGCCGGTTTGCCATCGGTATCTACTTTCAGGTCCCAGGGGCGTAGTTCATCTACCTTTAGCTTTTCTTTTCTTTCTTTGGCCATTTTATTAACCAAAGGCACTACAGTTTCGGCCACCGCCTCATGAAAATTAAAACAGTCTTTCGGGGTATAATCAAAACGCCCCATAGCGGCAAACATATAGTCGCGAAAATTGGCAAAGCCTGCATTGGTGGCAATCTGATGGCGCAGGTCTCTCAGCTCGTTAAAAAGGCTGTCCAGTTGCTCATGGTCCTGGTAACGTCTCTCCGATATTTTAGTCCAGGCATCTTCCCGAACCGCTCTGTCGGGCGACTGTAACAAGTCTCCGGCTTTGGGCAGTGTCATTAACTGTCCGTTAATGGTTACCGTCATGGCGCCAACAATAGACTGATACTCGGCCTGTTTGGTTTGAACAAGGGTTTCAAGCGGTATATTATCTTCACGAAAAATCTCTACTGCCTTTTTCATTCCCCGAATGGTAATATCAAAGCCTTTGTCTTCCAATGCGTTCAGGTATGGGCTTTCCAGTGCTTTTTTATTCAGCTGGTCGTTATAAGACGATAGCTGCGGCTGGATTTCTTCCACAAAAAACTGGTAGTTTTTCTGGTTGTCTTCGCTGGCAGTATCACAGGTCATTTTTATATACCGCCAGGCCATGTTTTCAGACAGGTATGACTCCAGCTCGCTGCGGTCAATAAACCACTGGCGTAAGTCCTGAACACTTTCAATATTACGGTTAACCAGATTTTCATACAGGGGCTGCACTTCTGCCCATGAGGTTAACGAAAACGCTTCTCCAATAAATTTGCGGGCTTTCCGCTGAGGGATTACTATTTCTTCCATATACTGTTTTCCTATCATTTTTGAACGTCACAAAGATAAACGAATGACCGACAAACTACTATAAATAACAAAAACTGTTGGCAAAGATTCAGACGTCTATGCTATCGGTCATTTCGCCTAATTTTTCAGATTTTTATCAATAGGTTTTTCATTTTTCGATACTTTCGTAAAATAATCTATGAAACTATGAAGATAAAACCCTTACTATTAACTATTGCGCTGGTTGCCCTTTCTATTGCCTGCCATAAAACGCTTACCTACCAGGCAGTGGGCGAAAAGTTTACCCTCAATTATGAGGTAAATCGCTCCGAAAAAGAGATACAGGCTTTTGAAAAAGCCGATGCTGCCATAGGGCTGCACAAGCTGCAGGGGCAAATTGTATTCTACGGCAGCTCTAGCATACGCCTCTGGAAAACCCTGAAAGAAGACTTTGCACCACTGCCCGTTATTAACCACGGTTTCGGTGGTTCTACCTTCCCTGAAATGACTTATTATGCCAACCGGATGCTGGTACCATATAAGCCCAAAATAATAGTGCTGTATTGCGAAAACGATTTGTTTTCGGGTAAGGAGAAAACGCCCGAGCAGGTATTTGATGCCTTTGCCGAACTGGCAACCCTGATACAGAACAAGCTGCCAAAAACTAAAGTGTATTACATTTCGATGAAGCCCTCTATATCAAGAAAAGACAAATGGAATCTTACCACTACGGCCGACGCGCTCATCAGAGCCTACATAGATAAACACAAAAACTTTAGTTTTGTTGATATCAGACCCGTAATGTATGCCCCGAACGGAAAAGTTAATGGTGAATATTTTATTAAAGACAGCCTGCACATGACACCGAAAGGTTATGCGCAATGGACATCGGTAGTAAGGCCCATCTTATTAAAAAACTATAAATAACCTGTATTATCAACCTCTATTCAACATGAAGAAAATTTTTGTTATGCTTGGCCTGTTCCTTATCACGGGTCTGGCTTTTGCACAGCCTGCCGAACGGCTCATTAAAGTAATTGTAGCCCCCGAACATGAAGACTGGACTTACAAACCGGGCGAACCGGTTAAGTTCTCTGTTATGGTGCTAAAGTATGGTAACCCGCTTAAAAATGTAAAGATTGTGTATCAGATAGGCCCCGAGAAGTTTGAAAACAAAAAAGACAGCATTATTCTGAAAGACGGGGTTATCAAACTGGATGGCGGTACCATGACCACAGCCGGGTTTTTAAGATGTACTGTTATTGCCAAGGTAGACGGTAAAGAATACCGCAACCTGGCTACTGCTGCCTTTGAACCAGAGAAGATTCAACCGGCTGTAGAATTACCAACCGACTTCGTGCAGTTCTGGAATAAAGCCAAAGCAGACCTGGCCAAAGTGCCTATGGATGCGCAGATGACGCTGCTCCCCGAACGTTGCACCGAGACCGTTAATGTTTACCATGTAAACCTGCAGAACTACCGTGAATACGGTACAGTACGCCTGTATGGCATCTTGTGCGTACCCAAAAAAGAAGGGAAGTATCCGGCCTTATTGAGAGTACCGGGCGCAGGCGTAAGACCTTATGGCGGAGATGTAAAAACTGCCGAGAAAGGCATTATTACCCTTGAAATTGGTATACACGGTATTCCGGTTACTATGGATCCTTCTGTATATGCCAACTTAGGAGCAGGGCCTTTGAATGCCTACTGGACTTACAACCTTGATAACCGAGACTTGTATTATTTTAAACGTGTGTATCTGGGCTGTGTGCGTGCCAACGATTTTCTGGTGAGCCTGCCGCAATATGACGGAACAAATCTGGCAGTGACAGGCGGAAGCCAGGGTGGGGCCTTGTCTATTGTTACGGCAGCCCTGGACCCCCGCGTGAAATGGTCGGCACCTATTTACCCTGCTTTGTCTGATATGGCAGGTTACCTGAAAGGGCGTGCCGGTGGCTGGCCACATATTTTTGATAAAAGCAATGCGCATAACCATACCGATGCCAAGATAAAAACAGCAGCCTATTATGATGTGGTAAACTTTGCCAAACAACTGAAAGTACCTTGCTTCTACTCGATGGGCTTTAATGACGAAACCTGTCCGCCAACTTCTATGTGGGCAGTTTATAATGTGATTAATTCGCCAAAAACATTGAAGCTCTATCAGGAAACAGGCCACTGGACTTTCCCGGAAGAAAATGAAGCGGTAATGAACTGGTTATTAGATCAATTATTGGCTAAAAAATGAAATTTAACGCATTTCCTGTCATTAGGTACTTACTGTTTTTTATTGCAGGAATACTTGCGTATTTACAAACCCACTATTTCCACACAACTTTTTATTTAACATTCATTAGCCTGGTGCTAGGCCTTTTGGCCTCTGTTTATGGCAAACAGGCTATTATAAGAGGCACTCTGGCATGTTTATTATTCTTTTTCTCTGGCTGGATAATAACTTACCGGTCAACCGCTATTAATAATCCAGCGCATTTTAAAAATCTTGGAGGCATTCAATATTATCAGGCGGTTATTATTTCCAATGCTGAAACAAAACCCAGAACCTTTAAAGCAGAGGCAAAAATTGAGGCAGCGCAAGCGGGTAGCAAGTGGAAAAACACCACCGGAAAAGTAATTTTATACTTTAGTAAGGATGATTCTTTTAAACCCGCCTATGGAGATGTATTGCTGATTAAAGGCACACCGAAAGAGGTGGAGTTGCCGAAAAACCCTGAGGAGTTTAATTATAAACAATATCTGGCCAATAAAGGAATCTATGCCTCGCAATTCTTAAAAAACAAAGACTATCTTCTGCTAGGCAACAAGCCGCCTTCTGCTTTACTTAAAACTGCGTTTCAGGCCAATTTATATGCCGATAGCGTTTTTAAGGCATGGGTACAAACACCCCATGAATATGCCATTGCCAACGCAATGATTGTGGGTATAAGAGACGATATTGATGACGATTTACTGAGCGCCTATTCTGCATCTGGCGCCATTCATGTGTTGTCTGTTTCAGGAATGCATGTGGGGATTTTGTTCTGGATTATTGGAATAGCTTTGGGCTGGCTAAAGAAAAAAGGCAAACACGGGCCCTGGATTTTCCTGCTCATTACACTAAGTATCTTGTGGACCTACGCTCTTTTTACAGGCTTGTCATCAACAGTACTAAGGGCAACCGTTACTTTTTCTTTTCTGCTTGTAGGTACCTCTTTAAACCGGTCGCACAATATTTATAATATACTGGCGGTTTCTGCATTGGTTTTACTGGCCTGGAACCCCTACTGGTTGGCCGACATCGGCTTTCAGTTGTCTTATCTGGCTATTTTCGGCATTGTATATCTTTATTCATATCTGAATGAATTGGTTAACCCAACGAACCCCCTCATTCGGATAATATGGGAAGGAACCGTCATTTGCTTTGCTGCTCAATTGTTTACCACCCCACTTAGCATTTACTATTTTCACCAGTTTCCGGCTTATTTTCTTATAGCCAACCCCGTCGTTGCCTTTTTTTCTTTCAGTATTCTTCCGGCGGGGCTATTCTTATTGTTTTTTGCCAGCGTTCCCATACTTTCTCATGTTTTGGCTTTTATCTTAAAATACTCATGCCTTTTATTGAATGAGTCTGTTTTTGCTTTTCAGAAACTGCCCCTGTCAACCCTTAAAGGCTTTTCTATATCTATGCCAGAATTACTGGCATGGTATGCTATTTTGGGCTTAAGCATTGCTTTCTTCCGATATTCAGAATTGAAGTATCTACGCATAGCTACAGGGCTATTTAGTATATTGGCTTTAGCCAATGTATATGAAGATTACAAACAGAGTAATCAAAAGGAACTGACGTTCCATGCTATCAATAACCATGCAGGGGTAAGTTTAATAGAAGGGAAGTCTGCAACCTTTATGGGTGACTCGGGTGTTATACACGATAAGAAGATTTATAATTTTAATTTGAAGAATTATTACGACAGAATGGGCGTATCAAACCAGAATCTTTTGGACGTGGCGTCTTATACCAACCATCAGGGTATGACAGTTTTTGAGTTTGACGGTAGAAAAATACTTTGGTTACAAAAGCCTTTCAAGGGCAAACTCATAGGCCGAACCAATTATGTGCTGCTCTCAAACAATGCCATCAGAGACCTGAGGGCTTTTGAAAGTTTAAAGCCGGACTTGATAATTGTTGATGGCTCTTATAAGCCCTATCTGGTCGAAAATCTGAAGAAACAGGCCGGTAATATAGGCTTGCCTCTGGTTGTGTTAAATCAGACAGGAGCCTACTCTGTCAGGCCAAATTGAGCCAAAATTCAACTTCACAAAAAAATCAGCAGCTATCTAAAATCTTTATGCAATTGAAACACTTTACTATTCTTGTTACATTTTTTACTGGTTTTTCATTGTTTGCGCAGGCACAGGAAACAGACACCACTATTGCCACGCAACAGTTGAACGAAGTGGTAGTAAGAGGCTTTGAAACCGAAAGAAAGCTCACCGAGACAGCCGCTTCGGTAGGCGTGCTGACAATTAAAGATATTGAGAGATTCCAGAACACAACCCTGGTGCCTGTTTTTAATACCTTGCCGGGTGTACGCATGGAAGAGCGCTCTCCGGGCAGTTATCGCCTTTCCATCCGGGGTAGTTCTCTCCGCTCTCCTTTTGGTGTTAGAAATGTAAAGATTTACTGGAATGATATTCCGCTTACTGATGGTAACGGTAATACTTTTCTGAATGCCATAGATATGAATACCGTTGGCAATATTGAGGTAATTAAAGGCCCTGCTGGAAGCATTTACGGTGCCGGAACAGGAGGTGTGATACTATTGGGTGGTAATAAGGCACTGGCGCAACAGAGCTCAAAAGAAAAACCTACCAGCTACATAAATACTACCTTTGGCTGGGGAAGTTTCGGATTACAGAACCGGGCCATTTCATGGAATCTGGCTACAGAGAAAATTAACTCAGTATTGAGTTATGCCCATGCACAGGCAGACGGTTACCGCCAGAACAGTGCCACAGTACGTGATGTGCTCAGCTGGCGTTCAAATTTCTTTGCGTCTGCACACAGAACGTTTAATGTATCGGCCCTGTATTCTGATATGCATTATCAAACGCCGGGCGGGCTTACGCAGGCACAGATGGACCAGAACCCCAGGCTGGCGCGCCAGCCTACACCAACAATACCGGGGCCAATTCAACAAAAGGCAGGTATTTACCAGAAAGTATTTAATCTGGGGGTATCGCAGGAATACCGCTTTAATGAACACTGGACAAATGTGACAGCTTTATACGGAACTATCACCGAACTACGGAACCCATTTATTACCAATTATGAAATCAGGAATGAGCAGACTTTTGGCGGACGAACCCGCACAACCTACGCGTTTCGAACAGGTACATTTTCTAATCGCCTGTCAGCCGGAGGAGAGTTTCAGCAGTCATACTGGGTGATTCGTAACTTTGGTAACAGAGGCGGCAATATTGATACCCTGCAAACCAACGATAACGTGGGCGCCATGAGTTATTTTCTCTTTACACAACTGGAAACAGAACTACCACAAAACATTATATTGACAATCGGTGCCAGTTATAACAGTGTAAAGTATAACTTCACCCGGGTTTCAGACGCGCCGAACATCAAACCAATTGATAATTTTCTGCCGGCTGCCTTTTTACCCAGAATAGCTTTATTGAAAAAAATAAAAGATAAGATAGCTGTTTTTGCCAGTGTCAGCAGCGGGTTTTCTCCGCCGTTAGTAAGTGAATTTACTGCCGGATACCGAAACAGCACCTTTGTGCCTACGCTGGCCTCTGAAAGAGGTACTAATTATGAAATTGGTACCAGAGGAAACCTGTTTAATCAACGATTGTCGTTTGATGTAACGGCGTACTCTTTCCGCCTGCAGAATACTATTGTAAGACGTGTGAACGAAGCAGGAACCGAATACTTTGTAAATGCCGGAGGCACCCTGCAAAACGGGCTGGAAGTATTGCTGAACGGCTGGCTTGTAAAAAAACCCGAAGCAACAACAGTGCGGGAAGTAAGGCTTTTTAGCAGCTTTACACTGGCAGACTATCAGTTTAAAAACTATAAGCAGGTACAAACTGATTTATCTGGTAAAAGCCTGACGGGTGTACCGCGGCATGTATGGGTATCTGGTCTTGACATCGTTAGTCAGCCGGGTTTTTATCTGAACTCAACCATTAACTTTACCGACCGCCTGCCGGTGAATGATGCCAATACAGTTTATGCCAACAGCTACTGGTTACTCAATGCCCGGGTGGGGTATCAAAAAACATTTAAGCCGCTGGCTATCAACATCTTTGTAGCAGGCGACAACCTGCTGGACAAGCTCTACAGCCTGGGCAACGACCTGAACCCGGTTGGCAATCGTTTCTTCAACCCTGCCCCAACCCGAAACTGGCAGGTAGGTGGCAATGTGAGGATATTTCTTTAAATGAAGGGGGCCGGTTAGCGGCCCCCTTTTATTTTACTTTGCTGCCTTTATCATCTTCAAACAAACCGGCATGGACACTTTCACTTCTTTACCTGTGGCTGTCAGCGTTCCAGTCTTAGCATCTCTTTTAAAAAGTACAATATTATCGCTATCCTGATTAGCCACCAAAACCCATTTACCGGTTGGGTCTATCATGAAATTTCGGGGAGTCTTGCCCTGAACCGACTGATTGGCAATGTAGGTAAGTTTTCCTGTTTTCTGGTCTATACTGTAAATAACCAGATGGTCATAAAAACGATTGGATCCATACAGAAACTTGCCATCGGCAGAAATATGAATATCAGCGCAGGCATTCCGGCCTTTAAAATCAGGTGGTAGGGTAGATATGGTCTGCATTTCCTCCAAAGCGCCTTTGCCGTAGTGATAGGCCGTTACAGTAGAATTCAGCTCCTGAATGACATACGCCCAATTACCATTGGGATGAATCTTGAAATGCCGCGGCCCGGCGCCATCGGCCGTTTTGGTAGCCGGAGGATTGCCCGCACTCAGGCGTCCGGTTTGGGCATCTAACTGATAACTCACAATTTTATCAATGCCCAAATCTGCCACAAAAATATCAGTATTGTTGGGGGCAATGTTTACCGAATGTACATGTGGTTTCTCCTGCCGGCTGGCATTTACACCCTTGCCCTCATGCTTAATGGTTTGGGTAGGTGCACCCAATGACCCATCTTTTTCAATTGGCAATATGCTCAGGCTGCCGCCACCATAATTACCAACCAAAGCCCATTTTCCGGTTTTGTCAACCGATATATGGCAAGGCCCCGAACCACCTGCCGACTGCGTATTCAGTTTGGTCAGCTTCCCTGTTTTATTATCAAAGCTGTAGGCATTTACCGAACCGTCTTCTGTCTCGCCAACGGCATAAACAAATTTCTGATTGGGTGCTACATCCAGAAAAGTCGGGTTTTTAATTCCACCGGTTACACTTACAGGGGCGAAATCTCCGGTACGGGTATTAAATTTATAAACATACAAGCCCTCGCTTCCTTTGCTGGTGTACGTACCCACCAACAGGTAATAGTCATTATTTTGTGCATAACTGCTGAATGTTACGAACATAAGCAGTGAGCAACAGCGTATCAGGTTTCTGAAATTCATCATAAGTAACGGTTGAATAATGTTCAATAAATGTACACCAAAGATAGCTACTTTTTGGCTTTTTTATTTATTTGCGGCTTTCAATTAAAGATATGCAGGCTCCAAACATTACCACCGTAAAAACAGCTGCCGATGTAAGAGGTATTCTGGCACTTCAACAAAAAAACCTTAAAAAGAACCTCACAGCCGAACAAATAGAAAGCCAGGGCTTTGTAACTGTCGAGCATAATTATGATGTTTTAAAAGCCATGAACGATGCGCAAGCGAGTATAATTGCCAAAGACGGCGATACCGTTGTGGGTTACTGCCTGGCCATGCTGCCCCAGTTCAGAAATGATGTGCCGGAAATCAGAAGTCTGTTTGATACTATTGACCTGATTGAGTTTGAAAACCGCCCCCTGAAAGAGTTTAATTACGTAGTAATGGGGCAGGTATGTGTAGGAGAAGGCTACCGGAGCATGGGGCTTTTTGATGGTATGTATCAGAAATTACGAGAGGAGCTTTCAGATAAATTTGATATGTGTATCACAGATATATCGTCCAGAAATCTTCGTTCGCAAAAGGCACATACGCGTATCGGGTTTCAGAACATCAAAGATTTTCATGATACCGAACTGAACGAAATCTGGCGTGTGGTGCTGTGGGACTGGCGTAGCTAAGTTAGCAATATTCAGATTGTGGGCACAGGAAAACCATCGTAATTTTGGTTTATAAACACGTAAATGCAGATGGAAACGTTAGAGAATCAGGACAACATAGATTATAGCCGAATTGAAAAGGCCATTCATTTTATTGAAGATAACTTTCAGCTGCAACCAAGCCTGAAAGAAATTGCAGACCACGTAGCCCTGTCAGAATTTCATTTCAACCGCTTATTCAGCAAGTGGGCAGGCACCAGCCCCCAACGGTTTATGCGTTTTCTTACCAAAGAATTTGCCAAAGAAAAACTAACCCAGAGCGATAATCTTCTGGAGGCTACGTTTGAATCGGGTCTGTCGAGTACCAGCCGCCTGCATGATTTATTTGTCACTTATGAGGCCATGACCCCTGCCGAGTTTAAAGCCAAAGGCGATGGGCTGACCATTCATTATGGCATCCATGAAACGCCTTTCGGTCAATGCCTGATAGCCGTAACGGGTCGGGGCATTACCGATTTACGCTTTATTGAAACAGAGGGCCATGAAATGGCTATTTCGGAAATCAGAACTGATTTTGCTAATGCAGAATTTGTTTTTGACAAAGAGTTTACCCGACCATTTATTGAGCAGATATTTTACGGAACAGAAAAAACCTTAACCCCGATTACATTGCTTTTAAGAGGCACCAATTTTCAGATAAAAGTTTGGGAAGCACTGTTGAAAATTCCGTTCGGGCAAATGGTCAGTTATAATACCATTGCTCAAAATATTGGTCAACCCACTGCACATAGAGCCGTAGGAACAGCCATCGGCAGCAATCGCCTGGCTTATGTTATTCCGTGCCACAGGGTTTTACAAAAGGTAGGAGGCATCGGCGGATATCGCTGGGGCATCACCCGTAAAAAGGCAATGTTGGGTTGGGAAATGGGGAGATTGTAGTGTGGCGTAGCAGTAGCACGGAATGATATTCCGTCTCACGGGCTCATCCTTTCCACAACAGATATTTCTCCCTCATACAAACCGCGCAGGGGCGATATCCACAGTTCATTGCCTCTGCTTCATTCTCAAAAAATACACGGTTTTTTACTTTCATCTTTTTTCCTGACCGGCAGTCTAATCTTCCGTAAATCTTCAATTTCATATTCCCGGCCATAGTTACCTCTTCATTCCTTATTTTCTTCCACAAGGCTCTGGCTCTCGTAAAACGGCTGGCGCCTAAAGCTGAGTGCTGTATCATGGTGCATCATGAAAAATAACGCCCAGATTAAACCGCTGCCCTTTCCTTACCTCACTTACTCCATGCCGCACGGTGGCTCGGTAGTAACCTTTTGTACCTAAAACAGGTCTGTAATTAGTAGTAAAAATAACAGCATCACCCCTACTGGGTTGTAACACAATGGGCTTCGACTGCATTCTTGGGCGGTTCTCCACCATCACAAACTCGCCACCTTCGTAATCCAAACCAGCCTGTGTAAGGAATACAACCATCTGAAACGGAAAGTAGACCTCACCATACAAATCCTGATGAAGGGCATTCCAGTCCCCGGCCTGATATTTAAGAATCAAGGGCGTAGGTCTGGTTTGCCCAGCCTGCCGGCATTCTTCCAGAAGTCCCTCCAGGGCCTCGGGAAAGTCTTTACTAATCCCAAGTTTAAACATCCACTCATTCGCCACCTTAACCAGATGCGGATAAACTGATTGGCGTAGTTGAGTAATTACATCAGGTAAGGGATATTGGTAATACTTATACTCGCCACTGCCGAACTGAAATCGCTTCATGTTAATGATACTCCGGTAAAGCTCATTATTATTATAGTTTTCAATCAATTGCCTGCATTCTTCATCTGTATGGATTTGAGGTAAAACGGCGTATCCTTTTTCATTCAGACTGTCTGCATGGTGTTGCCAATTCTGGCTTTCTACGCGTTGCGCTATTTCCGCTAACATATTAACTGGGTTTGTTGCAGGCAAAAGTCTTAAAACCATTTAGACTTATCCAGCCGAATCTTGCTCTATTTCACAAAAAGCAAAAACAGCATGAAAAATTAAGCCCCTTGTTCTATTTTTGGACAATAATTAGCAAAGCAATGAAGCAGGAAGGTTTAACGATAAACACTTTCAATAAAAATAGTTTGGTTGTAACAATTATCGGTTTTGAAATAGACAATCCGAAGCATCATCAGGCATTTAAGGAGATTAACTATAACTGGATAAACCAATACTTTAAAGTTGAGCAGGGAGACCTGGATTCGTTAGAAAACCCGGAGAAGTATTTTCTGGCTACCGGTGGTGCCATACTGCTAGCTAATCTGGACAATGAAATTCTGGGGACAACAGCCCTGAAACCCATGCCTAACAATAGTTTTGAACTCTGCAAAATGGGCGTAAGTGATACCGCCAAAGGCCTGGGCATCGGCTTTGCATTGGGCAGGGCTGCTATTGAGAAAGCCCGTGAGCTTGGCGCTAAAAGAGTATATCTGGAGACAAACTCTTCGCTAGCCCCGGCTCTGAACCTCTACAAAAAGCTGGGTTTTACAAGGGTGGAAGATTTCACATCACCATATAAACGAGCCGATGTAGCCCTGGAAATGTACTTATAGTTTTTCATGAAAAACTATTATCTTCGCAAATCAAATAATCAAAGAACTAATTATATGAGAAAAAAAATTGCCGCTGGCAACTGGAAAATGAATAAAACTTTTGAAGAAGGCCAAATCCTTTTGTCAGAAGTAGTTAATATGGCTAAAGACGAAATCGTGAACCCTGATGTACAGATTGTCGTTTGTGTTCCGTTTCCTTATTTAGGCACATTCGGAAAACTGATTGACAGCCCAAAGGTAGCTTTGGGTGCACAAAACTGTTACCCAAAGGCCTCAGGAGCTTACACGGGCGAAGTATCAGTACCAATGTTGCAATCGGTAGGTGTTCAGTATATCATTATCGGTCACAGCGAACGCCGTCAGTATTTCAATGAGTCTGATGCTTTTCTGGCTGAGAAAGTAAACGCAATTCTTGAAGCCGGATTAACTCCTATTTTCTGCTGCGGCGAAACCCTTGAACAACGCAACGAGGGCATCCATTTTGATTTCGTAACGGGTCAGTTAACCAACGGCCTTTTCCACCTATCAGCTGACGATTTGAAGAAAGTCGTAATTGCCTACGAACCCATCTGGGCTATTGGCACCGGCGTAACTGCCAGTAACGACCAGGCACAGGAAATGCACAAAGTGTTGAGAGACCACCTGGCTTCTAAATACGGTGCTGAAGTTGCTGAAGAAATTAGTATTCTATACGGAGGCAGCGTAAATGGTGCCAACGCACAAGAACTATTTGCCTGCCCTGACGTAGACGGCGGCCTTGTAGGTGGCGCTTCGTTGAAATCAAGAGAATTTGTAAATATTGCCAAATCGTTCTGATATATAAAAGTGTGCCGGGTACATATCCGGCACGCTATTCAACAGAATCGGCTTTGCTTTTAAGTGGCTTAATAAAGTAAAAAATTCCTGCTACAGAAGCTACCAATAATATAATTAGCAGTATTTTCTGCACATTCCCTTCATTGGGGTTCTCCAGCAATTTCCTGATTTCATTGGCCTGTTGGCCCGTCCATACAGCCAGTATTGTTCTGGGTATCATACCCAAAAACCCTCCTAACAAGATATTCTTTAGTTTAGCGCCTGATAACGCAAAAACAAAGTTGGTTAAAGCAAAAGGCAAAACAGGCGATAGTTTGGCGAAGAAAATAATCTTCAGTTCCTGTTGTTGAATTGCATCTAACAGGTCTTTTGCTTTCTTGTTTTCCTGTAAGTAATTTCTGAACCGGTCTTTATCAAGCCTGCGTGTAATGGTGTTTACCAGCACAATGGCCGCCATGTTCATTAATAACAACGGTAATACAGCGCCCCAGCCTAAAAAATAACCAAAAACCAGCGCAAGAAATGTGGGTGGGGTAACCGCCACTGCTGATGTAATACAGCAAAGCAGTGTGATAAGTGCCCACCGGGTGGGGCTGTATGTTATGATCTCTGCCTCATTTGTTATTACCCAGACAGTAATAATTGAGGTGAAAACCAACGGAACAACTGTTAAAAAAACAGACGAAACAAGTGCGAAAGAGTATTTGCCGGAATTATTCAAGTATGGCTCATTTTTACAGGCCACAAAAATACGCATTACAAATACCTGAAGCTAAAGATTATTAAAGAAGAAATCCGAAGCGAACAACAATAGGTGAGTTATTGCCACCTAAGCCCTGCGGACTGATAAAACCCCGGTTAGGGTAGCCCAGGTTGTACATCAACGAAATAAAACTGCCTCTGTTTCCGCCGCGCCCCTGATAAAACCCGGCTCCTAGTAGCGGTGAGCCTTCCCACTTCTTTTTAATGTCGGTAACGGGAGTATTCGGATTAAAAGAATAGAACTGACTGGCATAGGCATTCATCATTTCATATTCTGCATGTATAAAAATAGATCTGAAAACCTGCTGCCTTACAAAAAGCTTGGGTCCGTAAACCAAATTGCCGTTCTGGTTAAAATTACCCTGGTATATCAGGTTGGCGCCCAGCCCGGCAACAGTTCCTTTTTCCCCCAGTTCATACCCTACCATAGGCGACACATCAATGTAAAAAGCGCCAAAGAAACCAAGCCATAAATTACCTCCATACCTTAGTTTTTCTTTCCAGGCGGGCTTTGGCTGCTCAAAAAATATGGGCTTTTCTTTCTGTTGTGGTTCTTCTTCCTGTGCAAATGCCGCAAAGGCACAAATAAGTAAGGTAAGGGTTAAAAAAGCTTTACGCATGTGTTAATGCTGTTTCTTGTAAAAAATCAGGCAGTTCAATGGTCTCTAACAATTGTTCTTCAAGCATATTTGCCCACTCTAGTAAATAAACGATAACATCTTCTCTAACATTGTGGCGCAAATAGCGTTTTTCTACAGGTAGGCGAGACAAAACGTCTTTGTCTGATAGTTTCTCAAGATTTTTCAGGTCTTCTAACGTAAACCCTGCTGTCAGCATTTCAAAAATCAGCAGGTCAATGGGCATGGCACTAACACCACAATAATCATTCAGTTGTTCGTTCCAGTCGCCGCGCCCCTGCATGGCGTATGCATGTATTTCTGCTTTGGTTTTCCGGGTTACTTCCTGCGCCAGATTGCCGCAGTTACAACTACCCATGTGCCCCCACATATATTGCGTACCGGCCTGAAGCTTGCCGGCGGTACGCCTGAGAGCATCTACTATTTCTTGTTTTACCTGTGCCATTGCTTAATTTTTTTACTTTCTTGCTATAAAACCATATTAAAGTTAACAAAGTTTATATTTTTTTAAAATTCAGATTTCATTACAAGACAGGCACCGCCCAAGCAATAACGTATCTCATAGAAAACTAAAAACCGGCTTAAAGAGGGCTTTATATTAAGACAATATCGTTGGCATTGGCCACTTCAAAATTCTGGGTACTTAAATTGGCTCTCAGTTCGGCAGATGTAACCCTGATACGTGCCACACCTACCATTACACCGTGGCCATCTGTTATCTCCACCACCTCTCCGGCTTCAAACTCTCCCTTAACTTTTTTAATACCCACTGCCAGCAAACTGCTGCGTTTCTGAAGGGCTTTTACGGCTCCGGCATCAATTTGTAGTGTGCCTACGGTTAAGCTACCGCTTGCCAGCCATTTATTACGCGATGAAAGATTTACCTCCTGCGGCAGAAACTCGCTTCCGGCTTGCCCCTGCAATGCGTTCAGGATACCATCTGGGGTTTTCATGCCGAAAATAATCACCTTAATACCCATGCGGGTAGCCAGCTTGGTAAACGTTAACTTAGAGGCCATACCCCCCGAACCCAAAGCCGACTTACTGTTATCAACCAGGCCTAATATCTGGTTATCAATGGTTTCTATTTTTCTGATTATGTTCTTTTCTTTATCCAGCAAGCCGCCAACCGATGTACATATCATCAGGGTTTCGGCGCCAAAGCCAGTGGCTATCAGGGTGGCTAGTTCATCATTATCTGAAAACTTCAACTCGCGGTTACTCACCACATCGTTTTCGTTGGCAATTGGTATGATACCATTTGCCCACAACTCCTGATACGTTTCTTTCAGTTGCAGAAACTGCTCACGGTTACCAAAGTGCTGGCGCTCGCACAAGCTCTGTGCAATTTGTATATTGTATTCAGAGAAGTACCTGGAATAAATATTTAATAACAGCGGATTGCCAATGGCTGCGGCGGCCTTCCTTTCTGCAATTTGGCCTGAATACTGTTTTATATAGTGCTTGCCTGCTCCTACCGCGCCCGACGACACAATAACAATATGATACCGGGCATGTAACTCAGAAACCTGCCGGGCAATATCGGCAATAATGGTTTCGTCTGGCTCGCCGTTGGTTTGCGTTATAGAAGCAGTACCGAATTTAATGATAAGAATAGGCAATTGGGTCATTGGGTGGGTTGCTTAATGCTTGTTACTGTTTACTGTTGTCTCTCTACTATCAGGGTAAACAAAAAAGACGCAAGGTTTTGCGTCTTTTTTGTTATGAAGATTTTATTTCTAAACTTTCGCAGGCCCTGCGGGCGGCTTCCTGTTCGGCTTTTTTCTTGTTCCATCCACCACCGGTGCTAATGGCCTCACCATTTACTTTTACCTGTGCCACAAACTCTTTATGGTGATGCTTGCCGTTTTCCTGCACAATCTCAAAAACAATCTTTTTGCCTTCTTGTTGTGCCCAGCTTAACAGAATACTTTTATAATTGGTATTGGTCTGAATTACGGTGTCGAGGTCGAAATAATTGGCTATCAGTTTTTTCAGAATGAAAGTTCTGGTAAATCTGAAGCCTTTGTCGAGATAAATGGCGCCGATGAGGGCTTCCATGGCATCGCCATACATCGATGTACGGCTGTGGGCAATGCGCTGGCCATCAAACTGAATGAGCTTCTCTAAACCAATCTTGCGTGCTACCTGATTCAAAGATTCGCGGTTAACAATTCTCGACCTGATTTCGGTTAAGAACCCTTCATCCTTGAACGGATATTTCTTGAAAAGGTATTCGGCTACTATCATGCCCAACACCGAATCACCCAGATATTCAAGCCGTTCGTTAGACTCGCGAAAACCACCAATATTGGTTTCTTTTGACGCAGAGGTATGTCGAAAGGCCAACTGATAGAGCAAAGGATTACTCGGCTTTTCACCAATAATTTGCTCTACAGCTTTTCTAAACTCACGTTCTTTTGAACTCGTTTTAAAGAATCCCCAAAAGTTACTAGCCTCCGACAACACGTTTCGAAATTAGATTTTCTTAAATATTAGCGTAGCATTATGTCCGCCAAAACCAAAACAATTACTCAAAACTACATCAATTTTTTTTGATTTCGCCACATTTGGGGTTAAATCTATTCTTGGGTCAATTGCCTCATCAATATTGAACAGATTTATGGTTGGCGGAACAACCTGATTTTGGATAGCCAGTACCGCAGCAACAGATTCAACTGCTCCGGCTGCTCCAAGTAAGTGGCCTGTCATTGATTTGGTAGAACTGATGCTCATCTGGTAGGTATGATCACCAAACAACTGCTCAATAGCTTTAATTTCCTGTGGGTCACCCAGTGGTGTTGAGGTACCATGTGTATTGATATAATCAACCTCTTCAGGTTTCATGTTGGCATCTTCCAGGGCATCCTGCATAGAAAGAAACGCTCCTAAACCTTCGGGGTGTGGGGCTGTAATATGATAGGCGTCTGAAGACATACCACCACCTACTATCTCACAATATATTTTGGCTCCACGTGCTACTGCATGCTCATACTCTTCCAGAATCAATGCTGCACCGCCATCGCCCAACACAAAACCGTCACGGTCTTTGTCATAAGGTCTTGAGCCCGTTGCAGGGTCATCGTTTCTTTCAGACATGGCACGCAAGCCGTTGAAACCACCAATACCCGCTTGAGTAATGGCAGCCTCTGAGCCACCTGATATACAAATATTAACTCTACCTAAGCGTATGTAATTAAATGCGTCTATGATGGCATTATTGGTAGAGGCGCATGCCGATACAGTAATGTAGTTAGGACCACGGAAGCCATATTTGATAGAAATCTGGCCCGAGGCACTGTCGGCAATCATTTTCGGAATGAAAAACGGATTGAATTTCGGGGTACCGTCGCCACTGGCAAAGTTAATCACCTCTTCTTCAAAGGTTTTCAGACCGCCAATACCCGACCCCCATATAACACCGGCTTTATTTCTATTGATTGTTTCCAAATCAATACCAGAGTCTTTCACAGCTTCATCGGCTGCTACCATGGCATACTGGGTAAATAAGTCCATTTTACGGGCATCCTGCCTTGGTATAAATTGCGTTACGTCAAAGTTTTTAACTTCGCAGGCAAATTTTGTTCGGAACTTACTGGCGTCGAACTTAGTGATAAAGGCTGCGCCGCTCACACCGGTTGATAATCCGTGCCAGAACTCTTCTACCGTATTACCGATAGGCGTTATAGCCCCCAATCCTGTTACAACTACTCGTTTGAAAGCCATAAAATGAGGTTTGAAGTTTCAAAGTTATAAAGTTTCAAGTTTCAGGCTTGTATCATGAAACTTGAAACTCGCAACTCGAAAATTATTTAGAATTTTCTTCCAAGTATGTTATAGCCTGACCTACTGTCTGGATATTTTCTGCCTGGTCGTCTGGGATTGATACGTTAAATTCTTTTTCAAATTCCATTATCAATTCCACAGTGTCTAGTGAATCTGCTCCCAAATCATTGGTAAATGATGCCTCAGGAGTTACTTCAGACTCTTCAACGCCGAGTTTTTCTACGATAATTCTCTTTACTTTAGATGCAATTGCTGACATTTTGAACTGTAGTTTGGTGAAAAACGACTGCAAAGAAAATGCTTTTCAACGAAAACAACAAAATACCGGAAAGTTTTTTAGTGTCAGAAAACTTTCGACATTTGTATTTGTTTTTCTATTAAAGCCTGAAATACGAAAGAAATTTTGGAAAAACGCTCCGGAATAGAAATATTCCATCAATTAATTAAGAAAAACCTACTTTATAGTGGGCAAAAAAAACATTTAAAGTGCTGAAAGTCAATCAATTAAAAAACCAGAATTCGGGCAATTTTTTCTTAATTGCCGGGCCATGTGTGGTAGAGGGCCATGATATGGCTCTTGAAATTGCCGAGAAAGTAAAGAAAATTACCGACCGCCTGCAGATACCTTATATATTTAAGGCGTCGTATCGGAAAGCCAACCGAACCAAATTGAACTCTTTTACAGGTATTGGTGATGAACTTGCCTTGAGTATTCTAAAAAAAGTGGGTGACACGCTTGAATTGCCAACCATAACAGACATCCACGAGTCTCATGAGGCCGCCATAGCTGCCGGGTTTGTAGATGTTTTGCAGATACCTGCTTTTCTATGCCGCCAGACCGAACTGCTGGTTGCCGCTGCTGAAACCGGCAAAGCTGTTAATGTTAAGAAAGGACAATTTATGCACGGCTCAGGAATGGGCTTTGCCGTTGAAAAAATTAATGCCGTAAACCCTGACGCACAGGTAATGCTGACCGACCGCGGGAATTCGTTCGGGTATTCTGATATTGTGGTCGACTACCGCAATATTGTAGAAATGCAGGCCTTTAACGTGCCCGTAGTAATGGATTGCACACACTCGCTTCAACAACCTAACCAGTCATCAGGTGTTACGGGTGGTAAACCGGCTCTGATTGAAACCATAGCCAAAGCAGCCATAGCCGTAGGAGCCGACGGAATATTTATTGAAACCCACATGAAGCCATCTAAGGCTAAGTCAGACGGTGCCAATATGTTACCGCTCAACCAGCTTGAATCTTTATTGGAAAAACTGGTCAGAATCCGCGAAGCGGTAAAGAAAAACTAATTTCCATAAGCATAAATAGCTGAAAAAGAGCCACTTAAAGGCACATTACAAGCAAATACCGCTCAATAATATTTACCGATTAAATTTCATTTATTAATATTAAAAAATATATTTTCGTTATATTTACAGGGCAGCGTGCCTTCATAGAAATTAACATTTTTCAAGAATATGGCAAAGAAGAAAGATGCTCAGGAAGAGCCTGAACAACAAATAAATATTGAATTATCGGAAGAAATGGCAGAGGGAGTATATGCAAATCTGGCTATGATTGCTCATTCTAATACCGAGTTTGTAATTGATTTTATCAGATTAATGCCCGGTGTACCCAAGGCCAAAGTAAAATCCAGGGTTATTCTTACACCAGAACACGCCCAACGTTTGTTAACCGCCCTGCAAGACAATATTTCTAAGTATGAAGATAACTTTGGTTCTATCAGAGAAACCAACGAACCCCTGCCTTTTCCGATGAATTTTGGCGGCCCTATGGGAGAAGCATGATACATACCTGCTCTTCAAAACAAAAGCTCTGAAACCGGTTTCAGGGCTTTTGTTTTGGGTAGTCAGAACTCAATCCCCAATCTTACAACCAGTCTCTTATACTTTCGGTCTTCCTTCAATTCATTCCAGTAAATCCCGTCTACCTGGCGTTCCTGCCGGTATTCAGCCTTTTGAAATCGGTATCCAAAGTTAATCAGCCAGGCAGAACCGTTTCTCATAGGTAACCGGTACCCAACTGTAGGGCTTATCATTAAGCCGCCTGAGGTCTTAAAACCTGTGTTGTCTTCGTTCAGCCAGGCTGTTGAATAACCTGCATCAAGACCACCCATAAGGCTGCTTCCTTCCTCTCTTTTCTGATGTATGTTTCTTCTTATGCCCAATGCTAAAGGCATCAATATGGTTTCGCCGTACCCATCAACCCCCAACGTAAGGCCGGCCGCAGTTTTTGAGTTTATATAAACGCCATTGAATGTCTGCCCTGAAACATTTACCTGCTTGCTTACCTGATATATTGCCGGAACCCCAAATGAAGGCCCAGAGTAAGGATACCACCCGCCATAAGAGGCCAGATACTTTGTGCGGCCAAACAGAACGCCGAACTCCGTCATATTCACAAATCTGTGTTTCCTGAAAAACTTCTCTTTGGTTTCCTGCGCCTGGGTTTCATTACTACTACCTGCAATGCTCATCAACAAAAGGCTTACTGAAATAATATAAATATTAAGGTTTTTCATCTGATGTGCCGTTTTAGGGTTAATGTCTATTGTTTTACCGGAATTACACTCAATAGTTTCATGTCTTTCAGATTACTTGCATCGTACTGATACAAGCCATCTTTACCAACCATCAGCAGGTGTTTTCCACCTAGCGGAATCACATCAAAGGCATCCAATTTATCAATATGCTGCTGCAATTTTATGTCTGACGCGCTACTGGCATCAAAAGATTTAAGACCAAATTTGCCCTCACAGATAAAAAGACTGGGGAAGTCTACACCCAAGCCGGCGGGGTTCTGCATTTCATAGCTTTTAATTAACCTGGGTGCAGAAAGATTGGCCACATCTATTACATCTAGCCTGTTGGGTGCAACACCGCACCAGCCAGCGCGTAGCGTTACGTAAGCAATGTTGTTATGCACCACCACCGGGTCGCAGGCGCGGGCGTGCTGAAACATAGACATCAGCTGAGGCTTTGAGGGCTCTTTATTATCAAAGATATAAAGCCCTGTGTTTGACCCGATAAACAGTTTGTCCTGATAAGGAAAAATAGTTTCGATACCCCAACCAAGATTTATCTTGTTTTCCTGAACGGGTTGGCTCTGGTTCCGGATATTAAAAAGAACAAGGTCATTTTGTGAAACTGTGTAAAGGAAGTCGTCATACAGGGTAAACCTTGCCATAGAGCCGCCCTGACCCGTACTGCTGGACGATGACGAGCCGTTTGAACTGGTAGGCCCTTTAGAACCATTATAGTTGCTCAGATCGTAGTAAACAGGGTTAGGGCTTACAACCGAAAAACCACAGTTTGAACGATATTTTTCTGTTACAATTTTTATTTCATAATCGGTCAGCAATTTGATATTCTCATTATAATACCAGGTTACACCATCTGCCATGCCACTAGAAAAAACATCTTTTACCCTGCCCGATTCTTTAATATTTTTAATGTCGGCGATATCAAAGGTAACCAGGTCTATGTAGCTGTCTGTATAGAGCGTGTTACCTTTCACGGCCATGTCTATCACCCCGGGTATTTTCAGGAAACCCATGTTTACCGGGTTCGCCGGATTCGTATTATCAATGATATGTATCCCTTGTTTTATTTCATTAACAAAGATGTAATTGTCTTTCACATAAATCTTTCCCGGATTGATTAAATCCTGTGGGGCTTGCCAGGCTATACCGGCGCGTATCTGGTCAACAGAAATAGTAAAGGCCCGGGTGGTTCTGTAGGTACGGGTAGTTTCGCAGTCGTCCGTACAGGATTGCGTACCAGCCGCCATACCTAAGCAGAATATAATTGATAAACACTTGAGGTAGAATTTTTTCATAGTTTTAGTTTTTAATCTGTTTAAATAAAAAAGCCATGTGAAAGATGGGAATCTTTATATCACATGGCTTTGCGGATTTATTTTAATCGGATTACTCCAAAAATTATATGCTACACTTGGCGGTGCAGGAAAAGAATAGTTTTAAAATTTATCATGCACCTTACAGATTCGAAATTTTACCTGTAAATAGAATGGTGTTTGATTGTTTCTCACTAATTACAAACAAAAACGGGCGGTTACAAACTACCTGCGGATAAGCGGGCAAAGAAGTAACTACCACACCAATGGTTGTTACGGCTGCCGCCTCAGTACCCTTTTCGTCAACACCAACGTAGGTATTCTGTTTTACCATCCCCACTTTTAAATCACCGGCTTTACCAGCAATTTTCGACAGGTCGGCCCCATTGGTAAAGGCGGCATTAATACCCATTTCCATCAGCACTTTTTTCAGGTCTGTTTCATACTCAAGTGTAAACTTGGGCAGGCCTACAATTACTTTTTGCTCTTTCAGGGCTCCGCTTAGTGCCTTCCATTCATTGACAGAAAAGTTTACCAGTGTGGCATCGGTAGATTTATCCGGCAAAATTACTGTCATTACATAATTGCCGTCTCCATAAGGCAACTCTATGGCCTGGTAACTATCGCGTTTGGCATACTTTACATTTTCGGTCATGTTCATCATCTTCACGCTCTTTGTTCCTTTGGTACCGGTAAAGTTGTCGTTCTGGGTATTTGCTTCTTTAAATTGGGTTTTCCAGTCGCCTTTAAAGTACAGCGCGTTCATCAGAAACAGCACCTGGTCAGGGCTTATTTCTTCAATCACTTTCTTAATCTTGCCGTTGGTGTTGTCACTTGCCCAGTTGTTAATTTTACCTACTGTCTGGCTATCATCAAAGTTTTCGGCAAAAACCCCTGCATTAAAATATGTTTTGAGGTTATTGAAGTAAGACTGATTAACATTAAAGGTGTTTCTGTACCAAACCGAATTGGCTATGGTGTTTTTTACTTTAGGGTCACTCAGCGGAAGATTATCAATCAGGTCTTTATAAATACCATTGGTAACTGACATATCTGATGAGACCCTCAGCACTTTCTGAATTTCCTCTTTTGTTTTTTCATCAGCTCCGTTGAGCAGCATTCCTAATGCAATGTGTAGACTTAGCGGGGAAACAAAATAGCTTTTATCAGGAGCCTCAGAGGCATCGTGTTTTTTCCAGAAATCAAAGGCAAACTCGCTGGTCTGGTCAGCAAAAGTGCCGGGTATGGCCTTCAGTTGGTTATTAGCTTTCTCGGTATCCGGCGATACCTGGTTTTTATCACTACAACTTGCCGCAGCCAGAGAACATACTACTGCTAACAATGCAATTTTAAGTGTTTTCATGTAAAGGTTGATTTAAATAATTAGGTTGTTCTTTTACTTTTTCTCAAAATACAAGGCTTCATTTGCCGGTGATGACACATACAATACCAATATGTTTCTGTCTTTCAAGTCGTATTTTTCAACATTACGCAGGCTTTCATAGTAGGTAAGCTCGAAAGAGTTGGCATCTGGAGTGCCTGCAATTTTTGTTGAGCCAATTGCCGGTATCCTGAAGGTTCTTTTGTTTTCGTCAACCATCGGTTCGGCAAAATAAAAATTCACTGAACTACGCCCGTAAATTGTAACTTTCTCTTTCTCATTCTTTAACTCCATTGTTACATCAAACTTTGGCGTTTTCCCGTCTGAATACCCTTTAAATTTCCATTGGCCAAGTAAATCAGACCCTCTCATTGCCTCAAAAGAAGGATATGAGGCTTCTATTTTTTCATCCTTGCAACCGCCCAATCCTATGGCAGCTGCTACAAACAACACAAGTACTTTTTTCATCTGATTTAAAATCTTCTGTTTCCATATAACTGTTGCCGGTTTTTTAATACGGCCAGAACCAACAACTCAGTCCGTCAAGGGAATAAACAAACGAGCATGTTTTTCCCCTGACTTAAACAAATGTTTTGACTGAGGCTCAGTACCCTTTTCAATAGCATAGATACCTGATTATTAAAAATGGTTGGAATAGCCACTTATTTTTTAAATAAACAAACAACAAGCCCGGCTATAACAATATATAACCGGGCTTGTTCAATCTTAAAAAATTAATGTTTTTTATCAGAACCGCTTCAAAACCAGTTCGCTCACTGTCTGACCAATTGAGAGAGACGAAGTGGCCGCAGGTGATGGTGCATTGCACACATTAACGGCGCGCTCGTTTTCAAAGATGGCGAAGTCGTCTAGTAAGCCGCCGTCATAATCACAGGCCTGAGCTCTTACACCTGCTCCGCCTGGTATCAGGTCATCTTCCTGTATTTCGGGTATCAGTTCCTGCAAGGCTTTGGTAAAAGCGGCTTTTGAAAACGAACGATACATTTCGCCAAAGCCTGTGCGCCAGTATTTAGCGGCCACTTTGCGAAACCCTCGCCAGGTGAGGGTCTCGAACAACTCGGCCAGATTAATATCGGTTTTTTTGTAGCCTTCACGGGCAAAAGCCAGCACGGCGTTGGGGCCGGCCTCTACCCCACCGTGAATCATACGGGTAAAATGCACACCCAGAAACGGGAAGTTAGGGTCTGGCACCGGGTAGATAAGGTTTTTTACCAGATATTGTTTTTCTGGTTTTATTTCAAAGTATTCACCTCTAAAGGGTGTAATTCTTAATCTTTCGGCACGTTGGTCGGTCATTTGCCCTACTTTATCAGAATACAATCCGGCACAGTTTACCACCAGCCTGGTTTGGTAAGACCCCCCGTCAGTATTAACCACCGATGTGTTCGCCTGAGAATTTATACCCGTTACCTTTTGCCCAAAAACTATTTCTCCACCCAGCTCACGTGTTTTTTGCAGGTATTTTTCACACACCTCGGTATAGTCTATAATACCCGTCTGGGGAACAAAAAAGCCTTTGAGGCCATTTACGTGTGGTTCGTATTCTTTCAACTGCGCAGGGTTGAGCATCTTAAACCCATCCAGTCCATTCTGTTTGCCGCGTTCAAAAAGCCCATCCAGAATAGGCACCTGCTCAGGGCGGGTAGCAACTACTATCTTGCCGCATAAGTCATGCTTTATGTCTTCATTGCGACAGAAGTCAAGAAGCATCTCATAACCCCGTATACAATTGGTGGCTTTTAAACTACCCGGCTTGTAATATAAACCCGAATGTATAACGCCGCTATTGTGGCCTGTCTGATGTTGGGCAACTTTGGTTTCTTTTTCAATAATCAACAGTTTCAGGGTTGGATTGCCCTGTTTGATTTTCAAAGCAGTTGCAAGCCCGACAATTCCTCCACCAATAACAATTACATCGTAGGTCATATTCAAATCAAGAAAGATGGTTTTTTTGCCGTAAATATACAACAAAAGCCTGTTTTATCTGAAACAATAGCCCGCTAAAAAGCAATCTGGTTTTTAGCTTAAAAAGTTTTACAGGCCATAAACGCAACACTTTTAAAGCAAAAACACCAACTGTTGGCGCAGATGGTGTTTTTGTAACTATTTAATAACGGCCTGCTAAGGGTCAAGCGGGTCGTAAGGGTCCATGTGCAAGCACTCCATTACCGGATAAAACTCTATTACGTGATTAGACAATTGCTTTTTACGGGTATAAGGTGTGTATCCCAACTCGCGTATGTTGCGCGTATCGAAACTACCCGCTGCCGAGTACTTGGTTTGCGACATAGAAGTAACAAACAACGATGGCATATCTACCGGTATACCATAGCGAATCATGAGCCGTACAGAATTACGGATATTGGTGGTAGTATGCCTTGCCTGCGGCTCTGCAATAATAGCAGAGGCAGGAATGTTATACTTCTCCATCAGGTATTTTTTCATTTCTACCGCTTCATTATAAATAGTCTTGAAAGGATAGCAATAGCCACCAGTAGGAATAATGAAGGGGGCGTCACCTGCCAGATAACTACGGGCAGCGGCATCACAATGTAGTTTTCCTTCATGCCCTATTGGTATATGCAGTTCAGGGCCTGCACCCGGAAGCACAATGACGGCGTATTTGTATTTCTTCCAGTCGGTTTTTTGAATTTGCTCATAGGCTGCTTTGTTTATTCCTTTTTCCAGCGGTTCAAGCCTTGCCGGTTCGTCCCTGTCGTTTGCCTGCATTAACTGCATGGCTACTGCCAACGACGGCTTATAGAAAACATCAAAGCTTTTGCTACTTTCATTGAGCGACGCCACCAGGTCTTTCAGCATAATGCGGTACGAACGCGAGGTTACCACATAACTGGCTGAGTCAATATGCGGATATCTCATTTTTTTACCCAAACCAAACTGATTGATGATGTAATCCATTCCATAAAAGCACTGGTTCCAGGCTTTAGCCAGTAAAACTTCGTTCGATAAACCTACAAAACGTTGATAATAGCCCGAAGGACGTAAATGCCCATCAATTATTTTATCGAAAGCTTTTTTATTGGCTGCATAAACCGTTTGCAGTTCTTTTGCCAATACGGCGGTATCCTGTTTCCAGAAGAAGTCACTGAGCAATGATACCGGGTGCGAGCAGGTGTCTGTTACGTGTGCTTTTAAAACCTCTACTTTCTTTTGCAGAAGGCTTTTCAGCGTTGCATTATTACTTAATATCGTTTTTACTTCGGGCGTTTTTTCAATTACCGTAATCAGATAAAAGTTTTTATCGACGGTTAAATCGCCGGAAGAAAGCAGACGGTAGTTTTTATTGTACCCCTGCCCGGCCACATTTATTATAAACAGTATTGAGATAGAAAGGGTGTACAGTAACTTTGTTTTCATAGGGTATAAATGTTGAAAAAGTAAAGAGGGTAATGCGGAAGTCGCATTACCCTTTTATATGAAAATCAATAACCTGGGTTCTGATACATCTTTACGGGGTCAAGTTTGCTTTCATCGAACGGAATCGGGAAGTAAACATCCTTTGTTGATACGTTTTTCAAATCTGAAATACCGTAATCGGCCGGGTTTTTACTCTTTAAATAATTTACAAAACCCTGAGGATTATCTCCAAAGGCACGTAGTAAATCAAATAAACGGTGGTTTTCAAAAGCCAGCTCTGATCTGCGTTCGTGCAGAATAGCAAGTTTCAAGGTCGGGTACTTGGCATGATACGCCGCATCAGAGGCTGCGTAGTCTGGCAAACCGGCACGTTTACGTGCCTGATTCAGATAACTTATTGCTTCTGTATTGTTACCCAGCCTTTCGTTTACTTCGGCAAGCATCAATACAATGTCAGCATATCTCATCAGAATAAAATCATTTCCACCCCAACCATTGGCAGCTGCGGCTTCACTTACGTCGCGATACTTGGTAACAAACCAGGCTTTTGCACTGGCGTGGTCTGCCCATTTTACCGAGAAGTCTTTTCTGATGTCTCCTGCTTCATATTCATTAACCAGATCTGGATTCACAAAAAACCCACGACCCGTTGATGGTCTTTTAGAGTTGATGGTTTCGCCGATTGACTGGTTACGATACGCAATACCAGAGGCATAGTTCTGGTCGCCTTGTTTATACACAATCTGAAAAATAATCTCCGGGTTTGTGTTCTTTTTATTTACATCAAATACATCAGCATAGGGGATGTCTGACAACTGCCCGAAGGTTCTCATGGCATAGGCTGCTTCCAGATACTGCTTGGCTTTAGTGAAATTGGCTGTTTTGTTATCTGCTAAAACAGAGCCCATTGTAAGGTAAACCTGGCCAAGCAAACCATTAATAGCTGCTTTGCAAGTACGGCCTTTGCCTGAAGCCGGCTGGATATTCGGTAAATCAGCGTTTAATGCTTTTGTGAGGTCATCAACAATTTGTGCATAAACCAGCCCTTTTTCTACCCTGAAAGTGCTGGCTACGATTTCGTCATAAGACGCCATGAACTTGGTTACCATAGGCACGTCTCCCCATTTACGAACCAAATGAAAATAGGCTAGCGCACGAAGGAAAAGCGCCTCTGATTTGTAGATAGCGCGGTTCTTTTCATCAGTAAACTTAATTGCGGTGTTATCAACGTTCGACAACACATAGTTGGCACGCGATACAATGGTATACAGGGCATTCCAGTGGCCGGTCATTTCAGGATTGGTAGGCACTAATGTAAAGTTTGTGAACTGGAAAGGCGTACCTGCCGACGACTGGTTATCTGTACGCCCTGCATTATCACTGCGCTCTTCGCTATACAAATCGCTTGTTTCGCCAAGCGCACTGTTACTTCTTATGGCAGTATATATACCTGCCACGGCTTTCTGTACATCAATTTCAGAAGAAAAATACTTGTCGCTGGCAATGGCGTTGGGGTTTTCTATTTCCAGGTAATCTTCGCACGACGAAGACACCAACGCAACCAATATTAATAATATGCTTAATTTTTTCATGATTCAAATTTGTTTTAGAATTGAACTTTTAATCCGGCATTGAAAGACCTCATTAAAGGGTATTTACCGTAATCTACACCCGGAGTCAAGTTAGAGCCATTGTTGTAATCTACCTCAGGGTTATAACCTCTGTACTTCTGAGCCGTGAAAGGGTTATCTGTTGATAGATAGATGCGTACATTTGAAATGGCATTATTGGTAAGCGCTGCGGTGTTCCAGTTGTAGCCAAGTGTTACGTTGGTAATTCTGAAGAACGAACCATCGTTCAGATAGAATGTAGACAAACGCGTACTGTTACTCTGGGTACCACCACGGGCCGCGCGATAAATCTCACCACCACCGGGATTTTCAGGCGTACGGAAACGATCATCGACAACAGCATACTGGTTGCCAGAGCCTTCCATATTCAGGTTGTAATAGTTTTGCCCGTCAAGCACTTTGTTGCCATGCGTACCGTTGGCAGATACCGATAGGTCAAATTTCTTGTAACGCCCTGAAAGGTTGAAAGCATAAATGAAATCAGGGTATGGGTTGCCGATGATGGTCTTGTCAAGGTCGTTTACAATCCCATCTTTATTAGTGTCTTCAAAAAGCAGGTCGCCCGGCTGAATTTTCGTGCTTTGCGCAGCTGAACGTGCCGGTATATCATCATTCACATCAGGGGCATTATTAATGGAGTTTGCCTGTTCCTGAGTTTTCACCATCCCAATTACTTTATAGCCGTAAAACATACCAACCGGTTGGCCTTGCATGGTAATGTGGGTATCATAGCCGCGTTCAGCACCTCTGGTAAGAATGGTAGAGGCTCCACCCAAATCAAGCACCTTATTACGGTTAGTAGAGATGTTTCCGCTGGCACGCAATTCAAAATCATTTGTTGAGAGTATAATTCCGTCCAACTGAAGGTCGAAACCACGGTTATTGATTTTAGAATCAGGCAAGTTGGTCAACATCGATGTTGAGCCCGATACGGCTGTAATAGATTTAGAGAACAACAGGTTATAGGTGTAGCTGTCGTAGAAGTTAGCAATAACCTGAAGACGGTTGTTGAACAGACCCAAATCAAGACCAATATTGGTTTGTGATGTTGACTCCCAACCCAATTTGTCATCGCGGAAGGCACCCGGGAACATGGCTGTTTGCACGGCATTGCCAATAACCGTACCGGTTTTGCCCATTACCTGCTGGAAGTTGTAGGCGCCAATACCATTGTTACCACTCACACCCCAACTGGCGCGGAACTTCAGTGAAGTTCTTTCTCCGACCAGATTTTTGTAGAACATTTCATCAGAGATTGTCCAGCCTCCTGAAATCGAAGGGAAATAAGCCCAACGGTTTTTAGGCCCGAACAAAGATGAACCATCGCCACGGAAAGAAGCCGTTACATGATAACGATTCAGGTAATTAACGTTAAGACGCCCGAAACCCGAAGCCATGGCATATTGGGTAATACCCGTAGAACCACCTCTTGAAAAGTTGGCGGGGTCTGAGCCACCACCGGTAATAAATGGTATTTTGTCGTCAGTAAAGCCATTGGCTGTTACGTTAATCACATCAGTCACGTGTGATTGTGACGACGCACCTACTACCCCACTTACATTGAAATTGCTGACTTTTTTATTGAAGTTCAATGTAAACTCAGTCAGATAATCTCTTTCGTCGGTGCGGGTGTTCTGCGCATTGGCAGCAGTAATGGCTTGTGGAGAGTAAGGTGCATTAACACCCGAAGTGATACTTGTAGGGCGGTAGTACTCCCAGTTGTTTGTAAAGTTATATGTACCAAAAGACAATTTAGCTGTCAAGGCCTCTACTATTTTGTACTGTCCGTAAACGTTGTAGGTTGCTCTGGTTGTTTTACGGTAGTTTTTAACCATTTGTGTGTAAGCTATCGGGTTTTCAATGTCACTCTGAAAAGCATAGTCGCTTGACTGTGCCGACATTTCGTATTGTGCCGGTGTGCCATCAGCATTGTAGGGCTTCAGAAACGGAAGGTAAATCAAGGCTGCCATTACCGGGCTTTGGTTAAAACGCCCTTCGGTTACTTCGTTACTTTTGGTATCCGTATATGCCAGGTTAGCGCCTAAAGTTATTTTTTTAGAAACATCTACATCAATATTAGAACGTAGATTATATTTCGTCATATCGGTATTGAGCATGATACCATCCTGGCTCTGATACCCTCCGGAAATGGCATAACGCACTCCGGTACGGCCGCCAGCAATTGACAAATTGTGTCGGTGGTTTGCTGCATTGCGGTAAAGTTCATTTTGCCAGTCGGTGTCGTATTCCGGCTTTTTGATTGTTCCGGTAGCAAAATCATACATATAATCAGGTATCCTGATTGTGTTTGCGTTTACGTTATTGGTACGGGTTGTACGTACCGTATTGTTGTCTTTTACGTAATCATCAGACCACACCTTTCCCTGCGATACCATCAGGTCTTTATAGGTTTTGTTGTGTGCATCTACAAAGAGGTCAAAAAACTGCTCAGCATTCAGCACTTTCACTTTACGCGCAAGCTGGTTAATACCAAACTGGTAATCGTAGGTTACCATTGTTTTTCCTTCTTTACCTCTTTTAGTGGTAATCAGAACCACACCACCCGATGCCCTTGAACCGTAGATGGCCGCAGAAGCTGCATCTTTCAAAACCTCTACAGACTCTATGTCTTCCATGTTAAGGAAAAGGTCTCCGTTAGCCGGATACCCGTCTATGACATACAGGGGGTCTGAACTGGCGTTGATAGAACTTGTACCACGCACCCGTATTTTGGTAGTATTGTAAGGGGCGCCACTTACCTGCGATATCTGCACCCCGGCTACTTTACCTACCAGCGCCTGACCAACCGTTGGTGTAGAGAGGTTCAATTCACTTGCTTTTACGCTGGCAATAGCACCTGTGATGTCGCTCTTGCGCATAGTCTGATACCCTACCACTACTACTTCCTGCAACGTATTTATATCGTTTTCCAAAGCAACGGTTACGGTAGCACTAACCGGCACCTCTGTTGTTTTGAAACCAATAAATGAAATAACCAGTGATGTTGCTTCTGATGAAGCCACAAGTGTAAATTCGCCCTTTGCATCGGTCAATGCCGCTGTCTTTGTTCCTTTTACCTGAACGGTAGCGCCAGGCAACGGTTTCCCTGTTGCAGCCTCTGTAACCTTACCCTTTACCTGCCTGCCCTGTGCGGCAGCGGGTACTGCATTGTATATAAATAATACAAGGCACGTTAACGTTGTGAGAATTGATTTAAGTACTTTTTTTTTCATTGCGAGTGGTTTTAAAAATAAATTTCCCGCAAAAGAAACCAGCCATTATTAACATTAAATCACCATCATGTAATCTAATTGTTATCAAACAGCGCGCAAAGACTAAAGTAGAAGTAAAGCAAGAGCCGATATAAATAAAAAAAGAGGCTGCCTGTGTAGCAGCCTCTCAGGGCAAATTTATTGTTATGGAAGTGGCCTAGTTTTTAACCGCCATTCCTTTTTGCTGAATCATGTCGTCCATCACATTAATGGTTTCGTTCATGTACACATCTTTTTTCAGGAAATTAATCCAGAAAGTATTGCGGTCTTTTTTCAGTGAGTCAGAGTTAATCACTTCCAGGTCTCCGGCCAGATTGGCTACTGATAAATCGGTTTTCAATTTGGTTAAATCGCGCACTTTTCCGGCCACATCTTTTATTTCTTTTAACTGCACTTTATAGTTTTTCAACTCTAGCGAGCGAGAAGTTTTCCGGTTATCGGCCAATATATTTGTATTGTCTTCTATTTGCTTAAACACATCATTACCTGCCAGACGTGCTTTGCTTTTTTGCTGCAAAAGAGCAACATCCGGAGAGGCCGTCCAGGTTTGGTAATTAGCTTTGGGCATCTCATCCCAAACCAATGCGTTTGGCGAGTCTTTCTCACGCATTTTGTAGGCTTCATACACGCCTGTCAGAACGATGTCTGACTCGACACCCTTTAACTGGGTGGCTCCGCCATTAACACGGTAATACTTTTGAAGCGTTAAGTGCACAGCACCCAGGTCTCCGGCTCCGCTGCCATTGCCCATACCACCAACCGGGAACGCCCTTTGCACTGTACCTTTGCCATAAGTAGAGCTTGAACCTATTACAATACCTCGTTTGTAATCCTGAATGGCAGAAGCAAAGATTTCTGAAGCTGAAGCGCTGCGCTCGTTCACCAACACCGCCAACGGGCCATCATACAGAACAGACGGGTCGTTGTCTCCCATTTGAGAAGGGCGCCCTGCACGGTCACGAATCTGCACTACCGGGCCTGTCTTAATAAACAGACCTACCATGTTTACCACCTCTTGCAGGCTTCCGCCACCGTTATCTCTGATATCAATAATGATTCCGTCTACACCTTCGGCTTTCAGTTTTTCTACTTCTTTTGCTACGTCTTTAGAACAACGTGCAGCCTGCGGACGTTGGAAGTCGGCATAGAAAGCGGGTAAATCAATAACTCCTATTTTGTTTTTGCCCGAATTAATAATGGCACTTCTGGCAAAGGTTTCGTCCAGTTTCAGTTCGGCACGGATAATCGGCACTACCTTCTGCGTGCCGTCGGGCTTCTGAATTGTCAATCTTACCTCTGAGCCTTCTGCTCCTCTTATTATTTTTACGGCATCGTCAGTGGTAGACCCCGTTAAGTCTTCGGGTTCGCCTGTGCCCTGAGCAACCTTCAGAATAATATCATTGGCTTGTATCTCACCTGACTTCCAGGCCGGGCCGCCTGCGGTTACACTTCTGATTTTTATTTTGTCGTCTTCCTGCATTAACAAAGCGCCGATACCAAAGAAACGGCCACTTAGCCTTTCATCAAAAGAACGTTTTTCAACCGGCGGAAAGAAGTCTGTATGTGGGTCCATTTCATTGGTAATGGTGCCTACAAAAACGGCAAATCTTTCGTTTTCATCAAACTTGTTTTTCAGGCGGTCAAAGTACTTGTCCATTCCTTTTTTCACCTTGCCGCGTGCTTCTATTTCAAGCGCTTCGTTTGTTTTGGCTACAAAATCGGCCTTGGTTTTATTCTTTTCCTGCTGCTCAAGCAGGTCGTTATAACGCTCCAGTGTCTGAAATTTCAGATATTTTCTCCAGCGGTCTTTTCTTTCGGTTTCGTTTGATGCAAACTCTGTTTTATCCCAGTCTAATTCTATTGTTTCGTTTTTGTCAAACGTAAACGGTTTTTCAATCAGCTGTTTGTAAATATCCTCAGCCTCTACCAGCCTTACTTTGTAGATTTCATCAAGAGCGGCAAAGAAATCAAGCGGGGCACCGTGAATCTCGTCGTCAATTCTGGTTTCAAATTTGCGAAGCCTGCTTACGTCTTTTTCAAGTAAAACCCTTTTGCTTGGGTCTAGTCTTTTCAGATACTCAATAAAGATTTCTTTCGAAAAAGCATCATCAATTCTCTTCGGACTATAGTGCCCTTGTTCGAGCATGGCACCTACGGTGCGTAGAATAATTTCGTTTTTGGTAGGCGGATCATTCTGCAAGGGCATGGCTGCCATAAAAACAGCGCCGACGATTCCACCGAAAAGCATTAAAGACAATACACGCTGCTTTCTCATAAGTTAATCTCCTCGGGTTAAATAATTTCGTTAAAACACTACTGACTAAAAATCAGTATGGTATATAACGTATTTCTGCCAAATAAATTTCGGGCTGGCATCTAAAATTGATAAAAGGATTTTTTCAGGTATAAGCGCTATTGAAAACAGGCAAGGGTGCTTTCAAGCCCCATTCCGCGCGAACCTTTAATCAACACAAACGAATTTTGTATCTGCCTGTCCAGCAACCAGTTGTGTAATGAAAACTTGTCAGGAAAATAAAATGCTTTCGGAAGCGGGTCTAGTGCTGACGCCATCAGCTTGCCTGCAAGTATCACCAGGTCAATATCACCCCTGGCTACCAGCTCTCCAATGGCTCTGTGCTCGGCAGGTGCCTCCTCTCCCAGTTCAAGCATATCACCCAGAATCACCACTTTCTGTTTGTCTGTTTTCAGATTAATGAAGTTCTGAATAGCGGCAGACATAGACGATGGATTGGCATTGTAGGCATCTAACAATATGCTGTTGGTTCCTTTTTGTATAATCTGCGACCGGTTGTTGTCCGGATTATACGCGCTTACTGCTTCAGCGGCATCTTCCAGGCTAACGCCAAAATATAGGCCAATGGCCATAGCCGTTGCAATGTTTTCAAAGTTATAACGGCCGGGCAGGTTAGTTGTATAGGTTTTCCGGGGGGCGTTATTACTGTTAACCGAAAATACCACTACCGGTGAGTCTTCCAGCATCAGCAGGGTATCGTCATGCAGGTAATTAACCGTTTGTTTAAAGCTGCGGGTTTGAGCCATTCCCGTCAGGTTTTCATTACTGGCATTGAGAAACACCGTTCCGCCTGATTTCTGTAGAAAATCATAAAGCTCACCTTTGCCTTTTTTTACGCCTTCTACTCCACCAAAGCCCTCCAGATGTGCTTTACCTACATTGGTAATAAACCCATGTGTAGGCTCGCAGATATTACTGAGGTCTCTAATCTCTCCCTGATGGTTGGCGCCCATTTCAATAACAGCTATTTCATACGTTTCATCAAGCCCCAGCAATGTAAGCGGCACACCAATGTGGTTATTAAGGTTACCTTTGGTATAATACGTCTTGTACTTCTTTGCCAATACGGTTGCCACCAACTCTTTTGAAGTGGTTTTACCGTTAGAGCCTGTAAGCCCGAGAATCGGAATACTGAATTGCTGGCGATGATAATTAGCCAGTTTCTGCAGGGTATACAATACATCATTTACCACAATGCAGGCATCGCCGGTGGCATATTGTTCTTCATCAATTACCACATACTTTGCACCTTTTTCCAGTGCCTCTTTGGCAAAAGTGTTGGCATTGAATTTTTCGCCTTTCAATGCAAAAAACATTGTTCCTTCTCCTATTTTGCGCGTATCTGTCGAAACCCCGTTGCAGGTTTTCAACTTCTCATATATTTCAGCTATTGACATTACTAATGAAACAGGTTTTTAATTTCCTGTAAATTTAATGTTAAACTGCCAAATACTATTCAATGCACAATTCATTTCTTTTTGAAAGCGTCGGTACTAAATAAATTCTGCTGAAAAAACAAAAAGCCTCCAAAATCAGGAGACTCTTATGCCTATTAACAAAAAACATGATACTTACTTATTACTTACTACGCCTTTGGGGTCAATGATTTTATCATCTACCTTTGAGCCATTAGAAACCTGCACATAAAGTGCGTTGGCATCGTAAAGGTCCCCGAATTTTTCTTTCAGGTTTACCTCCAGCAGATGGTCCAGAACTGCCGCACATTCAATGCCGGTGCCGTGTTCTAAGGTTACTACCAGATTTACTGTAAGCGGATATGACTTGCGGATGATACCGTCCCATACCACCTTATAGTTGCTGGTTAAGCAGCCACCCGTTACGGCAATTTTCAGCAAATCGTTTTCACGCTTTACTTCTTTTATATCAAAGGGCCGGCTCTGGCCTGTAGTGCGGGTATTAATTATTGACTTATACTTTGTTTCGCTTACTTCAAAGGCAACAGTGCTTTTATCTGGAGCAGGCTCGGTGGCTTCTGGTTTACAAGCGGCTATGGCGAGCAATAGAGACAGACTAACAAAAACTAGTGTGATAGCTTTCATAATTCTTTATTTAAAATGGTTTGTAAAATTAGCTTTCAATGAATGATTCTTTTTAAACCAGAGTGGTTGTAATACCTCCTGTAAATATGAATACCCCGGCCATAAAACAATAGCATTGGCACAACTGGGCGCTATGGGTAGTGAATAGCACAATACCAGCACATTAGCTTATGTTTTAGAAATAAATGATATTTTTGTTTTTAAACTCAATAAAATACCGATTTTATGGTTCTTCCTCACAAACGCCTTAACTTTGTCTTTATAGTTTATTCCCTTTTTATCAGTATGCCATTAATTGCCCAGACACAGGATTACTCAAAAGCCTTATTCGAAAAACACGATGTTTTTAAAGAAACAGCACTTAAGCACCGCCGTTTCAAACATAAAGACATTGTACCGCTGATTGAGAAATTGCCTTTTGAAAAACAGGTAGTGGGGCAATCTTTTGAGGGGCGAGACCTGTATCAGATAAAACTCGGTAGCGGGCCTGTTAAGGTCTTGTTGTGGTCGCAGATGCATGGTGATGAACCCACAGCTACAATGGCTCTGGCCGATATATTTTTGTTTTTTCAGGGTAAAAACGATGGCTTTGATACCCTACGGCAATCTATTTTAGCCAACACCACCCTGTATTTTGTACCTATGCTAAACCCTGACGGAGCCGAACGCTACCAGCGGCGTACGGCTACCGAAATAGACATGAACCGCGATGCGCTGCGTTTCCAGACACCGGAAGGCGCATTGCTGAAAAAATTGCAGGATGAGCTGAAACCGGAATTTTCTTTTAACCTGCACGATAAAAACACCAGATACAGTGCAGGCCGGAGTAATAAACAGGCTACCGTTTCTTTCTTAGCCACTGCTTATGATTATGAACGGAGCTGGAACCCCACCAGAACCAGAGCCATGCAGGTAATAAGTGGCATGATTGAAGCACTGGAACAGTTTATTCCGGGACATTTAGGGCGCTGGAACGACGAACACGAACCGCGGGCTTTTGGCGATAACGTATCTAAATGGGGCAGCAGCCTGATACTGATAGAATCGGGTGGTTATAAAGATGATACCGAAAAGCAGTTTATCAGAAAACTAAATTTTGTAGCTATTCTAACTGGTTTGCAGGCCATAGCAGAGAAATCTTATACCCATTATACGTTGTCTACTTATGAAGCGTTACCTAATAATGAGCGCTACCTGTACGATTTGCTTGTACGCAATGCCGGGTTTAACTATAATGGTAAAATAGTTATTAAGGATATAGGTATTGACCTGATTGAAAAAAACACCAAGAACGCTACGGGTTTTAGTATCAGAAGCGTTATTGAAGAATTGGGCGATTTGTCTACTTTCTGGGGTATCAAAGAAATTGATGCTACCGGCTTACAGGTAAAACCCCTTGCTGATTTTCCGGAGTTAATTAAAACATATAAATTATCTAAACAGGACGTTCAGGACAAAGACCTGAACCTGGACGAAAAAGCCAACTTTGTGTTAGCCAAGGGCAATGATGTTAAATACGTAATTATTAATGGACAAATTAAATAGCCGCATTGGCATCAACAGATTAACCTGTCTTTTTTTCTTTCTAACCTTAGTAAATACCCACGTATTTGCCCAACAAACATACGTACTTGGCAAAGCCATCGATAAAACAACCAGAAAAGGGGTGCCATCGGCAACGGTTGTCAACAAGAATACCAGGCAGATTACGCGCACCGGCGAAAACGGCAATTTTCTGGTAAAGGCATCAAAAGGCGACTCCATCAAGATTTCATCTGTAGGTTATAAAAATGCCGGAATAGAATGGGACGGCGTAACTACCGAGCCGGTAATAGAAATGCCGCAGGATGCCATAATGTTGCCCGAAGTAACCATTAAAGACCGACGCCTGGAGATTATCAGGAAGCAGATTGATGAATTGCTGGCAGCTCCGGAGGCTTCTAATAAAATGAAATGGAAAGATATATCTAACCTGATTAATACCAATACTACTTTACCCAATGGTGGCATTGGCATTTCAATAGACGGCCTTTATCAGCTTTTCAGCAAGGAAGGTAAAACCCGCCGGAAACTGGAAGCCATGAAACAGGAAGACCTGAGAAAACTGCTGGTTGAATACCGCTACAACGCAGAATACGTTTCTTATGTAACCAAACTAAAAGGGCAGGAATTAAAAAACTTTATGAAATACTGCAATCTGCCCGATACTTTTATACTTACTGCCAATGATTACGACCTGACCTTTGAGGTATTCAGATGCCTTGAAGATTACAAAACCCGGTTAAGATTTTAAGATTACTTTATACCTCTATTGTAAGCCTCATGAAAAAACAGATTTTTCTACTTATCTCTGTTCTTATTTTTAATATTTCTTACGCTCAGTCTATTGAGAAACTTCGTTGCGAATATTCTGAAAACCCTTTGGGATTAGACACCCCAAAGCCCCGTTTGTCGTGGCAAATTTCCTCCCCTACCCGAGGCACTAAACAAACGGCGTACCAGATTCTGGTGGCAGACACAGAAGAAAACCTGAAAAAAGACAATGGAAATATCTGGAATTCGGGTTTGGTGAAATCGGCACAATCGCTGTGGATAAGCTATGGAGGCAAGCCGCTGGAATCGCGCAAGAGATATTTCTGGAAAGTGAAAATCTGGAACGAAAAAAATAAACCCACAACTTTCAGCAATACTGCCTGGTGGGAAATGGGTCTTCTGCAAAAAACCGACTGGACAGCACACTGGATAGGCAAAAAAGGAACTGAGGGAAAACCCCCGAAATCTGTTGAGCTGCAAAAGGAGTTTCAGCTAAACAAGCGCGCAGTAAGAGCAAGAATATATGTAACAGGCCTGGGGGCATATCACCTCATTTTTAACGGTAAAAAAGTAGGGCAAGACTACCTCACTCCCGGCTGGACACACTACCTGAAAACAGTTCATTACCAGACTTATGAAATAGATGCTGAAGACCTGACCATCGGTACCAACTTTATTACCGCAACCCTGGGTAGTGGCTGGTGGAGTAGTGGACTGGGCTGGGGCGGCGGTAAATTTGCTTATAGTGATGGCCCCAACCGATTGCTCTTCCAGATGGAAATGGAGTTTTATGATGGCTCGCGCCAGACTGTTATCTCTGATGCCAGCTGGAAAACCCGGCTTTCGCCCATAGTATCTAATTCGTTATACAATGGCGAAGTGTATGATGGCCGTCTGGAATATGGTAAAGACTGGGAAAACGCCACCGTTCTTGACGATAGCGAAAACAAAACAACGCTCTTTGGCCCTAAACCCGAAGACAACCGGAACGACGAGGCAGAAACTTTCAGCACAAAAAATGTAAAGCTGATAGCATCTGTTGCTCCGCAGATTCAGGTAATGCATGAAATAAAAGCCGTGAAAATAACCGAACCCCGCAAAGGCCGATATGTGTTTGATTTCGGCCAGAACCTGGTAGGCTTTACTCACCTGAAAGTAGAAGGCAAAGCAGGTAAAGAAATTGAAATGAAATTTGCCGAACTGCTTACCGACAAAGGTCTGGCAGACCAGGCCAACCTGAGGAGTATCAGACCAACCGATAAGTATATATTGAAGGGCTATGGCATAGAAGAATGGGAGCCTAAGTTTACCTATCATGGTTTCCGCTATGTTGAGGTAGAGGGGCTACCCAAAAAGCCGGATGAAAATACACTGGTGGCAAAAGTGATTCATAACAATGTGCCTTTTACCGGAAGTTTCAACACTTCAAACGACCTGCTCAACAGCATTTACAAGAATATAACCTGGGGCCAGCGGGGTAACATGCACAGCGTGCCTACTGATTGCCCGCAAAGAGATGAGCGTCTGGGCTGGATGGGCGATGCCCAGATTTTTGCCCCCACCGCCAGTTACATTATGCAAATGAATGGCTTCTTTGCCAAGTGGGTACGCGATATCGCCGATTCTCAACATTCAACAGGGTATGTATATGATGTAAACCCTAAAATTGTAGTGGGCGGGCCATCTAAACCCGCATGGGGCGATGCCCTGGTGATTGTACCTTACAGAATGTATCAGTTTTATGGCGATAAGGGCATTATTGAAGAAAACTACGAAGCCATGAAAAACTGGGTAGAATACCTGAACAACCACCCGAATACGAAGCAAAACGGCCTTTATCATTTTCAGGCCGGAGATTTTTATGGTTACGGTGACTGGGTGCCGGTTGAGAAGTCACCAACCAAACCTATTGGTGGCAGCTATCAGTTTTTCTCAAACAAACTACTGGCCGAAATGGCGCAAATAATAGGAAAAACCACTGATGCCCAAAAGTATGAGTTGGTTGCGCAGAAAGCGGCAGACAAATACAATGAGTTTTATTTTGATGCCCAAAGCAAAAATTACGAAGGCAAAACACAGGGAGCCAATCTGATTCCTCTGAGTCTGGGAATCACTAAACCTGCCGACCGCACCGCAGTAGCTAAAAATGTAGCGGCCAATGTAAGAGAGAAGAACGACCACCTGACCACCGGATTTCTTTCAACAGAAATGTTATTACCAACCCTCAGCGATGCCGGAGAACACGAACTGGCCTATAAAGTAGCTACCCAAAAGACATACCCAAGCTGGGGATACATGGTTGAAAAAGGCGCTACAACCATGTGGGAGCTTTGGAACTCTGATACCGAAAAACCGGAAGGCATGAACTCGCGCAACCATTTTGCTTATGGCTCAATCGGCGAGTGGTTCTACGCTTATCTGGCGGGTATCAAACTTGACCCGCAAAGTGCCGGGTTCAAGCACTTTATTATTGCACCCATGCCGGCAGGAGACCTGAAATGGGTTGAAAGCAGATACGTAACAGGCTATGGGTCTATCGCCTCAGGCTGGAATCTACAGGATACTAAATTTACCCTGAAAGTAAGTGTGCCAGCCAATACCTCGGCGCAAATACAATTGCCATTAGCAGGTAAAACCAATGCCATTATAAAAGAAAACAACAAACCGGTATTAGCCGGAAACAAAGCGCCGAAAATTAAAATACCCGGTATAACGTTTGTAAAAGTTGAAAACAACAAAGCCATTTTTGAAGTCTTAAGCGGAGATTATTCGTTTACGGTGGAATAACATGCCTTATCATCCTGATATATATCATCGTCGTTCGATTCGTTTACAGGGTTATGATTATTCAAATAGAAGGTCTTTATTTCATAACAATCTGCACGAAAGAAAGGCTCTGTATCTTTGGTGAAATCAGAGAAAACCAAATGATATTGAATGAATTAGGAAAGGTTGCCCATAAATGTTGGATGGGCATACCGGGTCATTTTCCTGATGTCTTTCTGCATGAATTTATCATTATGCCTAATCATATGCATGGCATTATTGAATTACGACCTGATTACATAAAACCATCCGACAATGTAGGGGTTCAAAATTTTGAACCCCTACTACCGAAAATCAACCAATATCAGAAAATTATACCACGTTCTATTGGCTCAATTGTCTGACTAGTCCTAAAATAGCGATACAGGATTAATAATAGTAAAAATACATTTTTTAGACAGAAGTAGCCTTCGTGTTGCTTCTGTTTTTTGTTTTATAGGTTTTCATTTTGATACTGTTTTGCAGGTGCATCAGATTAGGAGTTAGCATATAATTAGACCAGTGTGGCCTGATTTGATTGTACTTGTTTATAATTTCCGCTACCAGCTTTTTCATTAATGATAATTCAAGATGGTA
>NZ_JANUSD010000024.1:0-50989 GCF_024793945.1 Emticicia fluvialis
TGCAAAACAGTATCAAAATGAAAACCTATAAAACAAAAAACAGAAGCAACACGAAGGCTACTTCTGTCTAAAAAATGTATTTTTACTATTATTAATCCTGTATCGCTATTTTAGGACTAGTCAATATAAAAGCGCTTTACAATCAGCCCAGACTTTCTACTCTCAGGCTAACGGCTCGTTTATGGGCTTCCAGCGACTCAGCCTCTGCCATTAGTTCTACAGTTTTGCTGATGTTTCTGATGCCGGTTTCTGATATTTCCTGAAAAGTAATTTTCTTTACAAAACTATCTAAAGATACGCCGCTGTAAGCACGTGCATAACCATTGGTTGGCAGGGTATGGTTAGTACCTGATGCGTAATCACCACAAGATTCGGGGGTATAATTACCTAAAAATACCGAGCCTGCATTGACTATCTGCTCTGCCACATCAGAATAATTCTCAACCGATAATATCAGGTGTTCGGGTGCATAATCATTCAGTAACTCAATACAATCAGCTTCGTTTTCAAGCAGAATTATCTTTGAGTTCTCGATAGCCTGTGCAGCCAGTTCTTTTCTGGGCAGGCGGTTTAACTGACCAGATACAGCCAGATTAACAGCCGAAACCAGTTTCTTACTGGTTGTTACCAGTAATACCTGGCTATCGGCTCCATGTTCAGCCTGCGAAAGCAGGTCAGAAGCCACGAAAGACGGAATAGCTGAATCATCGGCAAAAACAGCCACTTCTGATGGTCCTGCGGGCATATCGATGGCTACGCCCTCTTTGCTCAATAATTGTTTAGCAGCCGTTACATACTGGTTACCCGGGCCGAAAATCTTAAATACCTGCGGAATAGTTTCAGTACCATAGGCCATAGCCGCAATGGCCTGTGCCCCTCCTACCCTGAAAACCTTTGTTACACCTACCAGTTTAGCTGCATAGTAAATAGCCGGATGGTTACTTGGCGAACAGAGAATTACCTCCTGACAACCGGCAATTTGTGCCGGTACACCCAACATCAATACTGTTGAAAAAAGTGGGGCAGTACCCCCCGGAATATAAAACCCGACTTTTTGTATACCCACGTTTTTTCTCCAGCACTTTATACCCGGCATGGTTTCAATTACCTGTGGTTCTTGCTTTTGTGCAGCATGAAAAGTATAAATATTCTGATATGCCTGATGAATAGCCGCCTTCAGCTCTTCTGAAAGATGCTCGCCGGCAGCATCAATTTCCGATTGTGGTACTTGTATGGCACCTAATTCAATCTTATCGAATTTCAAAGCAAATTCACGCAAGGCATTATCGCCTTCTTTTTTTACTTTGGCTAAAATTGGTTGTACTTTTTGCTCAATATCTGCCATTTCCTGCACGGGGCGTGCCAGCAACTGTTTCCACTCAGCTCGTGGAGGAAAAGAAACTATTTTCATTTATCTGATAATTTTCAGTTTTTCTACCAATTCTGCCGAGATTCCCTCAGCATATACGCCATAAGCATTCACTAAAACTCCTTTTAAACCCGTAGATGGCGAAGAAATGGCATACACCACCAACTCATCTTCAAGGTCAGTTTCGCCCTCAAAACGATGTACCTCATCTATCTGAAAATCATCCGGTGGCAGGTGCGTGTCGTGGGTATGACAATACAGTGCTTCGTTTTTCAGGTTAAAATTATGCACATAGCCATTCGCTGTTAAAGCATTTATAGCATCGGCAGAGGTATCGTAGGTGGTCATGGCTATTAAGAAAATGTAGTTTTTAATATATCATTTTTTCTATCGGAATCACCAGAATGCCCTCTGCACCTGCGGCGCGAATAGCCTCAATGTTTTCCCAGAACTGGTTTTCTTCCAGTACAGAATGAATCGAGCACCAGCCAGACATGGCCAGAGGCACAATAGTGGGGCTCTTCATGCCCGGTAACAAGCTAATAATTTCATCCAGCTTATCATTAGGTGCATTCAGCAGAATATACTTGTAATTCTGTGCGGTTTGTACTGCCCTTATTCTGAACAACAATTTATTAAGGGTTTCCCGCTTTTCGTCAGACAAATTTTTGCTGGCAACCAGAATAGCTTCAGACTTAAAAATGGCTTCTACTTCTTTCAAACCATTACTGAGCAAGGTGCTACCTGAGCTGACGATGTCGCAAACACCTTCGGCCAGACCAATGCTGGGGGCAATCTCAACCGAACCACTGATCTCATGTATTTCGGCCGTCACACCCTTGCTTTTCAGATAACCGCCCAGAATACGCGGGTATGAAGTAGCTATGCTTTTACCATTGAAATCTTCAATACCATTATACTCAACGCCACGAGGCACGGCTATTGATAACCTGCATTTCGAAAAACCCAGCCGGTAAACCAGTTCGGCTTCACGGTTTGACTCAACAAATACGTTTTCGCCAACAATACCTATATCAGCCACGCCGTCTTCCACATAGCCCGGAATATCGTCATCCCGAAGAAAAAGGAACTCTGCATTAAAGTTAGACGACGAAGTTTTAAGCTTGCCTGTGCCACTTTCAAACTTTATACCGCATTCTTTGAAAAGTCCAAAGGAGTCTTCACTCAGCCTGCCAGATTTCTGCAGGGCAATGCGTAAAATAGAATCTTTATTCGCCATTTATTTTTGATTTCATTGAAAAGTCTGCAAAAATACAGTTTGGAACGCTTTTCACAAAGGAATATATTGTTTAAAGCAATTTAGTTGAATATTAACATTAGCTTAACTTGTAAAACGCTTGAAATCAACTATATTTGTATCACGTTAAACGCGTTGCAAAATTTTAATACCACTCCTAAAACACCCTAGAATTTATGAGACATTCGGTGCATCTCAGTTACCGGGCTACTCGTGATATGAAACTAAATAAAGTAAAAAAAATCGTCTCGGCTATTATTGTCGTTTTGATTTGTCTGCTTGCCATTTTTTTCTGATTCAAGTTCTTTAGCCCATTCAGAAATTCTCTTTAAAAATTCTGTTCGCTTTTGATGAAATGCTCTGGCATTCCTTCTAAATTAGCGTCAGGTTTTTTACTCATACTTTATTTCAAACTACCTCTTCATGAAAAAGATTATCTTTTTTGTGCTATGCTCGTTTGTAGCTTTAGCGCAAAATGATTTTGTAAAACAAAATTATACCAAACACGAATACAAAATACCCATGCGCGACGGCACCAAGCTGCACACAGCAGTTTATGTACCGAACGATGCTTCGGAGTCTAACAAGTACCCGATATTGATGCAGAGAACCTGCTATAGTGTTGCGCCTTATGGTGAAGACAAATATCCGTACCGACTGGGGCCGTCACAAACGTTAATGAAAGACAAATTTATTTTTGTTTATCAGGATGTACGAGGCCGTTGGATGTCTGAAGGTACCTGGACCAACATGACACCCAATAACCCGGGTAATGGTGCCAACACAGCGCCTGATGAAAGCTCTGATACTTACGATACCATTGAATGGCTATTAAAAAATATCTCTTCAAATAACGGCCGCGTTGGCCAATGGGGAATCTCTTACCCCGGGTTCTATACTGTGGCCGGAGCCGTTGATGCCCACCCGGCATTAAAGGCGTCATCGCCGCAAGCCCCTGTGAGCGACTTTTTCTTTGACGACTTCCACCACAACGGCGCATTCATTCAGGCTTATCTTTTCACCTTTCCTGTGTTTGGTGTTCAAACACCCGGCCCTACTTCTCAGGCTTGGTATAACAGCCAGATGATTAACACCAGCCAGATGAAAGACGGCTACCAGTTTCAGCTTGATTTAGGCCCGCTCAAAAATGCTCAGAAATACTACAAAGACAATTTCTATTGGCAGGAAACCATAAACCACCCTAATTATGACGATTTCTGGCAAAAAAGAAGCATTATTCCGCATCTGAAAAACATCAAACATGCAGTTATGACCGTGGGTGGCTGGTTTGATGCCGAAGACTTATATGGCCCGTTGAATGTTTACAAAAAAATAGAAAAAAATAACCCGGGTACTTATAACACTTTGGTTATGGGGCCTTTCGGGCATGGTCGGTGGTCGGCAGAGACTGGTCATACCCTGCACAGTAATGTATATTTTGGAGACAGTATAGCCACTTTTTATCAGAGAAATATCGAAGCTAAATTCTTTCGCCACTTTCTGAAAGAGGCAGGTGACGGCAAAACAGGCCTGCCAGACGCTTATCTGTTTGACACAGGCACCAAAGAATGGAAACAATTTGAAAAATGGCCTGCGGATAATGCGCAAAAGCTAACATTTTACCTGAATACAAACGGAAAACTTGACAAGGCCAAAGCGGCCAGGGCTGGCGCCAGCGAATATGTAAGCGATCCTAAAAAACCAGTGCCTTACAGCGAAGACCTACAGTCTATGACAGGCTTTACTCCTTTCAATTATATGTCGGAAGACCAGCGATTTGCCGCCAAACGCCCGGATGTACTGGTATTTGAGACAGATGTATTAACCGAAGACATAACTCTGGGAGGAGAGATTTTTGCAAAACTGAAAGTAAGCACAACCGGCAGCGATGCCGACTGGGTTGTAAAACTGATTGATGTGTACCCGGGCAACGAGGTGAACCACCCCTATATGCCAAATAAAAATGTAATGTTGGCTAATTATCACCAGATGGTACGTAGTGAGGTAATGAGAGGGCGTTTCAGAAACAGTTTTGAAAAACCGGAAGCATTTGTACCAAGCAAAGTGACTGACGTTAATATTCAACTGCAGGATGTGCTGCATACGTTTAAAAAAGGCCACAAGATACAGATTCAGGTACAAAGCACGTGGTTCCCGCTGATTGACCGCAACCCGCAGAAATTTGTACCGAATATTTACAAAGCTGATGAGGCTGATTTTATTAAAGCCACACACAAGGTTTATTCTGATTCGAGCATTGAAGTACAGGTATTGAAGTAACAGTAGTTAATTCTGGCATATGTAAAATCGCAGGCAACTCCTGCGATTTTTTTTGTTTAAATACTGGGTATTTGTATAGAATAATGATTTACAGTCCATCTTTTTCAGAAAAAAATAAATATTTTTCTTGCACTCCTGTTGCATGGGTTTCTTATCTACATTTGCAGCATGAGTCGGTTTTCGAACATATTCTTTAGCTTTTATCTGCTTTTTCTGGCGTGTATGCCCTGCCATGATACCGCCGGCAGTGCAGATACTATGGCTAAGGCTGTTGTACGCAGCGACACCGATTCACAGGCGGGGCATGGTGAGGAGTCTGACCTCTGTTCGCCTCTTTGCAGTTGTGCCTGCTGTGGTAATCTAATGATTTCACCTTACACCGAACAGGCCGTTGAGCGCAACGTTGTTTCAGCCAGAACGATGTATCTTACCGAAACCAAAGATACCGCAGGTTTTATTTCCTTGCTCTGGCAACCGCCACAATTAGTTTAATACGACTTAGATAAAATTTCGCTCTGCGAAAACCCAGTGCTTACTCAGCAGTAAGCCTCAACAAGTATTGTATTAACTAATTGGAATCATGAAAAAATTAAGATTATTATATATATTTTTCGTTGTAGCACACTACAGTTTTGCCCAAAGCATACCCGGTTTTATTGTAAAAGACAGCAAAACCAAAGAGAGTTTAACAGGTGCAACAGTAAGTATTAAAGGTACTACAAACGGAGGCACGACTGATGCAGAAGGCAGAATAAACCTTAAAGGCGTAGCTGATGGTGAACAAACGGTTGTATTTTCATTTATAGGTTATAAAACCAGCAATCAGAAAATATCATTCCCGCTGATGGCAGATATCATAATTCTGCTGGAAAGCAATGATGAAGAACTGGAAGAAGTAGTGGTTTCTACCACGCGCATCAGCCGCAACATTGAGAGTATTCCCACACGCATAGAGGCTATTTCAATGGAAGAAATAGATGAAAAAGCCAATATGAGACCCAATAATGTATCAATGCTGCTGCACGAAAGCACGGGCATACAGGTACAACAAACCAGTTATACATCTGCCAACCAGAGTATCAGAATACAGGGACTCGATGGCCGGTATACCCAGATTCTCAAAGACGGTTTCCCTGCGTTCGGAGGCTTTTCGAGCGGATTAAGCATTCTTGATATTCCGCCGCTTGACTTAAGGCAGGTTGAAATCATTAAAGGCTCTGCATCAACACTCTATGGCGGTGGAGCAATAGCCGGAGTTGTCAATTTTATATCAAAAGAGCCTCGTGAAAAACCGGAGTTTTCAGCCATTATCAACCAGACATCAACAGGAGGTGGAACAAATTTTAGCGCCTTTTCGGCTAAAAGAAATGCAAAAGTGGGTTATTCCTTTCTGGTATCGGGTACTATTCAGAAACCTTATGATGTAGATAAAGACGATTTTACGGAGATTCCCAAAAGCCGGGATCTGAACATCAACCCCCGGTTGTTTGTCTATTTCAATGATAAAACCAGGTTAGTATTGGGCAACTCCACCACTTTTCAGTATCGTTTTGGCGGCGACATGTATGTAATTAAAGGAAAGGGGGATGACCATCACGCTTATTATGAAAAAAACGAATCAGTAAGGAACATTACCACAGCACAGTTAAGCAGGCAGATTTCCGGAAACACTCAATGGGTACTAAAACAAAGCCTGAGTGTTTTTGACAGACAAATCAGAATTCCGGGCTATAGTTTCAGAGGCTTGCAAAACCATACTTATACCGATTTCTCATACATAACCCAGCTCAATAAACATACAATCGTAACGGGTGCAAATCTGATTTTTGATAATTTCAGAGAAAAAGAAAGTGATACTCCGAGAAAAGAAAATAACTTGATTACCGGAGCTTATGTGCAGGACAATTGGGATTTAACAGAAAAACTTCTGTTTGAAGGTGGTTTCAGGCTTGATTATGCAAACCGTTATGGCCTTTTTGCCTTACCCAGAGTATCGGCACTCTATAAAATTTCAGAAAATTGGAGCAGCCGTTTAGGGGGTGGCCTGGGTTACAAACTACCCACTATGTTTACAGAGGCAACTGAAACGCTGGCGTTCAGGCATGTGCTGGCAATAGATAATAAAGCCAAAGCAGAGAAATCTTATGGTAGTACCATAGATTTCAATTACCAGAACAGTGTAGGAGAAAATCTGAGTTTTACAGTTAACCAGTTGTTCTTTGTAACACAAATCAATAGACCACTGGTACTGACCAATAACGCAGACAATGCGTTCTATTTTGAAAATGCCATGAAACCCGTCATTTCAAAAGGTTTCGAAACTAATGTACGAATCACCTTTGCCGACTGGATTAAGCTCTTTGCAGGATACACCTTTACAGATGCCAAAGCAACTTATAAGATCGGGAATCAGACGGTGCCTTTGTTACCTAAAAACAAAATTAACATGGCTTTGCTGGCAGAAAAACACAGGAACTTCAAAATTGGGCTCGAGGCTTATTATTCTGACAGACAGGTACTGAGCGACGGCCGATTAACCAAACCTTTCTGGGAATTTGGATTGTTCTTAGAAAAGACCTTCGGCAAACTAAGTGTTTTTGCCAATGCCGAAAACTTTACAGACACCCGGCAGAACAGATTTGAAAAAGTAGTTACTGATGCTCATAACACGCCGCGTTTCAATGAGGTATATACCCATACCGAGGGGCGGTCGTTTAATGGTGGCATTAAGATTAAAATTTAATTTATTAATTGACCAATTGGTAAAACGTTGCATATATGAAACACGGGCATAACCATACACCAAAGGGGCTTAATACAGACCCTAACCATGTGCACACTTATGATGCCGAAGGCAGAATGACCTGTTGCTCGCTGGAGGAGAGAATTTACACGCAAGCCAATGCCGAAGAACTGCTTGCATCAAAAAATGAAATTACAGAGTCTTTAAACCATGATAGTTGCTGTAGCAGTCATACTCACGTGAATCAGGAGAGCCATGACCACGACCACGACCACAGCCACGGTAATACCAGCGGGTGGGTTCAATACCGCCCTGCCATTATCAGTTTTTTACTGCTGATATCGGGCATTGTGCTAGACTCCAATTTTTCAGGCTCGTTCTTCCATAGCTATATCAGGCTTATCTGGTATGCGGCAGCGTATCTTCCGGTTGGGTTTCCGGTAATAAAAGAAGCCTGGGCAGGTATTAAAGCAAGAGAATTCTTTACAGAATTTACCCTTATGGTTCTGGCTACAATTGGCGCATTTGCCATTGGCGAGTATCCCGAAGGCGTGGCAGTAATGCTTTTTTATGCAGTTGGCGAATTATTTCAGAGTGCCGCAGTGCGAAGAGCCAAAAGCAATATCAAAGCCTTACTTGATATTCGGCCGTCATCAGCCAGTGTTCTCAGAAACAATCATTTTATAAACCTGAAACCGGAAGAAGTAAACATAGGAGATATCATACAGATTAAAGCCGGAGAAAAAGTACCGCTTGACGGTGAAATGTTAAGTGCAGGCAGTAGTTTCAATACTTCGGCTTTAACCGGTGAAAGCAAACCTGGCAGTATTTATAAAGGCGAAACTGTACTGGCCGGCATGCTGAATCTGGACAAAGTGATTGAACTGAAAGTAAGCAGAGCCTTTCAGGACAGCTCGTTGGCGCGTATTCTTGATATGGTACAGAATGCCACTACCCGTAAGGCAAAAACAGAGTTACTCATTCGTAAGTTTGCCCGTATTTACACCCCTATTGTGTTCTTTCTGGCGCTGGCTGTTGTATTATTACCTGCATTGTTCGTACAAAATTATGTATTCAGCGAGTGGCTTTACCGGGGCTTGATATTCCTGGTTATTTCGTGCCCCTGTGCATTGGTTATCTCAATTCCGCTGGGTTATTTCGGTGGAATCGGCGCAGCCTCCAGAAATGGCATTCTGTTCAAAGGCTCCAATTATCTGGATTTGATGACCAAGGTAAATACAGTAGTTTTAGACAAAACAGGAACACTCACCAAAGGCGTTTTCAAGGTTCAGGAAGTAGTAACAGCAGGCATAGATAAAGATGAATTTATGCAGTTAGTGGCAGCGCTTGAGAGTAAATCAACCCACCCAATCGCCAAAGCTATTGCCGAACACGCCAATAAAGACAAAGCACTCGTAATCGGGAGCATTGAAGAAATAGCCGGGCATGGCCTGAAAGGCATCATTAACGGGAAAGAAGTATTGGCAGGAAATATTAAACTGTTGCAAAAGTTTAATATTGATTATGACAGAACACTGCATAACATTGTTGAAAGTGTTGTGGCAGTGGCCATTGACGGTAAATTTGCAGGGTATATTATTATTGCTGATGAAGTAAAAGAAGATGCTGCAGAGGCTATCAGCCAAATGCACGCCAATGGCATTAAGCAAATTGTTATGCTAAGTGGCGACAAAAATTCTATTACTCAAAAAGTTGCACAATCTATTGGTATTGACACGGCATTCGGCGATTTGCTGCCTGAACAAAAAGTACAGAAAGTTGAAGAACTGCGTAAAGACCCGACAAGGGTAACTGTATTTGTTGGAGACGGCATTAACGACGCCCCTGTGCTGGCATTGAGTGATGTAGGCATTGCTATGGGCGCTATGGGCAGCGATGCAGCCATTGAAACCGCCGATGTGGTTATTCAGACTGATCAGCCTTCTAAAATTGCAACGGCCATTAAAATTGGTAAAGCCACCAGAAGCATTGTGTTTCAGAATATTGCATTGGCTTTTGCCGTAAAAATATTGGTTCTGATTCTCGGCGCCGGAGGGCTGGCCACTATGTGGGAAGCCGTATTTGCCGATGTTGGTGTAGCACTGCTGGCCATTTTAAATGCCGTAAGAATACAGAAAATGCAATTCTGAGTAAATTACAATTACAAATGGGGTTGCTTTAAACCAATGCTGCCCCAATACCTGTAACGCTTCAAGCCCATTGCCCACAATTTGACAAGGTTCAGATACGGCAATATCATTTTTTTAGCTATACTTGTATATTTATTCAGCCTCTATTCAACATAAATGTTATTTCAATGAACGAAACGCTTTCCAGACAGAAGTTTCTACAATACACCGCGTCTGCTGGTGCAGCGTTGCTTCTTTCTTCACTTGAGGGTTTTGCCCTGGAAACCACCGAAAAAAAACTGCGGGTTGCCGTTATTGGCTGCGGAAGCGTGAGCAACAGATACCTGCCTCAGTTAATTTCATCACCTTTAATTCAGGTGGTTAGCCTTTGTGATATTAAGCCTGAACGAGCGGTTGAGCAAAACAAGCAATACAAGGTAAATGCCAGAACTTATGCAAATATAGACCAGATGCTGGCCGGAGAACCATTTGACATGATGGTTACCCTCACCGATATGCAGGCACACGGAGAATTAAATAAAAAAGCCCTGCTTGCCGGGAAACACGTCTGGAGCGAAAAGCCAATGGCCAACACTTATGCAGAAGGTAAAGCCTTGCTTGAACTGGCAAAGAACAAAAAACTAAGAATATGGGGAGCCCCAGCCGTGGTAAACAGCCCTCAGTTTGCACTGATGAACAAAACTATTCAGGAAGGCAAATTGGGCAGACTGGCGGCTGCGCATGGGCAGTATGGGCATACCGGGCCAACCTGGAGCGCCTTTTTCTACGAGAAAGGAGGCGGCAGCATGCCAGACCTGGGTGTGTATAATATGGCAACCCTGACCGGCCTGCTTGGCCCTGCCAGAAGCGTAATGGCCATGACCAGCATTGTAAATCCTGAAAGAACCGTTGACGACAAAGGTAAAGTAAAAGTAGAAGCCGAAGACAATGCCCATGTGTTACTTGAACATAACAAAGGCGTGATTTCTCATATTATGTGTGGGTTTAACTATTTCGACCCTCATGGGCATGAGGCCACCAATCAATCTTTACATTCGATTCAGATTTACGGCGACCGCGGTAATATGCGGTTAATAGGGTATGACTGGGAAACAAACGGCGTTGTACTGGATACATCGTGGACAGACCCACCAGTACTGACCAGTACAGAAAAGGGCGGATACGAATGGCAGGAAGGTGCGCGAGTAGTAGGCGAAAGTATCGTAAAAGGTATTGAGCCAATTATTAATGTAGAACATGCCCTGCACATTTTAGAAATTATAGAAGCAGCCCGGAAATCATCAGCAACCGGTATGAAAATTAAACTTACCAGTAACTTCAAATGGCCATTACTTTAAATTCAGAATCATTCACATTTACATAAACCACCTTTTTGCTTAACTAAAACAACATCTTTTGATTTAATTTTTCCTTACATGAAACACATACTTTTATTTGCTCTTACAATTTTTGCAATCAATTCTTATGCCCAGACCTTATCTGAACAACAGGTAAGGCAATACCTGGATGCACTACAAAAAGAAGAAATAATTTCTGAATTTGGTAAAGACGGTTATCTTAAAGCCTTCGACAAAGAGAATTCTGCCATCAAACAACGCCTTTCAACCATGCCCATTGGCGCCTTGGGTAATTTCCCCGACTCAGTATTCATGTCAAGAGGCGCTATTCTTGGTTTTGTAGGAGTGTATGAACTCATCCGTAATGTAGGTTCGGCAGCTGATGAGTTGGTGCGATTCAGAGAGATGTCTGAAAAAATACTGGGCGAAAGCATGTATTTCAAGCCGGAAATAGAAGGAGACCCCAACCCTAAAAATCCGTTTTCGTTTCTTGGGCTTGAGCAAAACCTGAAAAACTCAAAAACACAATATCTTCAGGTAGCCGAAAAATTAAGGCGCATCGGTCTGGTCGATGAAAAAGTTTACCAGGAGCTGATAAAATGGCTCGAAAAAGACCACATTAAACTCATTAAAGACTTTGGTTTCTTTATCTATGCCGCCCGGCAAACCTGGTTTTATGACAACTACGGGTCGCTAAAAGCAAAACAGTTTAAGTTTATTGACTCCTTGGTATCGAACAGGATGCTCACACCACAAAGTGCAGAAAACCTAAGAAAATCTTACCAGCCTTTCGAGCTAAAAAGCAGGGTTGAGCTGCTGTCTTATTGCACCAACACCCTGCTGATACCGGAAGAACAAGGAAATTTCACCAGACAAGAGATATATGAAAATCTATACAAACAGATAACTGCCAAACTAATACCCGATTTTACCTACGCTGATTTCAGTATTTCAGAAATCAAAAAAAATAATCCCAATTCGCCCTCCGGTATGTTTGGTTCAGTATTAGATTTTGGCACTTCTAAAGACAAAAAGACATTCAAGCTGGTGTTTAAAGCAAATGGCTTTAGTTATGCGCAAAAGGCAGATACCGACTTCTGGTGGGTTAAAACCATATCGAAGAGCCTGCCGCCGGATATCAATCTGGATACCATAGTTATTAAATCCTATGCCACCTTTTTATCTCCGCTTACAGGCATTGGCACCAAAGATTTTCAGGCTGTCAACGATTACCTGACAGACATTGGGTCGGCCAAACGGCTAATGGTGGTTGCCAATGAAATGAACCCCTTGCTTCCGCTTAAAGACGGACGAAAAGCCCTGATGTTGCTTGATAGCTCTCAGGCAGGTCTATTTAAAAATGACTGGCAAAATTTAATTGATTTACCGATTTTCCCCAATAAATCTAAAGTTGATTTTTCTGATAAATACAGCAAAGATAAACTCCTGCAAATAATAAAAGATTTTCAGGAAAACGGCATTTTACCTGCCAACGACACCGTGGGCGCAGATAAAGCCATTTCAGATTTCAGATTTGAATCACGCAAACCCGAATACCTGAAAAGAAGCCTGTTATTAAGTTACCCTTCTCTGGTAGCCGGCGTCAATTTCAACCTGGGTAGAGATGCCAGAAATGCAGATACATTTAAATCAGCAATGGCAGAGCTGGCTCGTGTTACGCAAGGCAGGTTCAGTCCGCAAAAAGTTACTGACAATTTAGATGTAGAGCTCCTTAAACCCGGCTCAAAAGACAGAAGCCTGTTAATGAGTTACAAACTCAATGACAAAAAGTATGAGTACCGGCAAGACATCCCCAAGACTGAAGAGGAGCCGGAAAAAGAGGCAGGGCCCCTAAAAGATAATATTTTCAATATCGGTACGGTAAGCCTGAATGAATACGAGCTTATTGAGTTAATAAATTCGTCGCTTGAAGAAAGCAAAATAGACGGGGCATTTTATAAAATAAGCACCGGATTTAACTTATTCAGTATTGGTGAAGCGAGTCATTATATATTTCTGACACATAAACAATATGAATACCTTGAAGCCAATCATTCAGAAGTTTTCAATGAGCCTGTTGAGCAGAAAATGTATGAGTCTTACCAATCGCAGATTGCGTCATTCAGAACAGATGCTTTTGCAGAAGCGTTGAAAAGAGAAAATATGCTAACCGAAGAGGCATTTAAATCTTTAGACCTGACCAAAACCAAAGAACCATCTGACATTCTAAAAGCCAGTAAACAGGCTTTGCTTATAAACATGAATGAACTCACCGGTAAAAATGATGCAGACTTGTTTACGTATGTTATCGGTAAAATCAATGAAAAGCTATTGCCAGATGCTGGTTTCAGTAATATAAGCGTAAAAAATCTAAATTCAGAAGATGATTCAAGCGGCATTAGCCAACATCTTGTTTCAATGGTAATCAACGGCAAACCTTACGAGCAAATATTGTATGTACCGTTACCCAAGGTAGTTAAAAATGCCATAGATTCACTCAAAAGCCCCAATTCACAATATTTCCCTGGCATAGGAGAGCATCAGTTCAAAATTATAAACGATTTCCTGACTGACTCCGGCAATCCGTATCGTCTGGTAATTGTCTGCGACTACCGCAGCCCTTTTCTATCGTTTGTTCTCTTCGACAGTACCCAGGCCTCACTTGTGCAGGAATCTCTGCCTAATAATTACGTAGATTTTAATTTGTACAGTCGGGATTTCAGCCGCGACAGCCTGCACAATACCTTGTTTGAGCTAGGGCGTTTAGGGTTATTCAACCCGATGAATGAAGCGCAAAGAGAAGCGTTTATTTTAAAATTGAGACGCAACTATACCACGGGTAAAAGTATGCTTGAAAATCTGCCCAAAGTAGTAATTACATCCAATATCTGGGAGCTGGACAACTTCAAAGATCTTTTCAGGTCAATGATAGATTCCCTAAAAACCATTTCCCGCGGGCAATTTAATCCGGTACGGCTTGAAGACAATTTTCAACAGATGCTCAAAAAAGGCGAATACGCCAACAGAACCTTTAAGTATGGCTTTGAACTGAATGGCAAAAAGTATACAGAAAGCCAGTTTGTAAAAGCAACGCCCAAACCTAAAGGCAAAACAGAAAAGTCTGACTATGAGTACTTTGACTTTGATACTGTTAAATTTTTAGAGTTTGTAAACAAAGCGCTTACGGACAAAAACTCTGAGTATTTGTTCTATGAATTACTTAACGAAGAAGACGAGCAACCCGGTCCACAGTATATCTTTTTATCGGGCAGTCAGTACAGATGGATAAAAACAAAATACCCTGATATTTTTGCAAATCAGGAAGATACCCGATTATACGATTCAGACAAAATAGACGACAAAAATAAAAACTAGTTTTATAAATGAAGTAAGCCATACCCCTTTATAACCTATGAAAAAAAATATTGTTGCCCTGATTCTGGCCGGATGTTTTCTATTGATTGCTGCAATTCAAAAGCAGAATCAACCGGAAAACGATGAGTATACACAATGGGGTGAATATCTGGGAGGCCCGGACCGTAACCACTATTCAAGACTGAATCAGATAAATCCTGAAAATGTAAAAAATCTGAAAGTGGCTTGGTCTTATGCAACACCAGACTCGGGGCAAATGCAGGTTAATCCTATTATTGTAGAGGGTATTTTGTATGGTGTTACTCCATCTGTACAGGCTTTTGCGCTTAACGCAGCCACAGGAAAAGAGCTTTGGCGTTTTGGCGATAAGCTGAACAATTATGCAAGTACCAGTCGGGGAGTGGCTTACTGGAGCGAAGGAAATGATAAGCGTATTTTACATACCATTGGTGCATATCTATATGCTATTGATGCCAGAACCGGCAAATCAATAACCTCTTTTGGTAATAACGGGCGGGTAGATTTACATACTGGCCTGCCAGAAATTGCCCGCTCTAAATTTATTATTTCTAATACCCCCGGTACTATTTATGAAGATTTAATTGTGATGCCCGTGCGACTATCTGAAGGGGCAGATGCTGCGCCGGGCGACATCAGGGCATTTAATGTAAAGACAGGTAAACTGGCCTGGAGTTTCCACACCATCCCCTACCCTGGTGAGCCGGGCTATAACACCTGGCCAAAGAGTGCCTACAAAAACCTGGAAGTAGGCGCAGCCAATAATTGGGCTGGTATGGCCATAGACCGCAAGCGAGGTATTATTTATGTACCCACCGGTTCGGCGGGCTATGACTTTTATGGCGGCAAAAGAAAAGGCAAAAACCTGTATGCCAACTGTTTATTAGCCCTGCACGCCAAAACCGGTAAATTGCTGTGGTATTTCCAGACTACTCACCATGACGTTTGGGACAGAGACTTACCCGCGCCGCCTAACCTGATTACCGTAAAGCATAAAGGCAGGAAAGTTGATGCAGTGGCTCAGGTAAGCAAGCAGGGGTATGTATATTTGTTTGACAGGGTAACCGGGAAACCACTTTTCCCGATTCAGGAAATACCTGCACCAAAATCTGACCTGCCCGGTGAGGAAACCTGGCCAACGCAACCTATACCTACTAAACCAGCGCCATTTGCCCGGCAGGCGCATACCTTAACCGAAAAAGACATTAGTGCTTATTCTGAAGACCGCGATTCATTACTAGCCAGATTCAGAACCTTTAAGCGGAACAGATTTGCAGCTCCAAGCAAAGAAGGCACGGTTATTTTGCCAGGTTTTGATGGAGGCGCAGAATGGGGCGGCGCTGCTGCTGACCCACATGACGGGATACTCTATGTAAACACCAACGAAATGGCCTGGATACTCACCATGAAACCCACCCCCAGACAAGATGCTTTGGCTGGGTTAAGTACCGGCGAAAGAATTTATGCCACCACCTGCATTAGCTGCCATGGAGCCGACAGAAAAGGTAATGCCAAAAGTGGTTATCCGTCGCTGATTGATATAGACAAGCGAAAAGAAAAAGATTACGTAACCAGAATCATCAGCAACGGCAAAGGTATGATGCCGGGTTTTACATCTTTAAGCCAGGCTGAAAAGCAGGCATTAGTAGCATTTTTATTTGGCGAAGAAAAGAAAGAAGTAAACATTGCAGACAACAAGGGCTTTAAAAACCCTTATTTACCGTTTGTAAGTACAGGTTACAATAAGTTTCTTGACAGCAAAGGCCTGCCCGCCATTACACCACCCTGGGGAACACTGAATGCAATTGATATGAACACTGGGGAATACTTATGGAAAATACCATTGGGAGAATTTGAATCGCTGAGGCAGAAGGGAATACCCACAACCGGCTCCGAAAATTATGGTGGCCCATTGGTAACAGCTAATGGCTTAATTTTTATTGCAGCCACGAAAGACGAGAAGTTCAGGGTTTTTAACAAAAAAACAGGGGAGCTTGTTTGGGAAACCAAATTACCAGCAGCCGGATTCGCCACGCCTTCTACCTATATGCTTAACGGAAAGCAGTATATTGTTATCGCTTGCGGCGGCACCAAACTGGGGGCAAAAAAAGGCAACCAGTATGTGGCTTTCGCATTACCCTGACTGACTCAAAAAAACGAGGGAGAGAAGCCTTTATTGATAGCTGTTAAGTGTTTAAGTTATTGCTCTGAATAAGCAGGTAATTATCATTAAAGCGGTATTTATAAATAATATCCAGGTCGCGCATGGCATTTATTAAGGCTAGCTGACTGAAATACTTCAGGTCTTCGGCTTTAATAGATGCTTCTTTTAAAACTCCGGAATCTAACAAAAACTGCCTTTTTGTACCTTTCAGCAAAGGTGTGTCGGGTGTTAGCCATTGGCTGCCATCATAAAACGCAACATTGGCAAAAGTAGCATCAGTCAGCATTCCATTATGTAGGATAATCAAATCATCAGCCTCAGGATTTTGATTCAGCATTTGCCTAAACCCGCTCCGGTCTTCAAACTTGTAAGGGTATTCAAGCTGGCGGTTTTCTATCAAGTCAATTCTGCCCGGATGAACTGGCTTATAAGAGAAAAACTCAACCTTTTCAATATCATGCTCGTAGCTTACTCTGCAACGATATAGCCCCTCACCTACCCAATCAGGTATGTTTATAAACTCTGCTAAACTCACCTCTTTATCAATTCCCAAAAGCTCTGTACGGCTTTTATGCATCCGTTGGTTATGGTAGGCAAGGTTGTGGAGTTTCCGGTTTTGTAATTGAATGGTTTCGAACAATAGGGACATATATTTTCTGAATCATTTCTTCATATTCCTTCTCTGCAATACTATTGGCAGTTATTCCACCTCCGCTTTTAAAAGTCAGGCTTCCGTCTTTTTTTTGTTCAATGTAACGAATCATCACCCCTGAATCCACTGACTTTCCATCAAAAATACCAAAAACCCCTGTGTAGTAGCCCCTTTGGCTACTTTCCTGGTAAGTAAGTTTTTCGGCTGCGCGAATAATTTCAACTGTTTTAGTTTTTGGCGCGCCTGTTATTGACCCCGCAGGCAACAAGGCAGCCAGAATTTCACCGGGTTGCTCATGCCATTGGGTGTTTAGCTTTGCGCATATCTGAGAACTTACCTGAAGTAACTCACTCCGGTTATGGGTTTCTATCTTATCAATGTATCTGAATTGCTCAACCCACACTTTTTCGGCTACCCGGCTCAAATCATTCCTTATCAAATCAACAATTGTGGTGTGTTCATACAATTCCTTTCGGTCGCTTAACAAAATCTCTCCCGCATTTAATAAGCCTGCGTCGATGGTCCCTTTCATCGGGAAAGAAGCCATCAACCCGCTTTCGTCAATCTTTACAAATATTTCTGGCGAAAAGCACACAAAATGGTCTTTCCACCAAAGTTTATATTTTGCTTCGCTTCTTTTAAAAACCTCTTCCAGGCTAATATTCAGGGCAATTGGCGTTTCTGCCGTCAGATTTACCAAAAAACTGTTACCGTGGATAATCTGCTGCCTTACATAGTCGAATCCGGCCTTGTATTGAGTAAAATCCATCGGATATTTTTCAAGCACAATGTCTGGCCCTTCTGTACTAATGCTGTGGTCGTTTGTCTTCCCGTTAATCCAGAATTTTATTTCATTACTATCAATATTGTCTAGCGGTTCTACCACCCAATTATTACCTGTAAAATCTATCAGGAATAAAAAAGGGATGTTTTCAGATGAAAAAAAATTAATTTTCGAGATTGCGCTCTGTCTATTGATTTCCACTTTTAAAAGCGTTTTTTATACATTTAGACGATAATCAGTACAAAAGTACAGATAGTTTTGTTTATTAATGCAAAATTGTCAATTTCGCAATATCATTAACCAAACATCAAAAACCTATCCATGAAAAAAATTCTTCTCAGTTTTTTCATTTTATTCATCAACATTCAAGCGTTTTCTCAGGTAACTTTTCCTCGCAACGGAGTGTATGATGAGCGTCCGGCTCAGTATGCTTTTAAAAATGCAACCATTGTTGTAGATGCACAAACCGTACTTGACAACGCCATGATTTACATCAAAAACGGCATTATCGAGTCGGTTGGCAAAGATTTAAAAATACCAAGCGGAACAGTAGTTTATGACCTGAAAGGTAAAAGAATTTACCCGGGTCTGATTGACATTTACTCAGACTACGGCATGCCTGAAATTACCCGCCCGCAAGGTGGCCGGGGATTTGGCGGCCCGTCTCAGATGGAAAGCAACAAAAAAGGCGCTTATGATTGGAACCAGGCCGTAAAGCCTGAAATTGACGCGGCAAAAGAATTTAAAGCCAACACTGCAAAAGCCGAAGAACTGAGAAAAATAGGTTTTAGTGTGGCAGGTGTACATATTGCCGACGGTATTGTGAGAGGAACTGGCGCTTTGGTGTCTTTGGGTAATGGTAAAGAAAATGATTTGCTGATAAAAGAAAAAACCTCAGCACATTATTCATTAAACAAGGGTACTTCTACCCAGACCTACCCCGTATCAATGATGGGTTCGGTAGCTTTACTTCGCCAGACTTACTACGATGCCGACTGGTATAAAAAAGGCGGGGTTAAAGAAGAAAGAAATCTTTCTCTTGAAGCATTTAATGCGCAGCAAGACCTGCCTCAAATTTATGAAGCCAATGATAAACTGGGTATTCTGAGAGGTAATAAAATAGGTAAAGAATTTAATATTCAATACATTTTTAAGGGTAACGGAGATGAATATCAACGCATTGATGAAATCAAGGCTACCAACAGTTCATTAATATTGCCTTTGAATTTCCCGTCTGCATTTGACGTTGAAGACCCATTTGATGCGGCTCAGGTGTCGTTAACAGAAATGAAACACTGGGAAATGGCCCCTGCCAACCCTGCCGCAGTAGCTAACGCGGGTATCAGTTTCGCATTTACTACAAATGCTTTAAGAAGCAAAGCCGAGTTCTGGGCTAATCTGAGAAAAGCCATTGAAAATGGCTTGCCAGAGAGCAAAGCTCTTGAGGCCCTTACCACTACCCCTGCAAAATTACTGAAAGTTGATAATCAGCTGGGTAGTCTTAAAAAAGGCATGATGGCCAACTTCATTATAACCTCAGACAACCTGTTCAGTAAAGACAACGTAATTTATGAAAACTGGATTCAGGGTAAAAGATATATTATCACTGAAGCAGATGTGACCGATGTAAGAGGTACTTATGATTTATCCGTAGGTGATAAAACAGGCCTGAAACTAAACATTACCGGTAAAATAGATAAACCTGAATATCAGATTATAGTAAGCGACAGCATTAAGCTGGCTACTAAAGTTACGCGCTTCTCTGACCTCTTTACTATTACAACCAAGCTGGACAAAAAAGATGCCGGCGATACCCGCTTAAGTGGCTATTATGATGGCAAAAACCTGAAAGGCGATGCCGTGCTGCCAGATGGCAAACAAGTAAAATGGGCTGCCTTGTTTAAAGAAACCAGCAAAGAAACTACAAAGAAAGACAGCACAAAAGCCAAGACACCTGTTTTGGGTAAAGTGTTGTTTCCGTTCACGGCTTATGGCAGTGAAACCAAGCCTCAGCAAGAAACCATGCTGATAAAAAATGCAACGGTTTGGACCAATGAAAAAGAAGGAATTGTACAAAATACAGATGTATTGCTACAAAATGGCAAAATTGCCAAGATAGGTAAAAACTTATCAGCCCCGGCAGGTGCCAAAACTATAGACGGTACAGGCAAGCACCTTACCAACGGAATCTTTGACGAGCACTCGCACATTGCCTTGTTCTCAATCAATGAGGTACAAACGGTATCGGCAGAGGTACGTCAGGAAGACGCATTAAACTCTGAAGACGTAAACATTTACCGCCAACTGGCAGGTGGCGTTACGTCATCTCAATTACTGCATGGTTCGGCCGACTGTATCGGTGGTCAATCGGCATTGATTAAATTGAAATGGGGCGAAAACCCTGATAATCTTTTAATTAAGGGTGCCGATGGTTTTATCAAATTTGCATTGGGCGAAAACGTAAAACAAGGCAACAGTGCACAGGCAACGAGCCGTTTCCCGGCTACACGTATGGGTGTTGAACAAGTGTATATGGATGCTTTCCAGAGAGCGCAGGAATACGAAAGAGCCTGGAAAAATTACACAGTGCTGGCCAATAAAACCGGTGTAACCCCTCCTAAAAGAGACCTTGAGCTTGATGCATTGGTAGAAATCCTGAACAACAAACGCTTCATTACCTGCCACTCTTATGTGCAGTCAGAGATTAACATGATGATGAAAGTGGCCGAGTATTTCAATTTCAGAATGAATACCTTCACTCATATTCTTGAAGGATACAAAGTTGCCGACAAAATGAAAACCCACGGCGTGGCGGCTTCAACTTTTGCTGACTGGTGGGCTTATAAAATGGAAGTAAAAGAGGCTATTCCTTACAACGCAGCTATTATGACCAAAATGGGAGTTTTAACCGCCATTAACTCTGATGACGCCGAGATGGCCCGCAGACTGAATCAGGAAGCTGCCAAAACTGTATTGTATGGTGGTATTTCGGAAGAAGAAGCCTGGAAAATGGTAACATTGAACCCGGCAAAAATGCTACACCTTGATAACCGCTTGGGAAGTATAAAAACGGGTAAAGATGCAGACGTAGTACTCTGGAACAACAATCCGCTTTCTATATATGCGCGCCCTGAAAAAACTATCATTGACGGCGCCGTTTATTTTGATGTAGAAAAAGATGAGCAAATGCGTCAGTCAGTAGCGAAAGAACGTAACCGTTTAATGTTGAAAATGTTAGCTGAAAAATCGACAGGTGCACCCATGCAAAGACCTGCGCCAAGACGCAACCTTGAAGTACATTGCGATACTATCATGGAAATGGGCGTAACCGAAAACCGTACCGATGAACACGACCACGAAGCCGAAGCAAGATTTTTCAACAACAAAGACTGATACATTAATTAATAGCGTTCCATTAAAATAAGATTTTCAAAATGAAAAAATATATAATAGTAATTGGTTTATCATTGCTTGGGTTGTGCAGCAAAGCGCAGAATCAGGCGCCTGCTTCACCACAAACCAAGCCGATTGCACTGGTGGGCGGAACCATTCACGTGGGCGACGGCAGAATTATCCAGAATGGCACCGTGGTGTTCGACAAAGGTATTATTACCGCCATTGGTGATGCCTCTACCAACTTCAATAAAAACACCACTGAGGTAATTAATGTAAGCGGCAAAGCCGTTTACCCGGGCATTATCGCTCCGTCGGCATTAGCGGGTCTTGTTGAAATCGCCTCGGTAAGAGCCACACTTGATCAACGCGAAACAGGTGATTTAAACCCACACGTTAGAGCTTTGATTGCTCATAATACTGATTCAGAGGTAATACCAACTTTCAGAGGGAATGGTATCTTAATCGGGCAAAGCACACCTGAAGGTGGCATTGTTTCAGGCACATCGGCCATTATGGAATATGACGGATGGAACTGGGAAGATGCAGCCTTGAAAAAGGATGACGGTATCTGGCTAAACTACCCCGCCCTGGTAACGCGTCAGTTCAGCTTTGAAGAAATGAAGTTTGCTATCAAGAAAAACGACAAATACATTCAGCAAAAAGCTGAATTGGAGCAACTTTTCTCTGAAGCCCTGGCTTATTCTGAAATCAGTAATCCAAATCCAAAAAATGCGCCGCTTGAAGCCATGAAAGGATTATACGATGGCTCGAAGCAATTGTTTATCCGGGTTGAATACGGAAAAGAAATTGTTGAGGCAGTAAAACTGGCTCAGAAATACAAAATCAGAAAAATTGTAATAGTTGGCGGAGAAGAGGCGGAATTGGCAATTGATTTTCTGAAAGAAAACAATATACCTGTAATTGTAAACGGTACTCACCGCTTACCTAATACGGTTGATGAGGATGTATGGAATCCATATAAATTACCAGGCACATTAATGAAGGGCGGCGTAACGGTAGGTATGTACTATACACCAGAATTCTGGCGAACCAGAAATCTGCCTTTTGCAGCCGGGACTGCTGCTGCTTATGGTATGTCGCCGGAAGATGCCCTGAAAATGATAACACTTAATAATGCTAAAATTCTGGGAATCGATAAACAGGTCGGTTCGTTGGAAGTTGGTAAACACGCTACCATTGTGGTATCGGCCGGAGATATTCTGGATATGCGCACCAGCAAAGTAGAGCAGGCATTTATAAGAGGTAAAAAGATTGACCTTGACGACAAACAAAAAAGATTATATAAGAAATACGTAGGCAAATACGGTATTTCTGAGAAATAATTCTGGTAAAATTTACGAAAAGGGTTGCGAAGAAATTTGCAATCCTTTTTTGTTTTCAGCAGGTAAATGATAACTTTGATACAATCTATTTAACCTATAATTTTTCTTTATCCTGCTATTAACCTATGAAACTTCTATTTAAATCTGTAATTGCCTTGGCTGTAAGCCTATTGTTATTTAACGCTTGCACGCCGGGTGATAAACAAAATGCGTTTAATCCTAAATTTAAACTTATTTCTGCAGAAAAAATCACTTTCAATTCTTTTGTAGATTGCAACATGGCCGAAGCCTGGGTGGGTGACACTTTCAGGATATTCCCTGGCAAATATGGTGAAGACCCGCTTTGGGGTGATGCCCGTGACCTGAAATATGCCGACGGCAAAAATGCCGATGAGGCATTTAAAAGCAAGGCTGATAATTTTCACCAACCCATAATGCCTGTCAATGCTCCAATCGGGCAAGAAGGCCTGCATGGGGCAGTATGGTTTGAGACCGTTTATCAATCACCGAAAGATGCCAGCGGTAAGACGCTGTATGCCGTGTATCATAACGAAAACTATCCTCAAACCTTGCCTTATGACGAAAAAACAGGACAGGGATACAAAAATGATAAAAAATGGCCTCAGGGTCTTACTGGCGAGACCAGTCCGGCTGCCGTTTGCCGGATAGGCATTATGAAGTCGGTTGACGGAGGAAAAAGCTGGAACAACAAAGGCATTTTTATTGAAGACCTCAACCCTCGCATGATTATGAAGCCTCATAACAGGTCAAATACATTTGCGGGTGGTGTAGGAGACCCTTCAGCCGTTGCCAGTGGCGACTACCTGTATTTATTTTATGGCGAATACGGCTACCCGGGTGTATACAACGAAACCAGCTACGACCCAAAAACTGAATGGGCAGGGCAATGTATCAGCGTAGCCCGCATTGCAATTGCCGATTTAGATAGCCCGGTTGGAAAAGCAAAAAGATGGGATGGGCAAGGCTTTAACGCCCCACATAATGGCGTTGGCAAACCGGTGGCCGCTTTACAAATACCAATGGCTCAGGGCGGGGGGCCGGCGTCAGCACCATCAACAGGCTTTCATTGGGGGCCATCTGTCAGCTGGAATACCTACCTTAATTGCTGGGTAATGATGATGGCAAAAACAGAAGAAAAATCATGGAAAGGCGATAAAGTGTATATTTCATTCAATAAGAATCCAGATTTGGGCAGTGCCTTAAATTCACAGGAATGGACAAAACCACAGCTGGTTTTCGAAAAACCAGGGTATATTTTATGGTATCCGTCATTACAGCCATTAAATACACCTGAGGATATTGAAGCACGTAATACCTGTCTGAAGCTGGGCAAAAAAGCACGCTTTTTTGTAAAACGCATCAAACCCGGAGACGACTCCTACGCATCAGAACATTTGATTGAGTTTGAAAAATAATGCGACGGTATCACAGATTTCAATGGATACTTTATGTATAGGCTTAAATATTGAACTTCGTGATACCCGGCTATTTCTTAAATACCACCCAAACAGCCAGGAATATAAGACCGAAACCAACCAGATAATTCCACTTTAAGGGTTCTTTTAAATAAAGAACCACAAAAACCACAAAAACACAAAGGGTGATGGCCTCCTGAATTGTCTTTAACTGAAAGGCATTAAACTGCCCATAACCTAATCTGTTGGCTGGCACCATAAACAGATACTCAAAAAAGGCTATGCCCCAGCTAATAGCAATGGCTTTCCAGATGGGCATATTCGGTGTTTTTAAATGACCATACCAGGCAAATGTCATAAAGGTATTTGATACGATAAGCAACAAAATTGTACGCATGATAAAAATTTAGTTCGTTTGTGATTTATAATTATTATTAATTTTGCAGTGGGCAAAATCAATAGATTTTATCTGGTAAAGGCAGCAAAAATATTGCTAAAACCCAACAAAACTTTAAAAGTTAAAGCAATTAGGCAAATTTTAATTTTAGAGCGTTCAAAAAGCCTTGCCAGCTTTACGTTTAATTAAAAAAGTGTAAACAGAAAATAAATGAAAATAGGGATAATTGGTCTGGGAGATATGGGGAAAATGTTTGGCCGGATTTGGGCCAAAGCTGGTTTTCAGGTGTACGGGTGCGACCTCCCACAAAACATTGAAGCACTAAAAGCAGAACTGGAGCCTGATGGAATTGAGGTGCTAAAAGACGGAACGGCGGTATCAAGATTATGTGATTTTATTTTATATTCTGTTGAAGCCGAAAACATCGAAAAAGTGGTGGCGCAGTGCGGTGCAGCTACAAAATTTGGCGCCATTGTGGCCGGCCAAACGTCAGTAAAAACACCTGAAATTGCATCTTTTGAAAAACACTTACCCAAAGATACCCAGATAGTTACCTGCCATGCCTTATATGGCCCGAGTGTTAATCCGGAAAACCAGACACTGGTAGTGATTAACCACAGGGCAAGTAAACAGGCTTTTGATGAATCTTTGCATATTTTTAATAAAATTGGATCGATAATTCATGAACTGGCCGATTACCATGAACATGACAAAATGATGGCCGATATCCAGGCCATTACCCATGTTGGCTTTGAAAGCATAGGCACTGCCTGTATGCACAGGAGGGTGTATCCGTGGGAGAACCCGCTGCATCCTAACGGGCTTGACAACGTCAAATTTCTGATGACACTCCGTATTTACAGCTATAAGTTTCATGTGTATTCGGGTCTGGCAATGTTGAATCCTTATGCCAAAAAAGACGTGCGCAAATATGCCAGTTGCGAAATGGATTTGTTTGAAATGATGATTGAGGAAGACGAGAAGAAATTCCGTAAACGGATTTATGCTGCCCGCGATCATGTTTTTAAAGACAAAGACGAAACACTGATGCTGGACGACAAAATCATGAGCGAATTTAGCCTGAGCCAGGATACCGGCCACAAACCGAATTCGCACCTGAGTTTGCTGGCAATGGTAGATACCTGGCATAAACTGGGTACAAACCCATACAAGAATCTGGTATGCCAGACCCCCCCATTCAAGCTGCGGGTTGGCATGGCCGAATACCTCTTTATGAATGAAGATCTACTGGAAGAAACCATAAAAACTGCTTTGTTTGATAAGAGCATCAGAGGAGAAGACCTGGCGTTTCATACAGCCGTGCATGAATGGGCCAATATAGTGGAAATGGGCGATAAAGAAAGTTACAAAAAACACTTTGAAGCCACAAAAGAGTATCTTGCACCAAGACTGGAAGAAGGCAGATATAAAAGTGGTTTACTTATCAACAAACTGCGAAGCATTTAAAAAGACACCTTGCAATGGTAAAAACCGATTTATCAAAATATAACAACGATTGGTATAAAAATTCTGATTTTACCAGAGGTTTCCTGACCACATTATTGTGGTTCATCTGTAACCGTATTTTCATTAATTCTTATCTGCCATTACCTGTTTTTATAAAAATAAGGATTCTGAGAGCTTTTGGAGCCAAACTGGGCAAAGGCATTACCATTAAACCAATGGTTAACATTAAAGCACCCTGGAACCTGGAAATTGGAGATTACGTATGGATTGGCGAAAATGTATGGATTGATAACTTAGCTAAAGTAAAAATCGGAAATAATGTCTGCCTTTCGCAAGGCGCATTACTGCTTTCCGGTAATCATAATTACAAAAAAGAAACCTTTGACCTGATTATTAAAGATATCATTCTCGAAGACGGTGTCTGGATTGGCGCCAGAGCTGTAGTTTGCGCGGGTGTTAGGTGTGCGTCTCATTCGGTTTTAGCTGTTAATTCTGTAGCTAACCGAAATCTGGAAGCCTATGGTATATACCAGGGTAATCCGGCTGTTCTTGTTCGTCAGAGAACTGCAGCCACAGAATAAAATTATTGAAAAAGAAATAAACATTTTTCTTTTTACCCAAAAAAAAGTGTTTATTTTGTAATTAAAGATGCCTCTGAAGTATTTTTTAATCTTAAAAAATATATAATGTTTCCAACATTTGAATCGCTGATACCTGATAAGAATATTCAAGTTTTAATTTCTGCACTTATCGCACTTTTCATTAATCTGCGTTCAATACCTGTCATTATAAATATCAGTGGCTTGCGCGGTTTGATGGATAATCCTGTAAAAAGGAGTTCACATAGCGCGCCAACCCCTACTTTTGGTGGAGTTGCTATTTTTGCCGGTATCCTGATTGGTTACATGCTCTGGAATTTTGGAGACGAAGGTATCTTACTTCATAAAGTTTTTGCCGGTATTACCATTCTTTTCTTTCTTGGAATAAAAGACGATTTATACGCACTGTCACCAACCAAAAAGCTGGGTATTCAGATTATTGCCTCGGCCATAGTAGTGGTGGGATGCGACCTCCGAATTTCTGACCTTTTCGGCATTTTTGGCATTGGCCAGATACCCTACCTGTTAAGCATAGGATTAACCATTTTCATTTTTGTTGCCATGATTAATGCTTTCAACCTAATTGATGGTATTGATGGATTGGCAGGCGGAATTGGAATGATAGCCGGTGGAGGTTTTGGTCTGTGGTTTTTAATTAACCACCATTATTCTCTGGCTTGTCTGGCCTTATGTCTTTCGGGTTCATTGTTGGGTTTCTTAAGATTCAACTTCTCGCAAAGCAGTAAAATATTCATGGGTGATACCGGCTCGCTGATAGTGGGCTATATCATTACGGTACTGGCGGTTAAGTTTATTCATTTCAATGTCATGCATCAGTGGGACCCCACCAGTGCTTTTGTCAGTGCGCCCATCATCGCAGTAGTTATACTTGTGGTACCAATTTTTGATACCATACGCGTATTCTCGGTTCGTATTTTAAGAGGCAAATCTCCTTTTAAGGCAGACCGCATGCACATGCATCATTTATTGATAGACAACAACCTTTCGCACATGCAGGCGTCTTTTATACTCTATGCGGTTACAATTGTGCTAACGGTGCTTACCTACTCGGCAAGGGTATATTTTAGTAATACCGAACTTTGTTTCTTTATTATGTTTTTGTTGGTATGCTATTTCTTTACTGCCAATTGGCTTGAAGTTAGAAGACTAAGAGCTTTACAAGCCAAAAAACAAAAAGAAAATACGGTGGAAGCTAACCTGGTTGAGAAACCTAACGGTAGCGATACAGACCCGAAACCAGCCGGTGGAAAAATTGCAGGAAAAGAGAAACTGGAGTTACGCGAAATCAGCGCAAACTAATCTATTTTGAAGGTTGGTTCAAAAAACTTACGACATATATTTCAGCATTATAACAGAACCCCGAAACTTTTATAAGAAATGGTTTCGGGGTTCTTTTTTTGAATTGCCTCCAAAACACAAGAAGCAAATAATCATTGTCATTCTGTGGCCATCAAAAAAAGCTCCTTCCTGTGAAAGAGCTTTTTTTGATGGTATAAATGAGCGCAAATTTTACTCCCACTCAATAGTAGCTGGTGGTTTAGAGCTGATGTCATACACCACTCTGTTTACCCCTTTTACCCTGTTAATAATTTCATTTGAAACATCTGCCAAAAACTCATAAGGCAAATGAGCCCAGTCGGCTGTCATACCATCAACACTGGTTACGGCACGAAGCGCCACCACCTTTTCGTATGTTCTTTCATCGCCCATAACACCTACACTTTGTATAGGCAACAAAATGGCTCCGGCCTGCCAAACTTTATCATAAAGGCCAGTGTCTTTCAGGGCATTTATAAAAATGGCATCTACCTCCTGTAAAATATCTACTTTTTCGGGGGTGATGTCGCCAAGAATACGTATGGCCAAACCAGGACCCGGGAAAGGATGGCGACCAATAATGTTATCAGGTACATTTAAAGATTTGCCTACTTCGCGCACGCCATCTTTAAACAAAAGCCGAAGCGGTTCTACCACTTGCAGCTTCATGAAGTCGGGCAATCCACCAACATTATGATGCGACTTGATGGTAACAGAAGGCCCTTTTACCGATACAGACTCAATAACATCGGGGTAGATGGTTCCCTGTCCAAGCCATTTAGCTCCTTCAATTTTATGAGACTCGGCATCAAACACATCTATAAAGGTTTTACCAATGGCTTTTCGTTTTGCTTCCGGGTCTGTTAAACCTTCCAGTGCTTTGTAAAACTGCTCTCTGGCATCAACCCCTATTACGTTTAGGCCAAGACCTTTATAGGATTCTAGTACTTCTTCAAACTCGTTTTTACGAAGCAGGCCGTTATCAACAAAAATACAGTAAAGATTTTTGCCAATGGCATGATGTATCAGCGTGGCTGCAACCGATGAGTCAACACCACCCGAAAGACCCATAATGACTTTGTCATCACCCAACTTTTCTTTTAATTCTCTGATTGCAGCTTCGGCGAAAGAATCGGGTGTCCAACTTTGAGAACACTGGCAGATATCTACAACAAAATTCTTAAGTATGGTTTTACCCTGAAGGGTATGGGTAACCTCGGGGTGAAACTGTATACCGTAGCGAGGCTGGTCATGCATTTTGAAAGCAGCTACCTTTACGGTATCTGTTGAGGCAATAATATCTGCCCCGGCAGGAGGTGCGGCAATGGTATCGCTGTGTGACATCCATACCTGTGTGTTATCTGCCACATCCTTAAACAAAGCATAGCGGTTATCCAGATTATTAAGGATGGTTCGGCCATATTCTCTGATGGAAGACGGAAGTACTTCACCTCCACCTGTCTGTGCCATCATCTGCGCACCGTAACAAATACCCAGTACTGGTACATGAGCGGGGAAATCCTGCCAGTTAACAATGGGTGCATCTTCTTCACGCACTGAACAGGGGCTTCCGGAAAGGATAATTCCCTTAATATCAGAAGTAATGGCTGGAATTTTATTGAAAGGGTGTATCTCACAATACACATTAAGTTCTCTAACTCTTCGGGCAATAAGCTGGGTAAATTGCGAGCCGAAATCAAGAATAAGAATTTGTTCTGTCATGATAGGTTTCTAAAATGCAAAATTAGCAGATTTAGTATGCCTGTGCAATTAAGTTTATAAAAAAGTATTAATTTGATACTGCAAAAGTGCTGTATCAGTTAAATTATTTGTAATTGCGCACAAAAAGTATTGCCAGTATGCAATAATCAGCCAATTAAGCACCCAAATGAATCATAAACTGGAAGTTTAAAAAGTGCTGAAATTATACCTGGTAGCAATTTACCATTCAATAGTTGGCAGGCCTTTGCTTACCAGATAATTATTGGCCTGGCTGAAATGCCTGGTGCCAAACCACCCGCCAAAATTGGCCGACATGGGTGACGGGTGTTTTGCGCGTAGAACAAAGTGTTTTTTGTCATTAATTATTTTGCCTTTTTCCTGTGCGTATTTTCCCCAAAGCATAAAAACAATGCCGTCTTTTTCGTCATTCAGGTGCCTGATAACCGCATCAGTAAAAACCTCCCAACCTTTGCCCTGATGTGAGCCTGCCGAGGCAGCTCTAACGGTTAGTGTTGCATTCAGAAGCAAAACCCCTTGTTTTGCCCAGCGTTCAAGGTTTCCACTTTTGGGAATAGGCTTGCCTAAATCGTCATGAATCTCTTTAAAAATATTGATGAGCGATGGTGGAGACGGGATACCATCATTGACAGAAAAGCACAAGCCATTTGCCTGCCCGGGGCCATGATACGGGTCTTGCCCCAGAATAACAACCCGGGTATCTTCAAAGCTGCATTTATCAAAAGCATTAAAAACCAACCTGCCGGGCGGATAACAAACCGCTGTTTTATATTCGTTGCGTACAAAATCACTGAGACTTTTAAAATAATCTTTTTCAAACTCATCCTGCAGCCGGATTTTCCAACTCTCGGCAATCCTTACATCCATATTTTTTGTTTTTTTAGGTGCGGAACAAAGATAAAAAAAATTGTTATGCCAATAGATAATGCTACCGTTTAGCAACTTTTTTCTAAAAAAACACACTCAAAAAATATTTATTTGTTAATTTACATATTAGATTCTCAAATTGCTAAAACTTTTAAACATCATTTTTGCAAAAATGATGTAGATGTCAGAAACTATGAACACGATTACGGCAACTACAGAGGGCATAGAAGTTAGTGTAAAAACGGAATTTCAACCGGACTATTCAAGCCCATTTCAATCGCATTTTGTATTCAGTTACAGAATAAGAATTGAAAATCACAGTAACAACACCATACAATTACAAAGAAGAAAGTGGCTGATATATGACTCTGTTGCACCGGTAAAAGAAGTAGAAGGCGAAGGTGTGGTGGGTCAAACCCCCATTCTGGAACCGGGCGAAAGTCATGAATACATTTCGGGCTGTAGCCTGAAATCATCCATAGGTAAGATGGTGGGCACTTTTATTATGGAGCGTCTTGTTGACGGCAACAAATTCAGTGTCCAGATTCCGGAGTTTAATCTGATAACGCCTTACAGACTAAACTAAGGTTAAGCTTACCTGATTTTAAACTTTTGCATTGATTAAATCTGATCAAACAGTATATATGAAAGCACAGCTCAGGCTGTGCTTTTTTAATGAATTTTTCATTGAAAAAAACAGAAAAAAACTATTTACCTGTTTTTTTCTGACTTACTTTTGCACCAAAATTCCTATTTAACTTATTATATCTAATTCATAAATAATTATGCAGTACAGAATAGAAAAAGATACAATGGGCGAGGTGCAGGTGCCTGCTGACGTATATTGGGGTGCACAAACGCAACGCTCTATTGAAAACTTTAAAATTGCGCAGGATATCAATAAAATGCCGAAAGAAATCATCAAAGCTTTTGCTTACCTGAAACACGGAGCAGCCTTGACCAACTTTGATTTAGGTGTACTACCTAAAGAAAAAGCAGATTTGATAGGTACGGTTTGTCAGGAAATACTGGATGGTAAACTGGACGACCAGTTTCCGCTGGTAGTATGGCAAACGGGTTCTGGCACGCAATCTAACATGAACTGCAACGAAGTAATTGCTTACCGCGGACACGTTCTGCAAGGTGGTGAATTGGGCGATAAAACCAAATTCCTTCATCCGAATGATGATGTAAACAAATCGCAGTCATCAAACGATACATTCCCGACTGCCATGCACATTGCAGCATATAAAATGCTGGTTGAAACGACCATTCCGGGTATAGAAAAACTACGTGATACACTGGCTGAGAAATCGGAAGCATTTAAAAATGTAGTTAAAATTGGCCGCACTCACTTTATGGATGCCACGCCTTTGACACTCGGACAAGAGTTTTCTGGTTATGTATCTCAGTTGAATCATGGCTTGAAAGCCATCAAAAACACATTGGCGCACCTTTCTGAGCTGGCATTGGGTGGTACTGCCGTAGGCACAGGTATTAATACACCGCAAGGGTACTCAGAACTGGTAGCAAAACATATTGCCGGCCTTACGGGTATTCCGTTTGTAACAGCAGAAAATAAATTTGAGGCCCTGGCAGCGCATGATGCCATTGTGGAAGCACACGGTGCCTTGAAAACAGTAGCAGTTAGCCTGATGAAAATTGCTAATGACATCAGAATGTTATCGTCTGGCCCGCGTTCAGGTATTGGTGAAATTTTCATACCAGACAACGAACCAGGTTCATCAATAATGCCGGGCAAAGTAAATCCAACGCAATGCGAAGCATTAACCATGATTGCCGCGCAGGTAATGGGTAACGACGTGGCCATTAACGTGGGTGGTTCAATGGGTCATTTTGAACTGAACGTTTTTAAACCGGTAATGATATACAACTTCCTGCATTCGGCACGTTTGCTTGGCGATGGTTGCGTTTCTTTCAATGATAAATGTGCCGTGGGTATTGAGCCATTGAAAGAAAATATCAAAAAGCATGTTGATAATTCGTTGATGTTGGTTACTGCCCTTAACACCAAAATTGGTTATTATAAGGCAGCTGAAATTGCGCAGACTGCACATAAAACAGGAAGCACTTTGAAAGAAACGGCTATCAGACTTGGATACCTGACAGCTGAAGAATTTGACGAATGGGTAAAACCTGAAGATATGGTGGGTAGTTTAAAATAGTACTCCAACCTTAATAAAAACCCTGCTTTCAACCAGTTTGGAAGCAGGGTTTAATTTTACCATGGCATACCGCTGAGTCAAACATGTATTACACAAAGTATTATTAAGCCAGTACCTCGTTCACCACTTTGCCTGCTACATCGGTTAATCTGAAATTTCTGCCCTGAAACGGAAACACCAGCTTTTCGTGGTCAAAGCCCATCAGATGCAAAATAGTTGCCTGCAAGTCATGTATATGGGTGCGGCCTTTAATACCGTAATATCCTATCTCGTCGGTTTCTCCGTGCGAATACCCTTTTTTCAAACCTGCCCCAGCCATAAACATAGTAAAGGCATCCACGTGGTGGTCGCGGCCTTTAAATGGCGTATTGTTATCCCCTGCCCTGTTTTCCATCATGGGCGTTCTGCCAAATTCGCCCCCCCACACAATGAGGGTATCTTCCAGCAAACCTCTTTGTTTCAAGTCAAGTATCAAGGCTGATATTGGTTTGTCAACATATTCTACGTTTCTTCTTAAACCAATATCTACCCCACTGCCGGCATCCGTTCCGTGGTTATCCCAACGGCGGTCAAACAGCTGCACTACCCTTACGCCTTTCTCCAATAGTTTTCTGGCCAGCAGGCAGTTATTGGCAAAGCTGGCCTTGCCGGGTTCAGTGCCGTACATTTCATGTATATATGCCGGTTCGCCAGTGATATCCATTGTTCCCGGTACTTCGGCCTGCATTCTGAATGCTAACTCATATTGAGATATACGTGTCAGAATCTCAGGATCGCCTACTTCCTGGTATGTCAGTTCATTAATTTTATTGATGGTTTCAATAGATTTTTTTCTGAGTGTGCTATCAATATTACCCGGGTTGTTAATGTATAAAACCGGATCACCTTTCGACCGGCATTGTACACCCTGATAGACAGATGGCAAAAAGCCGTTGCCCCACAGATATTTACCAGCGCTTGGCTCAGAGCCAGACACCAACACCACATAACCCGGAAGATTCTGGTTTTCAGAACCAAGCCCATAGGTTATCCAAGACCCCATACTCGGCCGGCCGACTCTTGAAGCACCCGTATGCATAAACAACTGCGCAGGTGCATGGTTAAATTCGTCGGTATGCATAGCTTTCAGAAAGGTGAGATCATCAGCCAGCTTTGGCAAATAGTTGAAGTAGTCTGAAAACCAGGCACCCGATTGCCCATATTGCTGAAAGGTTGACTGCGGCCCCAGCATTTTGGGTACCCCTTTAATAAAAGCAAATCGCTTCCCTTCAAGCAGAGAAGGCGGACAAAGCTGTCCGTCAAGCCTTGCCAGTTCTGGCTTGTAATCGAACAATTCAAGCTGCGACGGCGCCCCCTCCATGTGCATAAAGATAATGCGTTTGGCTTTGGGGCTGAAATGCGATGGTCTGACAGCCAGCGGGTTTTCGTTGAGTTGTGGCTTATCTGAAGAACCACCAAAACAACCGCCCAGCAACGAAGAAACAGCTAAACCGCCAAGGCCTGAAGTACATTGTTTCAGAAAATGGCGCCGGGTATTTAACTTGGCTTCTTCTAAAAAAGCCTCTTCTGTAAGCGATATTCTTTTCATTTGGTTAAAAATTCATCTAGGTTCATCATGGCGTTGGCTGTCAGGGTTAAGGCTCCCAATTCTGCTTCACGGTCTTTTTTCTTTCTCAATTCAAGGAGCGCGTCCTGATACAATTGATACAACAAACGGGTTTTAGTATCGCCGGGGGCTTTCTGAAACAGATACTGATATCCCTGTTTCAGCTTTTCCTCTACCCTGGGGCTTTTAACTGCCTGCATTTTCAGGGCAATATTTTGTGCTGCCGCATAAAAAACGGTATCGTTTAAAGTGGTTAAGGCCTGTAATGGCGTATTGGTACGAATCCGGCGCGAGGTGCAGACATTGCGTTGAGGGCTGTCAAACGTAATCATAGACGGATATGGATTAGTGCGCCGCCAATAGGTATAAACTGCTCTTCTGAAAAGGTTGTCTTTGGGTTCTCGGCGCCAGCTTTCGTCAGTCGGGTTGGGTGGTTTTACACTTGGGCCATACATTTGCTTGTTTAGTAAGTTACTTACAAACAGCGCCTGGTCTCTTATTTGCTCTGACGACAACCTTACCCGTGGCCCGCGAGCCAGTAACAGATTGCGGGGGTCTTTTTCAAGCAAATCTTTATTCACCATTTCTGTTTGCCTGTAAGTTGCCGACATCACCATTAGTTTCAGTAATTTCTTTACGCTCCATTTATAATCATCTCTGAAACGCACAGCCAGCCAGTCGAGTAGTTCAGGATGCGAAGGTCTGGCACCCATAGTGCCGAAATCCTCCAGCGATTCCACAATTCCGTTACCAAACAGTTGCTCCCAGAATCTGTTTGCCATCACTCTCGCCGTAAGCGGATTTTCATTGCTTACCAGCCATTGTGCAAAGCCCAGACGGTCTGCTTTAAGCCTCCCCAAATCAGGCAATGAGCCAGGTACATCAGGCTTAACCTGGTCGCCATGCACCATCCAGTTTCCTCTGACGAAAACATGGGTTTTACGTCTTCTGTTCGGAGCCATTTCCATTATAACAGGGGTAGCAATGCTTTCAATCATCACCAGTTTGTCAAGAGAATCGCTGAATGCCTTGCCAAATTTATTCTTCAAAGGGGCGCTATGTTGTAAGTCCATCCAGTCCAGATGTATCAGGTCTGTCCAGAAACTCCTGCCCTTTCTGTAAACCAGATACACATCATGTACACCTTTGGTTGGCTTTATTTTACCGCTAGTAGTGGTGTAATCTTTCCAGCGCGACCACCCGTCATTAACGGTTTCTTCACTGCATCTGGTTTCAACTTTGCTTATCAGTTCTCCTTCCGAGCTCCCGAGCCGCATTTCAATAAAAGCGTTTTCAGCACCGCTCTGGTATCGGTAGGTAACCTGGGTAATGCCAGTCAGATCTACATCTTCATAAACCGTATAAGCGCCTTCGGTGGTTTGCATAATGGTTTTCTGGTTATTCCATAGCTCAATGTGTCTGCTGGCGCTGTCAAAATCTTCGGCTTCAATTCTATATAAACCCATCCGGCGTAAATATTCCTGTTTTTGCCTATCAAGTGGAATTTTCGATGAGATGGGTTCCGGGTTATGCTCAATGCTTTTCAGCCATGTAAGCAGTTTTTTCAGTTCTTTCTCTTTGGCAGGGTGGTAGGTTTTCAGCAGGGGTTTGTCGTTATAAAGGTCGCGGTCTTGTGTATTGTTAAAAAAAGCAAACGACTGATAAAAATCTTTCTGCCTGAAAGGGTCATAAGGGTGGCTATGGCATTGCACGCAGGCCATGGTAGTACCTTGCCAGACTTCCCATGTAGTTGAAACCCTGTCGAGCAGAGCCATATTTCTGAACTCCTCATCGTTGGTGCCACCTTCATCATTAGCCATCGTGTTTCTATGAAAAGCCGTGGCTATCAGCCGGTTTTCAATTTCCCCGGCGCTGATGTCAGCTGACTGCGGCAATAAATCACCGGCCAGCTGATGAATCGTAAACTGATTGAAAGGCATATCAGCATTAAATGCCCTGATTACCCAGTCGCGGTACTGCCAGATGCTCCGGTCTAAATCTTTCTCATAACCTTTTGAATCTGCATAACGAGCCAGGTCCAGCCACATGGTTGCCCATCGCTCACCAAACTGGGGCGACATCAACAGTCGGTTTACCTGCTTTTCGTAGGCATTGGCACTTATATCATTAATAAAGGCCTGGGTTTCTTGCATGGTGGGCGGTAAACCAATTAAATCAAGGCTTAATCTGCGCAATAATGCCGTTTTATCTGCCTCCGGCGAATGCGTTAAACCCTCCGTTTTCAGCTTGTTTATAATAAAGTTATCTATTCCATTTACAATCCATGGGTCGTTAATATCTGGTGGCGCAATAGATTTATCCGGTTTTATATAAGCCCAGTGTTCTTCCCATTTTGCGCCTTCATTTATCCACCTTTCTATTTTACTTATTTCTTCATCGCTGAGTGGCTCGGCATCTAAAGGCATGCGCGCTTCTTTGTCATGCGTTTTAAGTCTTTTTACAAGTTCTGAGTTTTCGGCATCAAACGGAATAATACCAAACCTGCCCGACTTGGCCTTTGCAAGTGCCTCGTCTCTGAAAAGCAGACTAAAACCCCCGCTTTTTTTTACGCCGCCATGACAAACTATACATTTCTTGTTAAAAACCGGACGGATATCTTCATTATAACTGATATGCCCGCGGGTGGAATAAAAAACTGAGGCAGCTGCAATAATTGCAGCCCCGGCAAGACTTATCCAGGTTAATTTCTGAAAATTCATTATTAATTGGGGCATAAAAAACCTCTCTAATATCCTTAAAAAATAGTATGGATACAAGTTTTTTTATGAATATACTGTAGTGGAGCCAAAAACTACCATTATAAATGAGTTCCAAATTAAATAGTCTTGATTATATTTGAGTTTGGTACTAATTTCAGTTAAGATTATGGTTGATGAAGTAACTCTCAGAGAGATGGCGCTTTCTTTTACAGGTTCAGAAGAACAGCCACATTTTGAAAAAACATCGTTCAGAATAAAAAAGAAAATCTTTGCTACGTATTCGGCAACAGATAAACGCGCCTGCCTGAAACTGTCTGAAATTGACCAGTCGGTATTCAGCGCACACCAGTCAGGAGGCATCTATCCTGTACCGAATAAATGGGGTAAACAGGGTTGGACACTCTTTGAAATTGAAAAACTGGAGCAAGAATTGATGCTGGATGCACTTGAAACCGCCTATAATGAAGTAACCAGGAAAAAAATAAAAACTAAACCCACCATGCCATGAGATTAATTGATTATCCGGCCATTATTAAACTTGCCTGGCAAAACTTTGATGATTCAAAGACCATAGATACCATTGAAGACATCAGCGCCAAGGTTTCAACCAACCATGTTTTCAGGGTAAGGTTTGATAACGACGACATCATCATTGCCAAACTTTCTTATTTTGGCACTTATGAGCATTTTAAAGAAGACCACCAGATTATTCACACCTTGCAGAATAACCTGCTGTATCCGTTTGAGAACGTATTGGCGAAGTCGCTGGTGAAAGACAATGAAGTGTACACCTATCGTTATCAGGATGGCATAACCGATGCCTGGGTGGTGTTTTATAATCCTATCCGGAGTCTTCATCGTTTGCCTCGCCGACTGGATGAAGGTCATATAAAAAAACTGGGAAGCGAGATTGCCAAATTTCATAAGGCTTGTGCCAGAGTAAGTACAGTTTTACCGCAGGCATCAAAAACGCTTCGCTCTGATATACAAGACCTGCTGAACATACTTGATACCGAGGTAGGCCAATTTGAACACCGCATGCACATTGGGTATCTTCGTGAGCAATGTGAGATATTTCTGGAAAACCGCCAGAACCTGGTAGCAGGTGTTGTGGAAACCATGCCTGTTTTTATGGACTGGAACATCGGTAACTTTTCTGTTACCAAAAATCTTGAATTATATTCAAGATGGGACTACGACTGGTTCAGAATCAGTTACCGGGTAATGGATTTTTACTTCTTCAGCAGGGTAACATCAGACGTAGGCGACCGAACGGCTTTCAGCTATTTAATAGGGCCTTTAATGGAAGACCGCTTTATTTTATTCCTTAAAGAATACCATAAGGTGTATCCGCTTACCGAAAACGCCGTGCTTTTTATGAAAGAAGCCTATCGTTTCTTTATTCTTAATTATGTAATAAAATATGGCCGATATTTCTTTCACCGTACTTATGCCACTAAATTGCAGCGAGAAGCCTACGAGATTTATTTACCATCTATAGATAAAGAATTTGATGCCGGTAAGATTCTGAAAGCACTCAATATTTAAACCCCGAAACTTTTATGCAGATACACGATTTCAAGACAGTAATAGATAATTATAAAGTAGTATTTTTTGATGCCTACGGAGTTTTAAAAAATTATAAAGGATTAATACCCGGCGTTGAAAATACGTTCAGGTATCTGAAAGAAACGCAGAAAGAGTTTTATATTTTAACAAACGACGCCTCAAGAAAACCCCAGCAACTGGCAGACTCTTATCATTCATTAGGCATTAAAGACGTATTTATTAATAATATTATATCGTCGGGTATGTTGGCTATGGACTACCTGAAACAAAAGGTAAAAGGTGGTAAAGTTGTTTTTTTAGGCACTGATGATTCGGCTTATTACATAGAAACCCTGGGCTTAGAGGCCGTTCCCATTAGTGAACTGGACCTAAACAACCTGAATGATATTCAGGCGCTGGCATTTCTTGACGATGAGGGCTTTGATTGGAAAGATGACCTGAACAAGACCATCAACCTGCTGCGCCGGAAAAACATTCCGGTAATTGTGGCCAATACAGATGGCACTTATCCGGTATCAAAAAAGGAAATTGCCATAGCTATGGGCGGCCTGTCAAGAATGATTGAAGCCATTGTTGGCAAGCAGTTTGTAGGTTTCGGAAAGCCGGACTCCCAGATGTTTATTTTTGCCTATGAACACATCAAAAGTAAAAACATAGAAAAAAAAGATATTCTGATGGTAGGCGACACCCTGCATACTGATATTCTGGGAGGTAATAAGTTTGGCCTTGATACCGTGCTGGTATTAAGTGGCAACACGCAGGCTGAAGATGTAGAAGTGAATATTCAGAGCACCGGAATTATTCCTACTTATATATGTGAAGCGGCAATAGTAGAGTAAAATCAGAAAAGAAATGAGCCGTTTATACCTGTTTGCCTTATTAGTGTTTGTTTACCAGAATGGCTTTGCACAAAGAATAGAGACCAGGCCGATTTCAGACGAAACCCTGAAGCAGTTCAAGACCTCTGGCACTTTGCTTTTAAAAAAAATTGAATTTAAAGATAAAAACGGCCTTAACTACGTAATAGCTGCCATGGAAGAAGCAGCCAAAGATGATTATAACTCCAGAACTTTGTGGATTGAGCATTATGTTAAAGGCACAACCAAAACGCTTAAGTTATTGAAAGAGGTAGTAGATTTTGAAAAAGACTGCCCGGTTGATAACCAGCTTGCCTTAATTGATGAAGCATTTGAAGTAACCGACCTGGATAAAAACGGCTATGCAGAAATTATGTTTATGTATAAAACCGGCTGCAAGGGCGATTTAAGTCCGTCAGGATTAAAACTCATTGTGCTGCAAAATGGTAAAAAGGCTGCCATCAGAGGTAAATCGCTAATTAAAGGCTTTAAAAATACTGATGAAAAACAGCAGGATGCTGCTTTTCTGGCATTGCCACAGGTAATAAGGCAGCACGCTGATAATTTATGGAACAGATTTAAAACTGAATATGAATAAAATGCCAAAAGGACACATCAGTTGGGAAGATTTTGAAAAAGTTGAACTACGTGCCGGTACCATCATTCAAGTTGATGATTTTCCGAAAGCCCGGAAACCGGCCTATAAATTATTGATTGATCTGGGGCCTGAAACGGGCATCAAACGCTCGTCTGCTCAGATAACTACTTTTTATACAAAAGAAGAGCTTATAGGCAAACAGGTGCTTTGTGTTACCAATTTCCCGCCCAGGCAAATTGCCGATTTTATGTCGGAGGTTCTCACTACGGGCTTTATTCTGGGCGACGTCTCGGTCGTATTGGCCGAAGCGGAAAGGCAAGTACCGAATGGTAGCAGGCTGGCATAAATATTATTAAATTGTCTTGGAAGTATCAGTTATTATACGTACATTTGTATATAATTCTAATTATACGAATGAAACAAGCATTATCCAGACTTTTCAGTGTTATCATGGCCGTGGTTGTGTTGCTAAGCAGCACAGGGTTTGGCTTTGTTGAACATAGCTGTATAGTAAAGGGTAAGTCTGTTTCACTTCATAAAAATGGAGAATTTTGTTGTGCTGCCAAGAATGCCAAAACTGCCTTGCCTGCCAACAAAGGTGCAATTGTTAAAAAATCAGCCTGTTGTACTGAAGAAGAAAAATACGAAAATGTTGAGTATTCTTCGTCTGTTTCTCAACTTGTAGCCAAGTTTACACAAAGTAGTATCGATTGGCTAAAAGCTACATTTACTGAGCTTTTCAAAACCATTATCGAAACTATCTTTGAAAGCCAGGAATCATCTCTGGCTCAGAGTTCCTCCCCCAATCCGCTCGTCGGGCGTGATATAGTTATTGCCCATCAATCTTTTATAATCTGATACAATTAAGTAATTAATTTTCCGCAAGTCTTTCACGATTTGTGGCTTTTACGTTTATCCTTGTTTTAGGATAATATCCAATAATTAATTATTAATTTTATCATACTTATGCAATTACTCATTAAAAATATGGTTTGCAACCGCTGTGTGCGTGTTGTGCGTGAAGAGCTTGAGGCAATAGGCTTAAGTGTTTTAAAAGTTGAACTGGGCATGGTAACTATAAACCACACCGACGAGTTTTTTCAGTACATGCTTATTCGGCAAACCTTGCAAAAAGAAGGTTTTGAACTGATAGAAGACCACAAAACCACAATTGTGGAACGTATCAAGCATTTCATAATTAATGAAATCCACCATCATAAAGGCGAAAAAAACGTCTCTCAAAATTTTTCAGATTTTCTGGTGAAGAAAACCGGGTATGAGTACTCCTATCTGAGCAGTCTTTTCTCTTCTACTGAAAAAACTACAATAGAAAAATACATTATTGCCCAAAAGATTGAGCGCACCAAAGCCTTGCTTATGAACGGAGATGTAAGCCTGTCTGAAATTGCCTGGCAGCTAGATTACAGCAGCGTAGCGCACCTTTCCAATCAGTTTAAGCAGGTGGTGGGTGTGAGCCCCAGTGTTTTTAAGTCCAGGAAAGAGAATACGCTTATACCTATTGATGCTGTCAAAAAACATGTAAGTCTGGCATAAAATTCTGTAATGCGGTAGTGCAGGCTATCCACTACTTTTGTATCATTAAAATATAAACCAATGACACAAACTTATGAAGTTACAGGCATGACCTGCGAGGCATGTGAATATAAAATACAACATGTATTAGGCAAAGTTGATGGGGTAAAATCAGTTAAGCCAGACAAAACCAATAATACGGCTATTATTGAAATGGAAAAAAATATTCCATTAGCCCTATTTCAGGACGCATTGAAACCGTATCCCAAATACAACATTAATGACAAAGTTGCCTTCGCAGTATCACAGGCAAAGGCTTTTGAAGAAGCCAATCCAGGAAGCTGGCTGGCCACTTACAAACCATTGTTGCTAATTTTCGGATTCATTACTGGCATATCTGCTATCACGGCTTTTCATGCCAACATTTTTGAGCCAGCGCATTTCAGCCCGATGCATTTCATGAATCATTTTATGGCCGGCTTTTTTGTTGTTTTCTCTTTCTTTAAGTTTTTAGACCTGAAAGGATTTGCAGAAAGCTATGCCATGTATGATTTACTGGCCATGAAAGCTCCGGCTTATGGATATGTGTATCCTTTTATTGAGTTAGCTTTAGGTTTGGCTTATCTGATAAATTATCAACCTCAACTAACCAATATTGCAACCATTATAGTTATGGGTTTTAGTTCAATAGGAGTTATTTTGAGCGTATTAAATAAGAAAAAAATTCGATGCGCCTGCCTGGGAGCTGTTTTTAACCTACCTATGAGTACGGTTACAATAATTGAAGACTTGCTGATGGTAGGTATGGCAGTGGCCATGTTGTTGGCATATTAAATTTAATCATTTATAAAGCACCGCGCTTTGTAAAACTTAAACCACATGAACAGCTTTAAAATTAATAGATTAATTCGTGTGTTCTTTTTAATGGCCGGGTCTTTAGGTACTGCCTTTAGCCAGAATGTTACCGGCACAGTGCTGGACAATTCAAATGCCAAAGAAGAAGCCATCATTGGCGCCACGGTGTACTGGCTGGGTACCAAAGTGGCTACCCAAACCGATATTGAAGGAAAATTCACAATTCCGCGCACCAAGTCTGGCAGGTTGATTATCAGTTTTGTTGGCTACAAGTCAGATACCCTTACCATAACCAATGAAACCGAGCTGAAAGTTTATCTGAAATCTGAGAATCAGCTACAGGAAGTAGTAGTAAAAAGCGGTTCAACTGCCATAGACAGAATGTCGCCGATACAGACTGAAATCATTACTTCTAAAGCCCTGGCAAAAGCAGCCTGCTGCAATCTGTCTGAGAGTTTTGAAACCAATGCATCGGTTTCGGTAAGCTATACCGATGCCGTTACAGGTTCAAAGCAGATTCAGTTATTAGGACTAGCCGGTACTTACGTGCAAACCAACGCAGAAAACATACCTGCTATAAGGGGATTGGCAACTACTTTTGGCCTGAATTATATACCCGGCACATGGGTGCAGTCTATTGATGTAGGCAAAGGCGCAGGGTCTGTAGTAAGCGGCTATGAGTCTATGACGGGCCAGATAAATGTTGAGCTTCAAAAACCGGATTTAGCAGAGAAAGTATATCTGAATACCTATGTAAACAGCCTCGGACGCGGCGAGGTAAACCTGAATCTTGCTAAAATTCTGAAACCCAAAACAGGCAAACCAAAATGGTCTGTAGGCTTGTTAACGCATGGCTCTACTTTACAGACGAGCATTGATAACAACCACGACAACTTTTATGATTTGCCCAAATATACGCAGCTGAACTTTATAAACCGATGGAAATACGAGTCAGATAAAATGATGGCGCAATTTGGTGTAAAGTTTCTACACGAAGACCGTCTGGGTGGGCAGATAACCAAAAACCCATTGGCGCTTGACAACACCATTTACAAATTTACCAATACCACCAACCGGGTTGAATTATTTTCAAAAACAGCCAAATTATACCAGAATAAGCCTTACCGGGGTCTGGGGTTAATTCTGAATGGCGTTATTCATGACTCAAGGTCTGAGTTTGGTTTCAGGCCTTACAACGGCAGGCAGAATTCAATGTATGGGAATCTGATTTATCAGGACATCATAGGCAATACCAACCACACCTACAAAACGGGCGTTAGTATCATTTACGACAATTACCATGAAACATTTGCTGATACCCTGCTGGCCCGTACGGAAGTAGCACCGGGGGCATTTTTTGAGTACACCTATAAATATCTCGACAAAATTACGGCAGTGGCTGGGGCAAGGGCCGATTTCCACAATTTGTATGGCACAATTTTCACACCTCGCCTGCATGTTTTGTATAATGTTAATCCTGACAATGCCATCAGGCTGTCGGCCGGTAAAGGATTCCGTACACCTAACCCTCTGGCAGAATACTTCGGCAATCTGGTAAGTTCAAGAACGGTAAAGTTCATAGATAAAATTAAACCTGAAATCAGCTGGAATTACGGATTGAGCTATACCCGACATTTCGGAAAATCAAGCTTCATTCTTGATTTGTATCATACCAATTTTGTAAACCAGCTGATTGCTGATACTGAACATCCGCAATTTTTGTATTTTTACAACTCAGATGGCAGCATAAACAGCAAACAGAACTATGCCAACTCGGCACAGATTGAATTAAATCTGGTTCCCATTAGTAGACTTGAATTTAAAATAGCGTATAGGTACACCGATGTTTATCAAACCCTGGGTAAGCCTAATAACCAGGCAGTTACGGTGAGAAAAATGTTTATACCGCGCGATAGAGTTTTGTTCAATGTAGGTTATGCCCTACCCTATGATAAATGGAAATGGGACTTTACCCTGCAATACAACGGTACAAGGCGTGTACCGAACCTTTCGCCAAACTATCAGCATACCAGTTATGAAACCATGCCTATTCAATATGCCCCTGCGTTTATTAACATCAATGCTCAGGTAAGCAGGTCGTTTCGTAGATGGGACATCTATTTGGGTGGTGAAAACCTGAATAACTTTACACAAAAAGACCCAATTGTAACCCCGGATACCCCATTTGGTTCAAGATTTGATGCCGGAAGCGCCTGGGGGCCGGTAGTTGGAAGAATGATCTATTTTGGCACCAGATATAAATTAGGGGGCCGGATTTAAGTAAATGGGTTTGTATACGTTCGACAGGCAATTGAACGTTTAAATGAAAAGAACAATAGACTTATGAACAAAATTTATAAGGTATTTTTATTCTCGTTTTCAGTATTTCTGGTTTCGTGTAAAGATAAAGAAGAAGTACCTACCGAAAGTATTGATTTTCCTGCTGCGTATGTGGTAAACGGAGGTAGTAATACCATTTCAATAATTGACCTGAACCAACGTAAAGTAAAGAAATTAATTCAGCTAACAGACCTGGGGCGTTTTCCGCACCATATTGAGTTATCGCCCGACGGCAAAAAGCTGTCAGTTGCCCTACCGGAATTTGATTTTACATTAAGCCATGATCAGTTGCACAATGCAACCAATTTAAAAGGTGGCATAGCTATTATTGATGCCAATAATGGAAAAAGTCTGTTAAAAATGCAGCTTGACCGCGTAAATTTCAATGCTGTTTTTACGCACGATAATACAGAGATATGGACGGCCTCTACCAATCATGCCGGAGAAATGCACGTGTTTGACGCAGCCACTGGTGTACTTAAAGACGAGATTTTTCTGGGAGCCGACCCAACAGAAGTGGTTTTTTCGAAAGATGGCCGTTACGCGTTTGTGGCGCTAGGCGAAAGTAGTTTTATTCTGGCAGTGAATGTAAAGCTGAAAAAAGTAGAGAAATACATTAAGGTAGACCAGTTTCCAACGAATGTTTGGCTGGCAGATGACGGATATATTTATGTTGAAAACAAAAACCTGCTGACTATTAATGTAGTAGACCCCGCCACCATGAATGCCACCGAATCAATAGATTTAGATTTTAAACCCGGGCAGGTGGCTTATCATAAAGGATTAAACGAATTATGGGTTTGCCAGGCAGGCCAGAACAAAATAGCCTATTTTGAAAGAAAGAATAACAAGTGGGTGCTAAAATCAACTATTGTTACGGGTGATGATGCCCATGCTGTTAAGTTTTCTAAAGATGAAAAGATTGCCTATGTGGCCAATCAGCGCGGCAATACGGTGTCTGTCATTAATACTGCCACACACGAAAAAATAATGGATATACCTGTCGGGTTGAACCCAAACGGAATTGTTTTAAGAGAATAATAGTTTTATAACCAAACGATTAATTTACCAACATGAAAAATTTATTGTTCATTGTCTTCTTTGGCGTTGTTTTTAACGGTTTTGCCAAGTTAGACCCACCTAAAACCGCTGAAGTAAAAATTAAAACTTCTGCTATATGCAGTATGTGCAAAAAACGCATTGAACGGGACCTGGGCCTTACCAAAGGAATTGTAGGCTCGAACCTTAATCTGGATAATAAAGTAGTAACTGTTACTTATAACCCCAAGAAAACCAGCCCTGAGAAAATTAAAGGAGCTATTTCTAAAATTGGTTATGATGCAGATGAAGTAGTTGCAGACCAGAAGTCGCATGATGCACTGCCATCTTGCTGTCAAAAAACAGCGGCTGCGCATAAAGATTAAGTGGCAGAGGGCATTGGGCTTTGTGCAGCGAGTTACCAAGCTATTTATCCCGACTTTAGTCGGATTCATTAAACAAAACGTCCCTTTGTTTTGTTATCCGGTGACCGGGGTGGTACACAACTTTATTCACGGATTTCTCATAGGAAGAGTAACATATCAAATGCCAATAAAAAAGGAGGTGATATCACCTCCTTTTCGTTATATGTATCCAGAAAACTTCAATTAAGCATTTTCTTTCAGTACTTTCTCAACTAATTCTGCAGCTTCTTTTAACAAGATAGCTGAGTAAACTTCCAGCCCTGACTCATTGATAATGGCAGCGCCTTCAGCAGCGTTGGTTCCTTGCAAACGAACAATAATAGGTACTGGAATTTTGCCGATAGCTTTGTAGGCCTCAACAACACCAGTAGCTACACGGTCGCAACGAACAATACCACCAAAAATATTAATCAGAATCGCCTTCACGTTCGGGTCTTTCAGAATGATTCTGAAACCGGCCTCAACCGTTTTGGCATTGGCTCCACCACCTACGTCAAGGAAGTTAGCAGGCTCACCACCAGATAATTTGATGATGTCCATAGTGGCCATAGCCAGACCGGCACCATTTACCATACAACCCACGTTACCATCTAGTTTTACGTAGTTAAGGTCGTTGTCGGCAGCTTCAACTTCTAATGGGTCTTCTTCTGCTTTATCACGCATTTCAGCTAAATCTTTATGACGATACAAAGCGTTATCGTCCAGATTTACTTTTGCATCAACAGCCAATATTTTGTTATCAGATGTTTTCAAAACAGGGTTGATTTCAAACATGGCCGAGTCAGACTCCACATAGGCTTTGTAAAGTGAACCTACAAATTTAACCATCTCTTTGTTGGCTTCACCTGTCAAACCCAGTTTGTCGGCTATTTTACGGGCCTGAAAAGCCTGCAAACCAACACGAGGGTCAATCCACTCTTTAAAAATTTTCTCAGGCGTATGTTCAGCTACTTCTTCAATGTCCATACCACCTTCAGTTGAGGCCATAATAACATTACAACCTTTGGCCCGGTCTAACAAAATACCCATATAGTATTCTTTAGGCTCACTGTCGCCCGGATAATATGCATCTTCAGCAACTAAAACTTTGTTAACTGTTTTACCTTCGGCACCTGTCTGTAGTGTAACCAGGACATTCCCCAGAAGGTTGGTAGAAATACGCTCCACATCTTCGGCAGACTTTGCTAACTGTACACCACGCTGTTCGGTACCGACGATATTACCTTTCCCACGTCCACCCGCATGTATTTGTGATTTTACTACCGCAAACTTAGAATTTGTCATTTCAGCTATCTGCTTGTAAGCTTCTACAGCCTGCTCCGGAGTTTCGGCAACTATCCCACGTTGGATTCTTACACCATAACGGCTTAGTATTTCTTTACCTTGATACTCATGAACGTTCATGTAAAGTAGATTTTAGAGGTTATAAAATTTTCGCTAAATTAGTGAACAATTATTAATTATCAATCAAATATCGTTTACTTTGCCTAATCATTTTTTACGATTTAAAGAAATCGTAACATGAGCCAGGTAATCAAGAAAAAACGGGTACTGTATCCACAGAAATCACTCCGGCGCATCAACTATGCTTCAAGCAAAAAACATAAAAAAAAGTTACGGCAATCTACAAGTATTAAGAGGCATTGACCTTTCTATCAATCAGGGCGAAATTGTTTCTATCGTCGGTGCGTCCGGTGCGGGTAAAACTACGCTGTTGCATATACTTGGCACCCTTGATAAAGCTGATTCGGGAGAAGTAATCCTGGACGGCATCAATTATCAGTCACTGAAAGACAAAGAGATGGCTCGTTTCAGAAACGAAAAAATAAGTTTCATTTTCCAGTTTCATAACCTGATGCCCGAGTTTACCGCGCTTGAAAACGTGTGCATACCTGCCTGGATACAACAAAGCAGAGGTAAAGCCGGCACAAATACTGATATAGAAAAAAAAGGAACAGAATTGCTTACACTGCTCGGACTAGGTGAGCGTATCAAGCACTTTCCATCTGAACTGTCCGGGGGTGAACAACAAAGAGTGGCTGTGGCAAGAGCGCTCATAAATTCGCCGTCAGTAGTTTTTGCTGATGAACCGAGTGGTAATCTGGACTCTAAAAATGCCGAAGAATTACACCATTTATTTTTTGAACTCCGTAAAAAGCTCAATCAGACATTTGTAATCATTACGCACAATGAAAACCTGGCTGAGATGTCAGACCGTAAACTGGTTATGCAAGACGGGCAGATGCTTTGATATACTTTATTGATTTGTAATTGAACAGTGTGCCACCGCGGCTGACTTGTTTGATTAACCTGATTACGCTGTGCTACATAAATATTAATTCTCACTTAACAGTAAATAAGTCTTTTTTAGAATAAAATCATTTATTTGTCTTTCATGCACAATATTATAACGGTGTTATCATTTAATCACTTAAAATGGTATGTCAATCCCGTAAAATTCAAGAATATTTCCACTCCGTTTATGAAAAACCTGTTTGTTGTATTGCTTCTTTTCCCGACTCAATGGCTGGCAGCTCAAAATAAGCAATTGCGATTTGAAGACTATACCTATGAACCCAACATCAGGTCGGTGCAGTTATATCCACTGGTTGGAAATGCAGACGACCCTGCCAAAAGTCTCAATCCGCCTGTGATAGCTTTAAAAGACAATCATAATCTTTGGCTTGAATTTGACGAGTTGAACGCAGGATACCAGCAATATCATGTTAAAATTCTACATTGCGGTATAGACTGGAAACAATCGGCGCTTTCTGAAATAGAATATATGCCAGAATATAACGACCTCATTATCAACGACTACCAGGTATCTCAGAATACCAAAGTACCTTTTTACCATTATAAAATTGCACTGCCAGGCATGTTGTTGTCGGGCAATTATCTGGTGGTGGTTTGGCGAGACAGAAAACGGGATGATATAATTCTGACCCGCCGTTTTATGGTTTATGAAAATGCCGTAGGCGCCGGAGGCACCATCAGACAGGCTCAGAATCCATCAAAATTTAAAACGCACCAGCAAATTGATTTTCAGTTAAATTATGCAGGATATAATGTTATGTCGCCTCGCGATGAATTTAAGGTGATTATCCGTCAGAATTACCGATGGGATAAAACCATCAGAAATCTGAAACCTTTCAGTGTTAATAATTCAAGCAGTGCGTTGGATTACCGCTTTTTTGATGATGAAAACACTTTTGCCGCCGGAAACGAGTTTCGTTTCTTTGACTCGCGAAGCACTTATAACAGGGGTTTGTTCATAGAAAAAATACAAAGGGGGAAAGAAGATGATATGTGGGTTGCACCGCAGAGAGACAGAAGCGAAGCAGTTTATATTGAACAGAACGATTTCAACGGTATGTATATAATTGACAATCGAGAAGGTAACCGTGCCGAAACCGATGCTGATTATATTTTTATGACATTTGGCCTGAAAAGCCAGGAACTAGCCGCCAATGAAAAAATATATGTAAACGGCAGTTTCAATGACTGGCGGCTGGATAAACTAAATGAAATGGCCTATGACAATAATTTCGGAGGCTATACGGCTACTATCCAGTTAAAGCAGGGCGTTTATAACTATGATTTTGTTGTAGTAAAAGACGGCAAGCCGGACGAAACCGCATTTGAAGGAAACTTTGCAGAAACCGAGAATACCTATGAGATTTTTGTCTATCATAAACCTGTTACTGCCCGCTCTGAAAGAATTGTGGGCTATAAACTCATAGACTTTAACAAGCGCAGATAATAAAACCTGATTAAATTTTTTGTGGCTGCGAACAAACACAGATTTTTGCTGTTAAAGAAGTATATCAGTTTCTTAAATTTATGAAAACCGCTTTAATAATTGGTTCAACGGGTTTAATTGGTGGTCATCTCACCCAAAAGTTGATTAATCACCCGGCCTATTCGAAAGTAAAAGCGCTGGTCAGAAAACCTTTGAGTTTTCAGCACCCCAAATTAGAGCAGATAATAGTTGACTTTGACCATTTAGATACGTCTTTAGTAGTGGCCGATGATATTTTCTGCTGCCTGGGAACAACTATGAAGCAGGCGGGCTCAAAAGAAGCCTTTTATAAGGTAGACTTTGTTTACCCTTTTGAAATTGCAAAAGCTGCACTTAAAAATGGCGCCAGACAATACTTTATTGTAACCGCAATGGGTGCCAACGCCAACTCAATGTTTTACTATAACCGTGTAAAAGGCGAAATTGAAAGGTCTCTTACCGATTTGCATTTCCCTACCCTTGTGGTTTTTCAGCCTTCTTTACTTTTAGGAGAGCGAAAAGAATCAAGAGCCGGTGAGGGCATGGCTTCTGTTATTATGAAAGGCCTTGACTTCCTGATTCCGGCCAAATATAAGGCCATTAAAGGTGAAACCGTTGCCAATGCCATGATTACCATTGCGCAAAGAGGCCATAAAGGCAAAAAAATTGTAACATCAGCCGAAATGCAATCTTTTGCCTCAATTACTCCAATCACCTTATAACATCTTGATGTTGCTCCAACCAAATCAATAATTCTTGCCATAAAAC
>NZ_JANUSD010000025.1:0-36582 GCF_024793945.1 Emticicia fluvialis
TAGGACTATTTATGTACTTTTTGAATCTTACCAGATAAAATATCGCTACGCCGCTTAGTAAAACCCGAATCCTTTCGATCTAAACTAAAAAAAGAAGCTGCCCCTTTTTGGACAGCCTCTTTTTATTTCTTCACCAGTTTCTCTATTGCCTCTTCCACACTGCTCACAAAATTTACCCTTCCGCCTTTATTACTTTCATACATAAAATCTGTCAGGCTTTTGCTTGTGTACTGGCTGTAGTGGCCCACTATTGCAAGCGGCATATTATAGTTAGAAAACTTCTGTAGTATTTCGCCTGCAAGTTTTGTCTTCAAATCAAAAAAATCAGGGGTAATGTTCTTTGCATGTAAAATCATTTTATCGGCTCCTGCATAGCCGGCATTGGCCAATGCATCAAGGGCATCCTGCACATTATTAATTACAACACCTTCAGCTTTTAACTCCGCTACTGATACGTGGTTAATCTGGTTTATTTCTATATTCATGGTAAAAACTAATAAAAAATTGCTTCTCAAAGACAGGTATTCATCTGCAAAAAGAGGGTCGAAAAGTAAAAACCGGGTATAAAAATATTCCTTTGCGCGTTTAAAACCCACAAATTATACTTCAAAACTTTAAACAGTGATTCAGCAATCAAAAATCGGGTTTCAACTTTGTTATGATTCCTGTATTCATCTCCTCCGGTTTTCGGAACCTATTACGTAAACCTGCTTTATCAAAAGCAGCAGGTAAAAGGCGAAAAACCTGAAAATATCCGATAATTATTTTATTTTTGAGAATAATTTCCATTGCTCCCTTGAAAAAAAGAAAGTCAATTTACGACGTAGCACAAGAGCTACAGGTCTCCGTTACAACGCTCTCGTTTGTTCTGAACGGCAAAGGTCAGGAAAAACGAATCAGCAAAGAGGTTATCCAGAAAATCGAGACCTATATTAAAGAAATTGGCTATCAACCCAATCATTTAGGCCGCAGCCTGAGTACCGGTAAAAGCCGTACCATAGGCATGATAGTGGGCGACATCGACAACCCCTTCTTCTCTGAAGTAGCCAGTGGTATAGAAAAAATAGCGCTAAAAGCAGGATATACACTCATCGTGGCCAGTTCGAACAACGAACTGAACCAGATGAAATCGGTTATTAAACTACTGCACGACCGCAACGTTGATGGTTTTATCATCTCCCCCATTGCCGGCATTGAAAGTGTGATTGAAGACCTGCAGAAAGAAGGCAAGCCCATGATTATCTACAACTGCCACTTTCCGGAAATTAACACCTTTAATATCGTAGTTGATAATAAAACCGGAGCTTATACTGCTACCAGACACTTATATGAAAACGGTTTCAGAAACATTGGTTTTATTACCCTTGATTTATACAGCCAGGTAGAGCGCATTGACGGGTACCTGCAATTTATTGAGTCGGTAGATTTACAACCGCATTTACTCAAACTGCCGTATGAGCTTAATTACGAAGAAATTACCAATAAAATATCTCAGTTTCTGTTGGCCAATGAAGCGTTGGACTCAGTATTTTTCAGTACCAATTTCCTTACGTTGGGCGGCCTGAAAGCCATCAATAAATTAGGTGGCAAGTATGCCCGACTGGGGCTGGTGAGTTTTGATGACCACCTGCTGTATGATGTGCTTACCCCCGCCATAACAGCCGTGAGCCAGCCTGTCAAGCAAATTGCTTCTTCTATCATTAATCACCTGCTGGAAATGCTCAATGCCCCTGCCGATACCGCTATAGAGGCAAAGACCATCGTTTTTCCGGTAGAATTGAAAGTGAGGGCATCTTCTTTTAAAAGGTGAGGCGCTAAACCGGCCAACCCGTTGCCATTACACCAAATATTACTAAATTAGCAATCTATATTAGCAAACTCTTAACAGCCTCACTAATCATGATTGCCCGAATTACCCTCATTACACTACTGATAGCCCAAACCGTGGCATCAGCTCAACAAACGCCCCCTCCCGTCTACACAAACACTGAAACCTCTAAGCGGACAATCAGATTGGGTGTCCCGATGACTAACTCAATCCGGAAGGCATTTGCTGCCGGTACCCGTGATTTCTCAGGTAAACCCGGCCCCAATTACTGGCAACTGGAGACCGACTTTACCATTCATGCAAGCCTGGACCCTGCCACGCAAACCATTACAGGTTCTGAGAAAATTACGGTGCATAATAACAGCAAGGATGATTTAAAAACCATTGTGCTTCGCCTTGACCATAACCTTTTCCGTCCCGAAATTCAGCGGGGCGCATCAGTACCTGCTGAAACAACCGAAGGCATGATTGTAACCAGCCTGAAAGTGGATGGGCAAACCGTAGACCTGACGCCTCCACCACCAATGGGGCGTGGCGGTAGTATGTCAAGCGGTAAATTGCAGGTGTATGGCCTTAAGCAGACCATAGCAACTATCACCCTTGCGAGTCCGGTAAAAGCCGGAGCCACCGCTGTGCTGGATATCGACTGGCATACCAAGCTGCCCGGTGGGCCGCAGGGATTAGGCCACCGCATGACCCAGCGTTTTGATAGCAAGTTGTTTCAACCTACGCAGTGGTTCCCTCGTCTGGCCAAATATGATGACCTGCGCGGATGGGAAACCAGCCCTTACCTCGGCCCTGCTGAGTTCTATAATAATTTTGGCAAATATGATGTGTACATAACCGTACCCGGCGGCTGGATAGTAAGCGGCACAGGGGTACTACAAAACCCGAACGAGGTGCTGACCCCAACTGCCAGACAAAGACTGGCTACGGTGCTTAACTCAAACGATGAAGTAACCATTGTGAGCGAGGCAGAAACCGGCCCCGGAAAAGCAACCGCAGCGGGCGACAAACTGACCTGGCATTTTGCTGCCGACAAGGTGAATGACTTTGCCTGGGCAACTGCCGAAAACTTTGTATGGAGAGCCACCCGCGCCAACATACCCGGCAAAGGGCCAATCCCGATTCACATGGTTTATCTGCCTGAAAGAGCTAAATTGTTTGAAAAAGCCGGTGTGATTACCCGCCATGCGCTGGAGTTCTACTCAAAACTATGGGCGCCGTATCCGTTTCCGCAGATGACTTTGCAGGATGGCCCAAGTGCCGGAATGGAATACCCGATGGTTATTAATTCTAATCAGGGTGCGGCTGACCACGAAACCGGACACCAATGGTGGCCAATGGTGGTGGGCAACAACGAGACCCGCTACGGCTGGATGGACGAGGGCTTTAACCAGTATATGAACATACTATCTAATGCTGACATGGCCGGAAGACCTTATAAACTGGACGGACTGGGACAAAGCTACGGCCGAGTAACGGGCGATGAAAGCGAAGCCCCTCTGATGTGGAGCGCCAACGATGCAGGCAGCGGATACCGCTTCCAGACTTATGGCAAAACGCCTTTGATGTTATCTATGTTGGGTGGCATTGTGGGAGACACCGCCGTAATGGAGGCCATGAAAAAATATACTACCACCTGGAGCTACAAGCACCCGTCTCCGTGGGATTATATCTTCTTCATGAACAATGAGTTGAAACAGGATTTGAATTGGTTCTGGTACTATTGGCTATGGACAACCGAAACCGTTGAAAGCTCGATACAAGACGTAAAAACTGCCAATGGCAAAACAACCGTTACGGTGCATCAGGCAGGGCAAATGCCGTCTCCTGTGGTGCTGAAAGTAGAGTTTGAAACCGAAGGCCCGGCCATTAAAACCCTACCTAACGCAAAAATGATTGATGCCACCACTGCCGAAGTTACCTGGCCTGCCTCGGTATGGTTTAACGGTAACCGTACATACAATGCCGTTCTGAATTTTGGCAAACGCAAAATCAAAAAAATAACCTTTGACCCCCACGGCCGTTTCCCGGATTCAACCGCCTCCGACAACGTTTGGCCGAAGGAGTAGTTTTGATATTGATTCTTATTGTATGCAGCCCTGAGACTTTGGTTTTGGGGCTGCTTTTGTTTTGTGCAATTTGAAGGTGCCGGATAATAAGATTATTTTGGCTAATTTGAAAACAGTAATTATTATTGAGAATCTGGAAAGTTATTTATTATAAATTCTAAATCTTATATCCAATTCAAATTGCTTACTTATATATGAACGCGAACTATTCTATGCTTAAAAATCTACTTTCAATTATTGTGTTGGTGGTTTTGCTGATGTCATGCGAAAAATCTTACAAGTATGTAGAAGTGTACCGAGATGAGGGAGTTCTTGGAGGAAACGAAGTTAAAGAAAAAGAACCGCGCATAATAAAAGCAAAGAATGATTCAACTGCTTACCTAGAGGCTTACAAAATCTTTTGTATATCCTTAAAAGTTGATGAGGACATGAAAAAGGAATATGGTGTCACTTACTCAATACCTTTAAATTTCAAATTATATAATGCCTCAGATGAAGATATATCAGAAATGGCGTTTCTGAATAAAGAAAAAAGAAAAGACGAAATAAAGAAAGAAATATTCTCAAGGAAAAGCGTATTAGACACTACACCAGATAAAACTGTATCTGAAAATGCAGAAAAGTCTGAAGAGAAGACAAAAGTTGATTCAATGAAAATTAAAGAGCTTCAACCTTTTTTCAGAAAAAGAAAAGATGAATTTTCCACCTCTGGAATTACATGGTATGAACCTAAATCTGCCCCCCAATTTACAAACAGAAATGGTATCTGTTTATATTTTCAAACGGAAGATGGGATTCCGGGTAATTTAAGGTTCCGAATGCAATATTACGCTGATGACTGGCTTTTTATAAGCAAAGTTCAGTTTTCTATCGATGGTAATGCTTTTGAATATGTCCCTACATCAACTGAAACAGATAATGGAGACGGTGGGAAAATTTGGGAATGGTTTGATGAAAGTATTACTGATTCAGATAAAGAATTGATAAACGCTCTGGCAAATGCTAAATCTGCAAAAATGAAACTTATAGGCAAACAATACTATGACATTAAAATAATATCACAAGAACAAATAAAAGCTATTAAGAGAACAATTGAGTTTTATAACGCACTAGGTGGTGGCTTTAGTCAAAATGTAAATCAATAAATGTTCTTCTTTTAAAGCAGCCCTGAGACTTTTGGTTTTGGGGCTGTTTTTGTTTTGTGCAATTTGATGGTGCCGGATAATAAGATTATTTTCTTTTTACATTCATTAACTTTACTATTGTTGATTATTTGTAGAAAATTGGATTTATTTAATTTTCATATAATTAACTCCTATTCTCTTATTATAATCACCACCTATACTACAAATACAATTAGAAATTGACTTAATGCAAAATTAAACGATGAGTAAAATAATTGTAAATAGAATTAAGAATTATCTTGACAAAACTTTCAAAGATAAAATAGACTTATCTGATATAGCAAATAAACCCGCTGAAGAACAACAAAGATATTTCCTTTCTAGGGCATTAGCTGCATATGCATTAACTATTGAATCAGGAGCAAGTATTGAGGATGCTGGCAAATCAATTACTGATGGCTTTGATGATAATGGCATTGATGCCATATATTTTGATAGAGCATCTAAAAATCTTTGGCTAATACAATCTAAATTTATTGTAAGCGGAACAGGCGGAATTGATAATGGTGATATAGAGAAATTTACAAAGGGAGTAAAAAAGCTAATTGATGGTGACTTCGATAGATTTAACTTAAAAATAAAAGCAAAGCAAGATGAAATTTTGGAAGCATTGGACGATGCTTCAGTAAAAATTCAAACATTGTTTATTTATACAGGGAAAGAGTTATCTTCTCATAATAAGACATCAATTAATGATTTATTAGAAGAACAAAATGATTCCGAAGAAATTGTTTTCTTTTCTGATTTTAACATTGATAAAATTTATAAAGGATTAGAAACTGGTATAGGGAATACTCCTATAAATGAAGATATTATGATTTCAAATTGGGGACATATCGATGCTCCATATAAGTCCTATTATGGACAAATTACAGGTTCTGATTTAGGAATTCTATGGGAAAAGTATGGACGCAGATTATTTACTGAAAATATTCGAAGCTTTTTAGGAACATCAATCGCTAATAACGAAATTATAAAAACTATCAAAACTGAACCCGATAATTTTATCTACTTTAATAATGGAATAACGATTCTTTGCAAAAACATAAAAAAGAAGCCTATAGGTGGAAGTGATAAAGCTATTGGAGCATTTACTTGCAATGGGATATCTGTAGTTAATGGTGCTCAAACATTTGGTTCAATTGGATCGCTTTACTCTAGCAATCCAATTGAACTCAGTCAGGTAAAGATACTTGTTAAATTTATTTCTTTAGAAGAAAGCCCAGAAGGATTTGGCCAAAGAATTACCATTGCAACTAATACACAGAACAAAGTAGAAAAAAAGGATTTTGTTTCTCTTGATACTGAACAAGCTCGTATTAAAATGGAACTCAAGCTTGAAAATATAGACTATCACTACAAACGAACTGATGAAAAGGTAATAGCAAATGAAACTAATTATTTATTGGAAGAAGTCGCATTTAGCTTAGCGTCTCTTTTTAATAATGTTGATTACTCCACTATGGTTAAGAAAGAATCAGGTAAGTTCTGGGAAGATGTTACCAAACAACCATATTCTGATTTATTTAATCAAAATGTATCAGCTCAAAAAATAATCAAAGCTGCAAAAATCTATAGGTATATTTCTGAAGAAATGAGTAAAATGGCGTCCAAAACTGAAGGCAGAGAAAAGAGCATTTGCCGATATGGAAACGCATTCGTCTCTCACATAATCTTTCAGAAAATGGACAATTCAATTTGGGGAGAAAATTATGCGGACTTTAATGTTTTTTTTGATAAAATATTACCTCAAATGGCTAAAAAATATATTAAAATGTTAATAGAAAAAATTGAAACTGAATATCCATATTCAATGATTGTCTACACGCTTAGAAACTACACAAAATGTCGACACCTAAAAACACTAATGGTGTAAAAAACATTGCCAAATCGCTAATGAAAAGAAATATTAAATTATAGAGCTTAAATGTAAAATAATCAATCAAAATAAATCTTAATATTTAAGAAACAATCAATTCAAACTATAACATTGTATTATGCTTGACAAAATACCTTCTTTAAATACTTTATAATTTATGTAATACCTGGAATTCTAATTTGCTACTTTGGTTTAAACATCTTAAGCTATTTAAACCCAAACAAAGTTCAAATAAATGAGGATATTATTTCAAAAAATTCTACTTTAATATTTATTGGAATAATTTTTTCTTTCCTAATAGGTTTTCTAATTTCTCAGATTCAAATTATATTATTTAATTGGCTTATCAAAAAAATACATAAAGGACTTAGAACTATTGACGATTCTTTCCTTAGCATAGATGTAAAAAATGAACTCTTAAAACAAATTCAGGAAAAATTCAATTTAAAACATGTTGATAAGTCAATTATTTCTCAAGATCCGCTTATTACATATCTATGTTTAAATTATGTGAAAATTAAAAGCAATGATCTAAGCAATAGTTTTATTAATCGTTCTAGTAACTTATCAACATTTGCCTCTACTTTACCTATCCCAATCATTCTAGGGGTTTATAATTTTTACTTAAAATTCAATACTTACCCTTTCCTCTTTTTGATAGTTTCAATACTTATAGTTATATTAACTATTTTAGCTTCATGGAGAATAACTATCAATTTCAGAAGAGAGTGGGTAAATAGTATATATAGGCAATTCATAATACTTTCAGTTAGTTAATCGCATAAAAAAGATTAGACACCTTATTTCACTACCCTAATTAGAAATATTTCTTTTATTAAATTCTTCGTTATAATAAACTATCTAATTTATCCCTTAAAAACCAAAAAAGACCGTAACCACCAGCGCAGTTACGGTCTTTTTATTCTCTTACCATCCCCTACCAAACAGTAATCCGTTCGCTTTCGGGTTTGTACATTTTGTCGCCGGGTTGTACGTTAAATGCTTTATAGAAAGGTGTAAAGTTCATCAATGGGCCGTTCACGCGCCATTTGGCAGGTGAGTGCGGGTTGGTGTTTACGTAAGTACGCATATAGGCGTCTTTGGTTTTTACACGCCATATTCTGGCAATAGAAATAAAGAATCGCTGCTCAGGCGTAAACCCGTCTATTTTTTCACCACGCTTGTATTGCTCGGTGAGTTTAAAGGCATCAAAGGCAATGGCTATTCCGGCAATGTCTGCCGTGTTTTCACCTACTGTCAGGGCGCCTTTTACATGCACCGAATCCAATACAGTATATTGATTATACTGGTCTATTACCTGCTGGGTTCTGGCTTTAAACTTCTTGAAATCATCGGCCTTCCACCAGTTTTTCACATTACCTACTTTGTCAAATTGCGCTCCCTGATCATCAAATGAGTGTGTAATCTCATGACCAATCACCATGCCTATGCCACCGTAATTAAGGGCATCATCAGCATTCAAATCAAAATAAGGAGGTTGCAGAATACCGGCAGGGAACACAATTTCATTCAGCGGAGGGTTGTTATAGGCTGTAACGGTTGGTGGAGTAGTGCCCCATTCGGTACGGTCAACGGGTTTGCCCACTTTGGCTATTGAGTAATTGAAATCGTTCTGACTGGTAGCCAGACGGTTTTCAAAGTACGTGCCACGATTGATTTTCACGGCAGAGTAGTCCCTCCATTTATCCGGATACCCGATTTTTTCACTAAATGCATATAGCTTTTCTTTAGCCTTGGCTTTAGTAGAATCGCTCATCCAGTCCAGTTGGGTAATGCGGTTTTCAAAAGCTGTTTTCAGGTTATCTACCAACACACGCATACGTTTTTTGGCTTCTTCCGGAAAATACTTTTTCACATACAATTGTGCCAGCCCATGCCCAAGCGACCGGTCGACAGCCTCTGTAATCTCTTCTCCGCGAGGTTTTTGGGTAGCTTGTCCTGACAATTTCTTTGAATACTCAAAAGAAGCCTTTGAGAAAGGCTCACTTAGAAAATCGGCATAGGCCGTCAATGTTCTGGCTTTCAGGTAAGCCTTCCAGTCGCCTATTGTCACAGACGTCAGTAAGGCATTCAGGCGGTCATAGTAGACAGGTTGCTGCACATTCAATGAGTCTATTTTCACACCTAAGCCGCTAAAATAAGTCGCCCAGCCAATGTTTGGTTGTTTCTTGGCGATATCTGCCACAGCCAGCTTGTTGTAATTGGCCTGCACGTTTCTGCGCTCAATATTGGTTTTGTGCGATGCCGCCAGTTCTTTCTCAATACCATACACGGCACTTGCCATTTTAGCAGCAGCCGATGCCTCGGTGCCCGATAGCGTGAACAACGTAGTAAGGTAGGCCGTATAAGCCTTCTGGATACCAATGGTTGAAGAATCGGTTCTGAAATAATAATCTCTTTCGGGCAAGCCGATACCGGTTTGCGCTAAATTAACGATGTTGATGGCGCTATTTTTGATGTCCGGCCCAACGCGGAACCCGATAATAGAATAGTTGTTATACTTTTGCTGGTCAACTACAAATTTCATCAGTGCAGCCACATCTTTTATGCCGTCAATGCGTTTCAGCATAGGTTTTACGGGTTCATAGCCGCGCTTGTTGATAGTGGCAACGTCAATACCCGAAGCATAAAAATCTGCTACTTTCTGTTCGATACTTCCCGCCGGATTTTTGGCCGCAGAAACACTGTCGAGAATGCCCTGCATACGGATGCGCTGCGGGAAATTGAGGAATGAATAAGACCCCACCCCCGATTGGGTAGACGGAATCTCAACGGAGTTATACCATTTACCGTTGACATACATAAAGAAATCGTCGCCGGGTTTTACGGAAGGATCAATGTCGGTAATATGTACTTTCTGTGCCAGCGAGGGCTGTAAATACCCCAAAGCCACCACAAGGACTAAAGATAAAGAGAAGCGTTTTTTCATGTTTTATTTCAGGATGTTGAATAAAGATGTTTTATGTTGGGAAAGTACGAAAAATGTTTTTGCAAGCCAAGCAAAGATGCGAAAGTGTGGTTTATTGGATAAAAGAATCTTAAGCGCTATTAATGAATAATTTAGACTTATTCGATTTAAGAATATTAGGAGTTTCTCTTATTTCGAAAATAAAACAATTTACAACTTATTGAAAATTATATGCATATTGCAATTAGAATTTTGAATTAATTCGTTACCAATTGATTGACAATTTTGCTGAATATATTATTTTCTTTAATTTAGTTTATATGAATAAAATTCATATCCCTGACTTCAACAATGAGTTTTTGTGTATTGCAAATGCAAAAAATCCAATTTTAGCTGCATTAATTTCTTCCTACATAAGTAAAGAAAATGAACATACGCTTTTATTTGAGTATTTCGATGTCCCAATTTCAAAAAATGAGATTGTTAAAGATTTGATAAAAGAAAATTTTATTACTATCGATAGAGCTAAAGAGTTTAATATCAAAGTTAATCAAAGCTTAAAATCACTAGATAAAATAGGCACTATAATTCTTGGAGGTTTAAATGAAAACCAAAAAAGTTACCTTACTTTCTTAGAAGAATATAATGTTATAGAAATAAACAATACTTCTGACGTAGATTTTCATCTAAGTCCATTAATAAAAAAAAAGGGCTATTTAAAATGTAATGAAAATGACATATATAATGGATTAATATATGCATCTAGGAATAATCTATTATTAAAAATAGATTATCAATCAAATGACTTTCAAAAAAATGAAGAGAACTCTGATGGACTAGTTGTAATAGAGAACAGAAATGATGCTTCAACTGTAATTGCAATAAATTATGCTGTATCTTTTAATTTAGATATCAAGTTAATAGATATGCCAAAAATAGAAATAACCGAAATTAGAGATTTAATTAGGCAATGGGAAGCAGAAAAAAAGAATCAATTTTTACTTGACTTATCTGCAAAAGTTTATCCTTTTATTGAAGAAATAAATTTTAAAAAATACAATTTTGCAACTTTCTTTACTTTTGGAATTCCATACTCATTAATTCTAAAAAATGAAATTCCATTTACTCATGTTAATACCTCATTATCACCGGATTTCTTTATCCTTATAAACCTATTAAAAGAAAAATCTCCAAGCATCTTTTCTTCTTTAGTCTTTTCACCATTAGAATTTGGGAAAGATGAAGAGACTAAATTCATCATAGATAAATTTAAACAAAACGATTATTACGTTGCCGAACTGGTTGGAGAAGATGCGACTGCCTTCAATGTAGAACACCACATAAAACATTTCCCATATGAGGTATTGCACATTTGTAGTCATGGTGGGGAAGTTGGTGGTTTTTCATTTTGTGAAGAGTTTATTGATAGTAAAGGCATTAAACACATAGTTGAATATGATGAAGTTATGAGTTTTGCTCCAGACAAAAGTGAAGAATTGGTGCCAGTAACTAGAATATTGCATTGGCGAAAGTTTAATAGCTTTAAATGGAAAAGTAAAGAATTAGAAAATCAAAATTATCCTCATTACGTTTTTATAGACATGATTGAAGAATTATTTAAGAAGAATAATCAAAATCGAACAGGAAAAGAAAAATCAATTATAGAGAACTCTAGTGCTATAAAATGTTTTGATTTTAATTATCAAGCGAATTTCAATTTTATTTCCGCTCAGTCTACATTTCCTCTTATATTTAATAATACATGTTGGTCTTCTTCAGATATTGCGAACTCATTTCTGCAGTCAGGAGCATCTGGGTATATAGGAACTTTGTGGTCTATTAATAATAATATAGCAAAAAAAATTGCTGAGACATTCTATGATAATATATTTATTACTACTATTTTAAATGCTTTACACAATGCTTTTTTTCATACGAAAGATACTGATAATGAAGATATATATATTTTTTGGGGACTACATTTTTCAACTATAAAAAAAGGAGATAATATTAGTAAAAGCAAAATAGATATAGCTGACATAATATTAAATTCATTTTACGTCTGGACTGATTATTTGAAACAAGTTGATGATGAACAAACTAAAAAAATAATTACAATATATATAAATTGGCACTTGAATTATCTTTATACTTATTTTCCTATTGAAGTGTTAAGTATCTTTACTCTGCCTCATAATTTAGATAATTGCAATATTGTTGAATTATGATGTTCATTTTTCGGGGAGGATTTTTTAAAAAACAAGTCTTTCCGTTCTACTTTGAATATATTTGAGGAATAGACAAAACACGAAACTGCACTACTTACTTGTATATTAAGTAATCACCATAAGGACAGGACTCTCTTTGGTTCCCATAAATAAATATTTTATGAGATTGCTTATGGTCATAGAAGATTATAAGCAAACATATCAAGTAGATTTTAACAAAATCCAAAACCCTTTTGAAAAAACTCATTAAAATACTCACCTGGTTTATTGTTGTGCTGGCAGTACTGGGGGTAAGTATGCTTACTTTCAACGATAACCGCCCTCTTGAGGAGACCGACTATTATGCCACAACCAAAAGGAAGCTTAATGCACTTAAAATTGATGGCGGATATGGCACAAGCCTGAAAGGTGGGTGGAGTAAAGAAAGCATCACCGGAAATACTGAAATACATATAGCCGGATACGGCCTGCGCGACAGTCCGGCATCGGCAGTACATGACAGCATCTATGTGCGGTCTATTGTTTTAGACAACGGCCGGCAAAAGGTAGCCATGATAACCATGGATCTTCTGATTGCGCCTCCGTTGGTGGTAGCGCAGGTTATCTCATCACTCGGTAAACTTGGTTTTGGCAGGGGGAACATTTATTTTGGGGCTACACATACCCACAGTAGTGCAGGCGGCTGGGCAGGCGGCCCCGGAGGCCGGGCAATGGCCGGGCCAAAAAATGAGCAGATGATAAAAACCATTACAGATGCCATTATAAGAAGTGTAAAAAAGGCCGAAGCCACTGCTTCTGTATGTAAAATCGGCTTTCAGAAATTCAACGCCGGTGACTATGTAAGTAACCGTTTGTTCGGAGAGACGGCCACCGAAGACCCCTGGCTGCGTGTGATGAAAATAGAAAATGCCAATAAAGAATCGGCTTTGGTGCTCACGTATGCTGCCCATGCGACGGATATTCCGAAAGATGATAACCGGATAAGCGCCGACTACCCGGGTATGCTGGTTACCAGCCTTGAGCAATCGGGTGTATGCAATTTTGCTGCTTTTTTTGCAGGAGCCGTAGGCAGTATGCGCCCCACAGATAATGGTGAGGAATCGTACCAAAAAGCTGAAATGATGGCCGCAAACCTAGCACATTTAATCAAAACCGGTGGCAGCACTTTAAAAACAGATACTACCTCTATCCTACGAAGCGTTTATTTCCCACTGGCCTTGCGCGACCCACAACTGCGATTAAGCAAGCATATCTGCCTCCGCCCGTGGGTATTCAATTGGCTGATGGGTGAACAGGAAGTAGGCATGAATGCCTTACGCATCGGCGAAATGATATGGATAGGCACTCCCTGCGATTACTCAGGGATGCTATACAGCCCGTCAGACTTGGCAGCACAACAACTAGGCAAAGACTTAATAATTACCTCATTTAACGGCGGATACATAGGCTATATTACCCCCGACGAGTATTACAACGAACCCAAAGCCGAAACCCAGGAAATGAACTGGTTTGGGCCATATAATGGCAGGTATTTCAGAGAGGTGATAGATGGGTTGGTGACGGGGGTGGGGAGGTAGGGTTCAACGTTTTGGAGTTCCTTTGCTTTGTACTGTGTCTTATTTTATAATAGTTTTTTTGACCACCACCTCAGAACTACATATGCTTATACTATTATTTCTAAAAAAACAAGCTATATATAGTTCTAAAAGCATAGCTAAAACTTTGTATTTATTAATCGTTTTATTATTGGATGGGTCTTGCAAACAAAAAAATAGTAAGGTAAAATCAATTCAAGAACCATCGGTGGTTGCTGCGGAATTAGATGTCCCTATAGCAACTAGAAATGACACAATACTAAATACAGTTACTGATTACGTAGAAGGGCGTCGCTTCGTAATAACTTGTTACAGCGGATACAACCTTATTTTACAAAACGAAAAAGGACATACAATCTATCAAGACAGCGTGTATTCTCCTAAACAGGATTTTTTAGATTTCAATGGAGATGGTTATAAAGATATTTTAATTGATTATATGACAAATACTCCCGGCATCCAGGATTTCTTATTATATGACATTACTAATAAAACATACAAAAAAGTAATATATTTTCAGAGGTTCCCTTCCGCACAAAGAATTGGAAATACAAAATATTACTACTCTTATCATAGGAGTGGCTGTGCAGATTATAATTGGGATAGTGATTTATTTTATATTAAAAACTACGAAGCGGTAAGAATAGGAAATATTAGTGGGAGAGAGTGTAATGATGCCTCAATTAAAGATGGAATTTACATTAATAAATTAATTAATGAAGAGAAAATTGAGATTCAAAAGTTACCTATCGGCATAATTAAAGAATATAAAGATTATAAGTGGGGTTTTATTGCCCAGTACTGGAGGAAGAATTACAAGAAGTTTTTATGATTTTTTGAAAGAAAATAATAAAAAGTGAGCTTGGTGCTTTCGCGTCTTATTTGATTTTTCACAGCAATCTATCACTAATTTCTCTATTCTTGTAACCACAAAAACAAAAACCGTAACTACTTAAAAAGCAATTACGGTTCTTAAAGTACCCAGAGCCGGAGTCGAACCGGCCTGCCCTTGCAGGCATTGGTGTTTGAGACCAAGGCGTCTACCGATTCTATTACATAAAAATTCAAACTACTGTAATATTTCTTTTACCAATTTACTCAATACCTCTTTCTATAACTTTTAGTAGTTCATTTTTTGTAATATTTTCCTCCTCCGACTTATCATAAATGGTAACTAAATAAACAAACTCCATATCGTGATGGCGTTCAATAAAATAGGTTATCACACGAAATCCTCCGCTTTTGCCACCACCTTTGCTCTCACTACCTAACCGTATCTTAAAAAGCCCTGCTCCTAAATTAGTGCCCAACTTAGGATTTTCTATTAAAGTATTGGATAATGCCCTTAGTTCATTGGGCAATGACTTATACTTCTTGGCAAGTCTTTTAAACTCTTTATCAAATTTGGCAAGGGTTTGAATTTCAATTGCCATTTTCTAGTTCTTTAAAAAGTTCTGAGATAGGACGAGCTTTTATTTTCCCTTCTCGCAGCAGTTTAACCTCTTTAAGCCCTTTTTTTAAACTTTTAATTGCAACTGAAACCGTTTCTTCACTATCAGCAATAATAAGTGCTTTTAGCTCTTTCTGTACCTTTATGGGCAGAACTTTGTATTGTTCATATAAAATCTCTGCAGTACTCATAAGTTTATTATTTAGTAAATCTTTAATGGCTACTTGTTACTCATATCACAATTTACAAAGAATACCAAACAAAAAAAAGAGGTCTAAACAATTCGTTAAAATTATCTAAACCTCTTTAAAGTACCCAGAGCCGGAGTCGAACCGGCATGCCCGTGAAGGCATTGGTGTTTGAGACCAACGCGTCTACCGATTCCGCCATCTGGGCATGTACTACGGTATTAATCGAATTGGGACTGCAAAGGTATGAGTTAACAATTACAATTCAAAACCCAAGCAGAAAAAAAATTAGTGATTGAGTGAATGATTGATTTAGTGATTATTTTTATTACTAAAGCCACAATGTACACCAATGCGCTAGGTAACACGATTATTCGTCGCAGGGGCGGCCACTAATTGGCAATTTACGATTAAATCACTCATTCACCAACTCACTCATTCACTCAATTCTTAAATCCTCACTATCTCCGCGCCTATTGCGTTCAAGCGTTTGTCTATGAACTGATACCCACGGTCTATCTGTTCTATATTATCGATGATGCTGGTTCCCTCGGCAGACATCGCTGCAATCAGTAGCGATACCCCTGCACGTATATCAGGGGAGGTCATACGGATGCCTCTGAGTTTATGCTCGCGGTTCAGACCTATTACGTTGGCACGGTGCGGGTCACAAAGGATAATCTGTGCGCCCATGTCAATCAGTTTATCAACAAAGAACAGTCGGCTTTCAAACATCTTCTGGTGTATCAGCACCGTTCCTTTGGCCTGTATGGCTGTTACCAGTACTATCGAAATCAGGTCGGGAGTGAAACCCGGCCACGGCGCATCATAAATGGTAAGAATAGAGCCATCAATCAACGAACTGATTTCGTAATGTGTCTGTGCTGGAATATGAATATCATCTCCTCTGAACTCCATCTGTATGCCCAGTTTCCTGAACACATCTGGGATAATCCCCAGCTCAGGTATGCGGCAATTTTTAATCGTAATTTCAGATTGCGTCATGGCTGCCAGGCCAATAAAACTACCAATCTCAATCATATCCGGCAGCATGGTATGCTCACAGCCATGTAATTCTTTTACACCTTCAATGGTTAGCAGGTTGGATCCCACACCACTTATTTTGGCGCCCATGCTGTTCAGCATTTTGCTTAGCTGTTGCAGATAAGGCTCACATGCGGCGTTATAAATGGTGGTGGTGCCTTCGGTCATTACGGCAGCCATCAGCACATTGGCGGTTCCGGTTACCGAAATCTCGTCCATCCACACATAAGCTCCTTTCATTTTACCACCCTCAACGGTATAGAACGCGTCGTTCGGGTCATAAATAAACTCGGCGCCCAGTTTCTGAAACCCCGTAAAGTGGGTATCCAGCGGCCGGCGTCCTATTTTATCACCACCCGGGCGTGGTGCCTTTCCTTTGCCAAAACGAGCCAGCATAGGCCCCAGAAGCATGATAGACCCACGCAAGGCAGAGGCCTTCTCCTTATACTCAGGGGTCTCGAAATAATCAAAGTTCACGTTATCAGCCTGAAAACGATACGAGCCCTCGCCTACTTTTTCGCGGCGCACGCCCATGTCTTCCAGTAACTCCATGAGTTTGTTTACATCTCTGATAGCCGGAATATTATGGATGGTCACAGGTTCTTTGGTCATCAGCACAGCACATACAATCTGCAATGCCTCGTTTTTTGCCCCCTGCGGTATAATTTCTCCTTGTAGTTTTTTACCTCCTGTAATCTTGAAAGATGCCATATAGTAGAAATATCTTGCGTTCCGAAAGGTCTCCCCTTCTTCTATCTTCTTCGTTTGTTGTTATTGCTATTGTTGTTGTTATTGTTTTTATAGCCTCCGCCATTATTGAAATTCTTGTTGCGGTTATTGCGGTCGCCACGGTCGCGGTTATCGCGTGAGTGCCCCTGGGCCTGTTGCGGTTGTGGTATACGCTGGCGGCTCCCGTTACCATCTTTAGGCGACGACTCCATGAGCCCGTCACGCCGTAATTCATCAATTTCTCGCTGGAATCTGAAGCCAGACAACTCCAGAATCTGTTGCAGGCAATCTTCGGCTTCAATGCTGTCTTTGTTCCAGGTCTGGTAAAAACCTTTCATCAGACGCACCATGTATGAAATAAAGGCCTTGCGGTCTTCAAAGTCTTCGGTTATCATGGCTTTCAGCACCAGTAGCTCCAGGTTTCGGCCATAAAAACGGTGTTTCAAAGGATGCTGGTTGTAAGGCACTGTCATGGGCCTTTTACCTAGTATCTCCTTCGGAGGGGGTGGAAACGGACTGTCAACATCAAGGTCAAAATTGGCTATGACGTAGAGGTCATCCCACAGTTTTTTAGAATAGTCAATGCCTTCACGCATGTTAGGGTGAATCTGGCGCATCAATTCTATCAATATATGGGCATATTTAGTACGCTGGTCTTTGTCTGGCAGACTGACAATGTACTCGGTTAATTTCTGAATGTTACTTCCGTATTCTTTCACAATAATTAATGTAAATTGAGTGATACAAATCCCAGCAAAAGAGATTTCATAAAAAAGCAGATAATATTAAGGCTTTTCTACCATTAATAATGCTAATAGTCTAACATTATTGCAAAACATAGCAAAAGTAACAAAAATTAGCCGTTGGGTTAAATTTTTATCTATTTTTGAATAAAATTTCAATATCCGCTTTTGATGATTCTGAAAAAAATTGCCTGCTTCCTAGTTATCTATGCTTTCCTGAGCGGTTGCAGTACCAAAATCACCCAGCAATATATTTCAAGGTCTCCGGGGCCTAAGCGCGAATTCCGGGCGGTATGGGTGGCCACCATCGATAACATCGACTGGCCTTCTCGTAAAGGGTTATCAACAAATGCACAGCAACAGGAGTTCAGAACCATGCTCGATAAACAGCAAAGCTACGGAATGAATGCCGTGCTGGTGCAGGTAAGAGCAGCCTCAGACGCGTTCTATGCCCAAAGTAAAGAGCCGTGGTCTGAATGGCTCACAGGCACACAAGGTAAAGCTCCGGCTCCGTTTTACGACCCAATGGCCTTTATGATTGAAGAAGCGCACCAGCGCAAAATGGAGTTTCATGCCTGGCTGAATATGAACAGAGGCACCCACAAGGCATCTAAAAGCATAACTAAAGACCATATTACTATTACAAAGCCGGAGTGGTTTCTTACTTATGACAAGCAGAAACTATTTAATTTGGGCATACCCGAAGTGAGGGCTTATATTACAAATGTGGTGCTGGATATTTTGCGGAATTATGAAGTAGACGGTATTCATTTCGATGATTATTTTTATCCGTATCCGGCGGCAAATGAAAAACTGAAAGACGAAGCCACTTTTAAAAAGTACAAGGGGAGTTTTAAAAATATTGAAGACTGGCGACGCAACAACGTTGATTTAACCGTTAAGTCTATCAGTGAAGGTATAAGGGCAATTAAGCCCAAAGTAAAGTTTGGTATAAGTCCGTTTGGGGTATGGAGAAACGTATCTGCCGACGCCAGTGGTTCTGCAACTGCCGGAGGGCTGTCTTCTTATGACAATCTGTATGCCGATACTAAAAAGTGGATACAAAACGGGTGGATTGATTACATAGCCCCGCAGGTATATTTTAGTTTTGAGTTTGGTAAGGTACCCTACCAAAACCTGACAGACTGGTGGACCAAAAATGCGTTTGGAAGGCATTTGTATATTGGCCATGCGGTTTATCGTGTAAAAGCTGGCAGCAATGAAACAGGCTGGGAGAAAGCCGACCAGATTGCAAGGCAAATAAGGTATAACCGGGCAAAACCGCAGATTTCCGGCAGTATTTATTTCAGTGCAAAACCTTTGAGCAAGAACGAATTATCGGTGGCCGATTCAGTCAGAAATCTTTATGCTTATCCGGCTCTACCCCCGGCTATGCCCTGGAAAGACAACATACCACCCAACGCCCCTGAAAAACTGAAAGCCCTGAAAGCCAGCGACCTTGGCGTATCTATAACCTGGGAATTACCCTCGGCAAAAGCAAAAGACGGCGACGAAATAAAGGCATTTGTTTTATATAGATTCGACAAAAATGAAAAAATCAATCTGGATAACCCGGCGAAAATTCTGGCAATTGTAAGAAACGAAGGCAAACCGGGCTATATTGACCAAAATTATGAGTCGCGGAAATCATACGTATATGTAGTTACTGCACTTGATAGACTCAATAATGAGAGTGCCATCAGTAATGTTATAAGTGTTAAATAAATATTTATGAATGTCATAAAAAAACAGGCCTTTATCAGCACTATCTTCTCTTATGCAGGGGTATTGGTTGGCTTTATTTCCTGGTTTTTTGTTTTTCCTAATTTCTTCAAAAAAGAAGAAATAGGCTTGCTACAGGTATTACTTTCTTACATGTATGTAATGGTTCAGCTTTCGTCCTTGGGCTTTAATGCCGCAGGGAGCCGTTTTTTTGTTCGTTTCAGAGATGCCCAAAAAGGCCATCACGGTTTTCTGTTTCTGGGCCTTGCTGTTGGCATTACAGGTTTTCTTTTTTGCAGTATTGGCGTATATTTCCTGAAAGACTGGATGATTGCCCGTAAAGGTGAAAACAATCTTTTGGCCGACAATTTCTATTTTCTGTTACCCATTACATTTGCCACGCTGCTATTCAACTTGTTTGATAATTATGCCAAAAACCTGTATGAAACCGTAACGGGCACTTTCCTGTCGCAGTTTTTACAGCGCTTCCTGCTGCTGGCTTCATCGTTTCTGGTGGTTTTCCATGTGCTCGATTTCACGCAATATATCTGGGTATGGGTACTGGCCTTTTCTTTTTATGTTATACCCATGATATGGAAGGCATCAAAACTGGATGGGTTTTCATTAAAACCGGATTTTTCGTTGCTGACACCCCAGTTTATCAAACAGTTTGCCACCTACAGCATACTTACAATTCTGACGGGTTTTTCGTCGATGATTATCCTTTACATAGACAAAATTATGCTGGCAGAGATTTCAACCTTAGAGGAAACCGGTATTTACAGTACAGCCGCCTTCTTTGGTAGCGTAATGGGCATGTCTCTACTGGCGCTCAATAAGGCCTCAGCACCTATTATTGTAGACTCTTTTGCAGCCAATGACCTGAAAAACATTGACACCATTTACCGCAAAAGCTGTACTACTTCGCTGATTGTTGGTTGTTGGATTTTTCTGGGCATTTACCTTAATATTGACAATTTGTTTGCGTTTTTGCCAGCAGGTTATGAAGAAGGAAAGTGGGTAATAATTATATTGAGTTTAGGTAAATTATTTGACCTGGCTACGGGATTAAACGGCACCATACTGACGCTTTCGCCTTACTATAAGTATGACACCTACATTATGATTAGCCTGATAGGGCTGACGGTTTTTCTGAACTGGTTGCTGATTCCGATGTATGGTATTAACGGTGCAGCTTTTGCGCTGGCGTTATCGACTATTTATTATAATGCTGTCCGTTATGCATTTGTATGGTGGAAACTGGGTATGCAGCCTTTCACGATTGACATACCCAAAGTTCTGCTTATAATGATAGCAGCTGGTTTTGTTATAAGCCTGTTGCCAACTTTGGAAGGAAATAAATTCAGAACAGTGATAGATATAGTGTATCGTTCGGCAGGTGTTACTTTACTTTATGGTGTAATTATTTATTGGAGCAAGGTTTCACCAGAGTTGAACGGAGCCATGACGAATCTTTGGAAAGCTATAGTGAAATTAGGAAAAAAATAAACCTCAGCTAGCTCTCTCTAAAATTGAAAGAGCTAATTGAGGTTATTACTTGTTCTATTTCTTCTGCAAGGTATATATTTTGCCCGCGCTATAATCGAGTATATAAAGCTCTTTGGCGGCGTCTTCGCCAAAGGCAGAAACCGTATTTACGTTACTGAATTTGTCGCCACTATCGGTTGCTTTTGAGCCGTCGTATTTCAGAGACCATATTTTACCGCTCACATAATCGCCGAATACATACTTACCTGCCAGGTCTGGCAGTTTGGTGCCTCTGTAAACCACACCACCTGTTACCGACCGGCCGTCAGTACCCTGATTATATGCCCAGACAGGGGCTATCAGGTTAGCCTGATTACAATTGGCGTTGGCATCAAAGCAACGGTTGCCTTCTTTTATTTTCCAGCCATAATTACCTCCTTTGGTTACAATATCTATTTCTTCTACCTCATTCTGGCCTACATCTGCTACCCAAAGGTTATTATTGGTATGGTCAAAACTAAAGCGCCAGGGATTCCGCAAGCCATAGGCATAAATCTCTTCCCTAAAACCTTCACTATTGCCTTTATAAGGATTATCGGCCGGAATTGTATACGTTCCGCTTTCGGAGGCAATAACATTAATACGCAGAATTTTACCTAGCAGATTCTTGCGGTTTTGTGCGTTGTTTTGCGGGTCTCCTCCACTACCGCCATCGCCCGTGGCTATAAACAAATAACCATCAGCGCTAAAGGCCAGCTTGCCTCCGTTATGGTTGGTATAGGGTTGGTCGAAAGTAAGTAATATTTTCTCACTTCCGGCATCTGCCGTCTGAACACCCGAATTAACCTTAAAACGGGCAATAACCGTTTGCCGAGTGGGGGTATTACGCGTATAATTGACATAAAAATAGCCATTATTCTTAAAATCAGGATGAAAAGCCAGGCCAAGTAAGCCCATTTCTCCTCCTGCATCTACCTTACTATCAATATCCAAAAACACATTAGCCTGTGCGGTTGATGTGGCATTATCAAATACCCTTATAACTCCCCGTTGCTCTGCTACATACAATTTACTGGTACCGTCTGAGGCGTGGGTAAGCTCAACAGGGTCGTCGAAATTCAAATTCGGGAATGCAACCACAGCCTGGTATTCTCCGGCTGTGGGGTTGGGTGCAGAATCATCAGGTTTATTTATGGAATCAGCGTCTGACTCACAACTAAAACCCCAAAAGGCGATTATGGCCGTATAGAAGATGAACGTGCTTATTTTTTTCATTTAAGTTCTGGATTTTATGAATAAACGCGTCAGCCCCCCGAAATGATTTAAAAATTTGCAGAAACCACTAAAAAAATGGAAAGAGCTATCAATTTAATTGCTCAAGCTCGGCAGAAATGGCCTCCAATTCTTGCAAATCTTCTTTAAAACCAGCACTTTTAGGATTCTTGAATGCCCCCAGTTTAAAAGCCAAAAAATAAATCAGCAAGCAGATACCTATCGGGATGGCCGTATCTATCAGGGCAGCCTGTAAACTCATTTTCTCTAGTTTTTTAGGCAGAAACGACAGCACTGTAAAACAACCGGAAACCAACATAATCAAACCAAACCAGCCTTCAAACTTTTTGTTCTTTTCATATTCCCTGATCACTTTTTTCAGAAAAGCGCCCAGGGTGGTGCTGTTCATGTCTGTTTCCAGAATCATCTGGCTCTTGAAGACAGTCCACAATGCCATCAGAATGCCAATTGCCAGAAAAGCGAACGGAGCAAACTGCATTGTATAAGTGAAATCGAAGGGGTTGCCTGTAAAAACAGCGCCGAGTATCACAAGTTCAAATACCAGCAGAACAAAGAAAAACCTGTTTTCTCTTCTTATTTGTGCTACTCTTGACCTGGACCGCTCACGAATTATACCTACCACCAGTTTTTCGGTAAGCAACTGAGAGGTTTGTAATTTAAGGTCATACGCCTGCCAGGCCGATTTTAATTCTTCCAGATTCATGTTCTTTTCGTTTGAATGATTTTTTCTAATTTAACTTTAATACGGTTCAGCCTTACCCCTACGTTTGAGTTCGTTATACCAATAATTTCGGCAATTTCATCGTAGCTTTTATCATCCAGATATAACATAATCAACGCCTTTTCGATTTCAGACAAGTGCTCAATGGCCTGCCTCAATACCCCGGCGTTATCATGATCTTCAATTGCCATGTCGGGTATCTGAAATTCTTTGTCTGATAGCGCCTTGCGCTCAGGCTTTCTGGTTTCTTTTCTGAAGTTTGAAATAGCTGTATTCAGCGCCACTCTGTACAACCATGTAGTGTGTCTCGATTCATTTCTGAAACCGGGGTAAGATGTCCATAACTGCAAAACAATTTCCTGAAAAAGGTCTTTTTTGTCATCATCGTCATGGCAATACAAATTACATACTTTGTATATGAGGCCTCTGTTTGTATTAATCAAGCCGATAAATTCTTTTTCCATTGTCAGTTACATTGTTTAAACAATTAGTCGCGGGGCGGGTAAAAAACTTACATTAAAGCCGATATTTTTTCTACACAAAGGTTCTTTTGTTAAAGATATGGCAAAAAATCGCGTAATTCGCATCTGTTAATGACACATTTGCCCGAATAATACTTGAAAATTCTTTTAATAAATACCGACGACAGCATGGGCGGTGCCGCCATAGCCTGCCTGCGCTTACTCAGCCTTCTGAAAGAAGAAAAAGATATAAAAGCCGACCTGCTGGTGCAGCAAAAAAAAGGCAAAAGAGAAGACGTAACTGCTGTTGTAAATACCTGGCTTGCGCACAAAATGGCGTTTGCCCGTTTTGCGCTGGAGCGGCTTTACTTCAGACTACTCGAAAAAAACAAAGAAGTACGCTTTGCCTTCTCGCCTGCCAATACAGGTATTGACATCTCACAACACCCGCTGGTGCAAGAGGCAGACATCATTCACCTGCACTGGATTAATTTCGGATTTCTGTCTACACAATCGCTTCAAAAACTCTTTGCACTTGGCAAGCCCATTGTCTGGACACTCCACGATATGTGGGCTTTTACAGGAGGCTGCCACCATAGCGGCAATTGTGAGAACTTTCAGCAGCACTGTGGCAATTGCCTGCCTTATTTGAAGAATCCAGCCGATGACGATTTATCTGCCAGGGTTTGGAAAAAAAAACGTCGAATTTTTATAGACACTATATTACCGTCGGTTCAGATTGTGGCATGTAGCCAATGGCTGGCCGCCAGGGCACGTAAAAGCAGTTTGTTTAAAAATCTGCCAGTTACCTCTATTCCCAATCCTTTAGATACGGCAGTTTTTTATCCAATCAATAAAGCAGAAGCACGACATAAGCTGGGATTACCCATTGATAAAAAACTGATTCTGTTTGCAGCGGCAAAAGTTACTGTCATCTGGAAAGGCTTCAGTTATTTTCAGGCAGCACTGGCATTGTTAAAAGAATCGGTTAGCCAGCCAGAAGCAATTGAGTTAGTGATTCTGGGCGAGAGTGATGAGGAATTAAACAAAAGCCTCCCTTTTAAAACACATGCACTGGGCAGAATAACCGACGCTCAGAAAATAGCCTTGGTTTACTCTGCTGCTGATGTTTTCAGTATTCCTTCAATACAAGAGAACCTGCCCAATACCATTATGGAATCATTGGCCTGTGGCACGCCTGCAGTTGGCTTTGAGGTGGGAGGCATACCTGAAATGATAGAACATAAACAGACGGGGTTTCTGGCTACATATAAATCGGCAGAGAGCCTGGCAGAGGGCATTAACTGGGTGTTATTTGAAGCCGATACGCAAACCCTTGCCAGTAAAGCAAGAGAAAAAGTACTGGCAAATTACTCTCAGGAGGTAGTAAAGGAGCAATACCTAAAGGTTTATAAAAGTCTTGTTAATCAATAGCAGAAACACAACCCAGACGCTTCACTTCATCATAAGCATCAACTACCATTGTTTGTAGTTTGCTGAATAAAGCTTGTGCGTTGTTTCTTTTTAGTTGCACTTCATCTATGGTTAATGAAGCAAGGAAACTTTTTATCTGTGCATTTATCTCATTATTTTCTTCAATCAGCCAGCTTGCATTGTGCAATAGTGCCCAGGTATCGGCATCTTTACTACCACAAAACAACATACCAGCCCCGGCGCAGATAGAACTAACCGCTTTTGACGGAACGGCAATATGTGTCCATTGCGGTAATAAACTAACCAGATGCACATCTATAAAATGTAACTGACTACGCGGCACACTTTTCAGGATGGTGATGCCCGCTCTGCCTTGGGCATAGGTCAATACCTTATCTGCTTTCTCGCCATAAACTGCCAGTATCAGCTGGTGCTTTTGGCTATCAAGATTGTCGATAAATTTCAACAAAAACTCGTCCGAATGCGCTTGCCCCAGGTTTCCACAATAACCGAAATATATCTTACTGTCATCCTTTTTCCAATCTGGTATGGCGGGGTCATTTTGCTGATGAACCAGAACACCACAAGGCAGAATAGTGGTAGGAATAGCCTGCTTGTAGCTGTCTCTTACAAAAGCGGCCTGGTTAGGTCCAAGCGCAATCAAATGCTGCGGAGCGACTTGATATGTTTTTTTGAGAATAAAGCGATATAGAAAATTAGAAGGGCTGACCGTACCCGCTGCGGCAAACCCTTCAGGGAACAAATCCATCGACCATAAAACCCAGTTTTTCAAAAACAACGAGGCCCAGAAAGGCAATAAGGGCGGGCTGGTCATAACAACAATGCGGCCTCGTTTCATTTTACGGGCTTTCAGTACCAGAAAAAGGCCATCCAATGTACCTGAAATCAGTTTCAGTAAACCATTTTTACCTTCATAGATTGTTTTAACCGGATGCAGCATGCCTATCGGCTGGCGAACCTGTCCGCCACCATCATAGGTGCGGTCAATATACACTATGTGTATTTCGGCCTGATACTTTTCAATCAGATATTTGGCCATATCCCAGGCAGACTCACCGGTTATGCCGGGATTAGGCGGATAATGACGATTGATGATGGTAATAACCGGAGATTCGATATCTGGCATTGCTGAAAGACAGTAGCTTAAACGCTTGCAAAGGTAGGCCAATAAACCAAAAAAAGAAAAATTTACAGCCGCTACTCATCATCATTCTTATCAATGTATTTGTAGCCTCGAAGAATGTTGTAACGCAGCACTAAGCCAAAATTAAAACTGATACCATTGGTGAGTTGCTGCGCGGTATCAATAGTTTGTTTGTTTATAGAGTAGTTAATCTCAGAACGAACCATGCCCTTGGCACCTATATTGCCCCTGGCAAAAACAACAATAGATAAAGTCTCTGAAACTCTGCCATGTAATTCAAGAAGAAGCTCTGCTTGTGCAACGGCTTTTTTACTTAAGAAGGCATCGCTCTTAAGCCTGAGTGTATCTGGTTTCTGACCTGGGGCATTATTAGAAAGGCCCGCAAAGCCCCGGTTATCTATCGGCTTATTTTGTGCATCGGGCGAAAGCAAAACGCCTGCACCTACATGAATAGTTGCATTTTTGGTAATAGGATCAATTGTGAAAACCCTTCTTTTAAATCGTATGGGAATCGTATTTAAACCTGAACCCATTTTATAAATATAAGGAATGGAGCGCCCTGACCTTACAGATTGAATCAGATGAGTAGGGTTTTTGTAATAACCGGTTTCAATAGACCAGACGTGGTTCATGTTATAACCCAATACAACACCCCAATACAAATCATTTCCCTTTTCTTTCCCTATCAGGCCATCCATGTTATTACTTAGGGTCGACCGATTGAGTTCCAGCCCGCCTTCAACACCCAAATACAAATTGACTGATTTTCTTTCAAGGTTAGGGTACACATTGTTTTTTATGTCTTGTCGCTGGCTAGGCGCCCTGTAATAATCATCTTCTTCCTGGCAAAACGCCGGAAACGTAACAATCAGGCAAATGAATACAAGTATAACTGATTTCATAATGAGTGGGAATGAGTTCAAATTTACAAAAAAACTAAGGTTTCAAAATCCTATTTTCAGGCAAATCATGTTAAGGAAGTTTAACGTTTCCGAACTCAAAGACGCGAAAAGCTGCCAATTAGTTGTTAGGCCAAATAATATTTTTCATAACCGAAGAAAAAGTATAGTTATTTCAAGAAACTTTAGTATTCAGCAAAAGAATCGTGACAAAACCGCATGATGTTAGCGAAAAGAAAATCTATATTTGTCTTAATAAACTCGTCTGACCACAAAATTATCTAAGCAAAAAAATAATGGGTAATTTTACTCATTTGGCAGGCTTAATTCTCATTCACTAATATCAATGATGAAAACATTAGATACTTATGACTTCTCGGGCAAAAAAGCCCTTATTAGAGTTGACTTCAATGTTCCTCTGAACGAAAAATATGAAATCACAGACGACACCCGCATTACTGCAACCATACCCACCATCAAGAAGATTCTGAAAGATGGCGGTTCATGTATTCTGATGTCTCACCTGGGTCGCCCGAAAGACGGCCCAACTGAAAAGTATTCATTAAAGCACCTGGTGAATCCGCTTTCGCTGATTCTGGGTCAGCAGGTAAAATTTGCCGACGACTGCATCGGAGAATCGGCGGTTGAGCTGGCCGCCAGTCTGCAACCGGGAGAAGTACTATTGCTTGAAAACCTGCGCTTCTACAAAGAAGAAGAAAAAGGTGATTTAGCTTTTGCAGAAAAACTTTCAAAATTGGGCAATGTATGGGTGAATGACGCCTTCGGTACTGCTCACCGTGCACATGCTTCTACGGCAGTTATTGGGCAGTTCTTTGCTGACCGTGTATGCGGTTATGTGATGCAGGCCGAAATTGACAATGCTCAGAAAATACTGGAACACGCCGAACGCCCCTTTACTGCCATTATGGGAGGTGCCAAAATCTCTGACAAAATTCTGATTATTGAGCGCCTGCTTGATAAAGTAGATAACCTGATTATTGGTGGAGGTATGACCTATACATTTACTAAAGCTCAGGGGGGCGAAATCGGGAAATCGTTGCTGGAAGCAGACAAACAACCGCTGGCGCTTGAACTGATTGAAAAAGCAAAAGCCAAAGGTGTAAAACTGATTTTGCCTTTAGACAACCTCTGTGCAGATGGTTTCTCGAACGATGCCAACAAACAAGTAGTAAAAACGGGTGCGATTCCTGCTGACTGGCAGGGTCTGGATATAGGCCCTGAAACCATAGATTTGTTTTGCAGTATACTTGAGAAATCGAAAACCATTCTTTGGAACGGCCCGATGGGAGTTTTTGAGTTCCCTAACTTTGCCAAAGGTACTAATTCTATTGCTGAGGCCGTAGTTAAAGCTACTGAAGAAAACGGAGCTTTCTCATTAATAGGTGGTGGAGATTCGGCATCGGCCGTAAACAACGCCGGTTACGGAGACCGCGTATCTTACGTATCTACAGGAGGTGGCGCACTACTTGAATACATGGAAGGCAAGACGCTTCCGGGTGTTGCGGCACTTGAACAATAAATAATACAAAGCCCCTGCCGGATGGTCAGGGGCTTATTTTTAGCATTCTTTTCTGAATAACCCTATTTTACCAAAGTTTAATATTTGTAAAATAGATACCGGCGGCAACAATTAGCGTGAGAATAACAGCGAGAACTACCTCGGCGTATTTCACAGAAGATTCAGTTTTTGTAGTCTTTTGCATGACACTCTGGAGTTTCCGGGATTTATTAATACTAATATAACGCAATTTAATTAGCAAAAAAATACAACTATATACTTTTTTTATCCAACGGTTGAGTTTTTTTCAAAAACAACACATTCTTAATTATTCTTTTTTCTTAAAGCATTATCTTTGCGGCTTGTTTAAACATTAGCATAAGCCAATGCTATGTTAATGTAACAGTTCACTCATCCTTCATTCACAAAGATGTCAAAAGTAATTATTATTGGTGCCGGTGGAGTCGGCAGTGTAGTTGCGCACAAATGTGCAATGAACTCCCACGTTTTTACGGAAATTCTATTGGCGAGCAGAACCAAATCAAAATGTGATAAAATAGCTGCCGATATTGAAGAAATGCACGGCGTAAAAATACAAACCGCTCAGGTAGATGCAGACAACGTACCAGAACTGGTAGCGTTAATTAAGAGTTTTGAGCCCAAAATGGTTATCAATGTGGCGCTGCCGTATCAGGACCTTACCATTATGGATGCCTGCCTTGAAACTGGCGTTCATTACCTTGATACCGCCAACTACGAACCCAAAGACGTTGCCAAGTTTGAATACAGCTGGCAATGGGCATACCAGGACCGCTTCAAAGAAGCAGGCCTGATGGCTTTATTGGGTTGTGGCTTTGACCCAGGCGTAACGCAGGTCTATACTGCCTATGCCAACAAGCACCATTTTGATGAAATGCATTACCTCGACATCATCGATTGTAATGCCGGCAACCACGGTAAAGCCTTTGCTACCAATTTTAACCCTGAAATCAATATCCGCGAAATTACGCAGAACGGACGTTACTGGGAGAATGGCGAATGGGTGGAAATTCCGCCCATGTCAATCCATAAACCTATTGACTATCCTGAAATAGGGCCGAAAGAATCTTATGTTTTGTATCATGAAGAGCTTGAATCGTTGGTTAAAAATTTCCCGACATTGAAGCGTGCCAGATTCTGGATGACCTTCGGACAAGCCTACCTTACCCACCTTGAAGTGCTGCAAAACGTAGGTATGACCCGTATTGACCCCGTGAAGTTTAATGGTATTGATATTGTTCCGCTAGAGTTTCTGAAAGCCGTATTACCAGCGCCTGATACATTAGGAGAAAATTATACCGGACAAACCTCAATCGGTTGCCAGATTAAAGGCATAAAAGACGGCGAAGACAAAACCTACTACGTTTGGAATAACTGCGACCACGCCGAATGCTACAAAGAAGTGAAAGCACAGGCGGTTTCGTACACAACAGGTGTGCCTGCTATGATAGGCGCCATGTTAATGCTTACCAACCCTGAATGGCAAAAACCAGGTGTTTGGAACTGTGAAGAATTGAATCCGGACCCTTTCATGGACCTGCTTAATACCCAGGGCTTACCCTGGCACGAAAGAATCAACATTGAATTGCCACATGAATATTAATAAAACGGGCAAATAATATTAAAATCCGCTAAGCAGTTAGCGGATTTTTTTCGTTTTAATAGTAAATTGCATTAAACAAACCCCGTTAACATGAAATTCGCTGCTTTTGTATTTGTCCTTTTTTTCAGCATTACATTGGCTTCTGCTCAGGAGGCTAATGTTCAAGAGGCTATGGTCTATAACGCATTGCCCGGTGTTGATGGCACCCCCGGTAAAAACAGACTAGCCATGGGCACTTATGATTTAAGGTATGAAGGCGTTAAAGGGTCGAGGTATTTTCTGGAAGAATGGCTCAACGGAGAGCTGGTTTTTGTAAAAGAGAATACGAAGGCGCCCAAAATGGTACCCCTAAAATATGACACCCATAGGAAGGAACTATTGTTTAAGCGCACCGTAGGCGATTCTATAGTGGTTAATCCTGACCAGATTACTGGTTTTGTAATTAATGACACAAAAAACAGTATCAGCTACCCGTTTATAAAAGTTGATGGCCTGAGAACCGAAGGCGGTGTTGTACCAGTAACCTACCTGCTGGTTTTATATAAAAGCAAAACGTCGTTATTGAAGCACGTAAGCAAAATGATGCAGAAAGCCAATTATCAGGGAGCCTATAGTGTAGACAGGCGTTATGATTCATATCTGGATAACTCTGAATATTATCTGAAAAAACCAGATGGCAGCCTTAACCGCGTTAAACTTAAGAAAAACTCGGTTCTTAACGCACTTGAAGAGAAAAAAGATGCCATTGAGGCATTTATAAAAAAGGAAGAGCTGGCACTGAAATCTGAATACGACTTGGTAAGAATTGTTGATTATTACAACAGTCTGTAACACCGGAAACCCCTATTTGATATATCCTTTTCCCGTATCTGACTCAGCCGGGAAAAGGATTTTTTGTTTTTTGCTAAAGCATCGCTGCTTCTTGATTACTTCCTTTCGGCAGTAGAAAACTTTTTAAAATAAATATTTAGATAATTATCTAAATATTTATTCGTTTTTACTTGCAAGAAACTATTTTGTTTTTTAATGTTGCATTGCAGTTTTATCGACTGCAAAATGTTCAACTTAAACTTTACAAAAATGGCAACAATTGCAAGCCCTGCGACGCTCGACGAGATTGTGTTTGAGCATCGCAACAAAGATTACGGCGCATACGAGCTGCGCAAAACCTACACTTTAACTGTAAACCGTGCCATGTGGATTGGCATCACGCTTTTCAGCGGTCTTTTTGTTACTTCTTACATCTTTGCACGACAAAAAGACAAAGTAAAAGACCAGAAAGAAGTAATAATTAACCTTCAGGATTTAAAAGAGCAGGAACAACCGCCGGTTGAACAGATACCTGAGCCTGAACCTCCGAAACCCATTGAACAGGTGCAGACAATCAAGTATCTGGTGCCGGAAGTGGTAGAAAACCCCGTTGTAGAAGAGGCGCCTCCTACGCAGGATGAAATGGAAAAAGCAGTAATCAGTAATGTAACTACCCCTGGCGAAGAAACTGAAAACATTGCAGAAACTCCACCGGCAGTGGCTCCACCGGCTGAAACAAAAATTGCTGAAATTGTAGAAGATAACACCCCTTTTCTGCATGTTGAGGTACAGCCCTCATTTGTGGGTGGCAGCGGCGAAATGTATAAATTTTTAGGTAAAACCCTGAAGTATCCTTCTGCCGCGCAGCGTTCAGGCGTGGAAGGAAAGGTTTTTCTGAGTTTTATTGTAGAGCGTGATGGAAGCATTACAGATGTAAAAGTAGCCAAAAGCGTAGGTTTTGGCTGTGATGAAGAAGCAATAAGAGCAGTAAAACTGATGCCGAAGTGGATTCCGGGAAAACAAAATGGCAGAACCGTGCGAGTGAACTATACCATACCTGTTATATTTAAACTTGAATAATAGAATGAAAGAAAAACAAAAATCTCGCAGCCCACCCTGAATGGGTTCATTCCGATTTTGTCAAAAAAAAACTATTTGAGGTAATACAGGCCAGTCCGGGTGATTTTCATCCGGACTGCTTTTTTTCAAAGCTGTTAATTTTCTGTCAATACTGAAGGCAAGTGGCTGAATAGATAGGGTATATCTGTAAGAAAATAAGTAATTTTGCATATCCGTTTGTTATCAGTAAGCGTTGATAACATCACCAACAGAAAAATAAAAAATGGCTATAGATATCGCTAAAATTCCGTCGCCGAGTTATGTTTTAGAAGAAAAACTATTACGACGAAACCTTGAATTACTCAACCGTGTACAAACCGAATCCGGTGCGCAGATTATTCTGGCGTTAAAGGGTTTCTCTATGTATGCTACTTTTCCTACAGTTGCTAAATATCTCTCAGGTGCCACGGCCAGTTCACTGAACGAGGCTCGCCTGATAGTTGAAGAAATGGACTGCCTTTCGCATACCTATGCCCCGGCCTATAAGCCAGATGAGTTTGCAGAAATGATGCGTTACAGCAGCCACATCACTTTCAACTCACTGAACCAGTGGCAGCAATTTAAACCGCAGATTCAGCAATCACGCAAAAAAATATCATGTGGCCTGAGAATCAACCCTCAGTATGCCGAAGTATCTACAGAAATGTATAACCCGTGCATACCCGGTTCACGACTGGGTATCACGAGAGAACAATTAGGAGAAAAATTGCCCGAGGGCATAGAAGGTTTGCACTCGCACACGCTCTGTGAAAACGATTCTTATACCCTTGAGCGCACGCTGGTACATATAGAAGAGAAGTTTGGTGATTTGTTGCACCAGATTAAATGGTTAAACTTAGGCGGCGGCCACCTGATGACACGTGAGGGCTATGACCATGCCCACCTGATTAAGCAAATTAAACGCCTGAGAGAAACCTATAATATTGAAGTAATCCTGGAGCCGGGCTCGGCTATCGGCTGGCAGACAGGTTATCTGGTATCAACTGTGCTGGATATCGTAGATGCCCAGGGCATTGATGTGGCCATATTGGATGTATCTTTTGCTGCCCACATGCCCGATACATTGGAGATGCCTTATAAACCACGTATTTGGGGTGCAACAGATGCCGTAGCAGGCAAACCGACTTACCGCATGGGGGGCATGACTTGCCTTGCCGGTGATTTTATGGGAGATTATTCTTTTGACGAACCACTAAAAATCGGCGACCGTGTAGTGTTTGATGACATGATACATTACACAATGGTAAAAACCACCACTTTCAATGGGGTGGGCCTACCCTCCATTGGCATCTGGAAAGAAACCGACGAATTTCAGTTGTTAAAAAAATTCGGCTTCAGGACTTATAAGGATAGGATATAAAAAGTAAGAGGCTCCCTTTTCAGAGAGCCTCTTGAATACTATTTATGTTATCCACAGATTTTATCTGAGGCATAGAAACTGTCTTATGCTTCAGCAACTACCTGAACAGCCACTTTGTGTTTCACTTCTTTATGAAGGTCAACCAGGGCGGTGTAGTCACCAACGTTTTTGATGTCTTCCAAAGAAATTTTCTTACGGTCGATATCAAAACCTTTTTCTTTCAATGCATCTGCTACCTGCGTGTTAGTAACACGGCCAAAGATACGGCCACTTTCACCAACTTTCATCGGGATGGTAATTACCATATCACCGATAGCCTCAGCAATACCTAAAGCTTCAGTTTTAATTTTCTCAGCTTTATGAGCAACTTGTTTTAGATTTTCGGCTAAAACCTTGCGATTCGACGCAGTAGCCAATTGGGCAAAACCCTGCGGAATAAGATAGTTACGTGCATAACCTGGTTTTACAACAACCACGTCGTTTTTGTAACCAAGCCCTACTATATCTGTTTTTAATATTATTTCCATCTTTCTAAATTGTGAATGAGGTTTTTTAATTGAGTGATATTACGATTGAGTGATTGAGTGATTGAGTAGTTTAAAAGTTTATTAACTAACTGATACTCAAAAAATATAATCACTAATTCTCTAATTCACTAATCACTAATTACTTCAATCCGTCTGCTACGAATGGTAATAGAGCCAGGTGTCTGGCACGTTTAATAGCTACCGAAACTTTGCGTTGGAATTTAAGGCTGTTGCCCGTCAGACGGCGAGGAAGGATTTTACCTTGCTCATTCACAAATTTCAACAAGAAATTCGGGTCTTTATAATCTACAAATTTAATACCGGCTTTTTTGAAGCGGCAATATTTTTTACGAGCCGTATCTTTTCTGTCTACAGGATCGTTTACAAGTGACATGGTGTTATTTTTCATTATTCTGCTGCGGTTGTTGCTTCTGCATTTTCTTCTTTAGCAGGAGCAGATTCTACATTTTTCTTTCCAATTAGGCCTTTGCTACGGCGTTCGCTGTAGTCAACTGCATATTTGTCTAATTTCGTAGTCAAATAACGCATCACACGCTCGTCACGTTTGTATTCGGTTTCCAGAGTTGCTACAATTTTTGCAGTAGCTTTAAATTGAACTAGCTGATAAAAGCCCGTGTTTTTGTGCTGAATGGTATAGGCCAGTTTACGAAGACCCCAATGCTCTTCATGAACTAACTCAGCACCGTTATCAGTCAATGTTTTTTTGAATTTTTCGACAGCTTCCTTTACCTGGGCTTCAGATAAAACGGGAGTTAAGATGAAAACTGTCTCATACTGATTTTGAAACATACTAAAACAGTGTTTAAATAATTATTAGTTTAATCCTCAAAAATGAGGGTGCAAAGGTAATAATATTTATAGATAATGAAAAGCCTCAGAAGAATATTTTTAAAATAAAAGCCTAAATACTAAGTAGATAGCAGGTTTATGCCTTAAAAATTAAGCAATTACCCGCCGGGGTAAATCCTGCAGTTGCCTGAAACTACCTGTATGGAAGTCAATTTCGAAACAAAATGTTTTCAGACCATTGGTAATAGCAATAAACCGGCATCTGAGTGTGTGGTTATAACGTGATGCCTGCTCAATAACTGCCTGATTGATAGATACCTCCGGCGCTTTGCATTCAATGAGCAAAGAAGGCTGGCCGGTTTCATCAAAAATTACGATATCCGAACGCTTCTGTAGCTGGTTATATTTCAGGCCGCCTTCCAGCCGAATCAGGTTTTTAGAGTATTGGTACTGATTCAGCAACAAATGAACAAAGTGCTGCCTAACCCACTCTTCGGGTGTCAGAACGAGGTATTTTCGACGTATAACATCAAAAATGCAGATTTTTCCCTCAATTTCCTTAATTTTGTGTTCGAAAGGTGGCAGGTTAAGCTGTATCATCTTTAAATTAACTAACCGTTAAATTATTAAAGCCGCACTTCGGTTTTTAATAATTACTATAACTTTAAAGCAAAACTACATTTAATATGGAAAAAAAAGAAGAGATAGTAGCCAACTGGCTCCCCCGATACACCGGCACTGCCCTATCTGAGTTTAAACCCTATATTTTGCTGACTAATTTTCATACCTACGTTGATATGTTTGCCGAGATGTTCGGTGTGGAAGTAAAAGGGAAAGACAAACCGATGCAAACTGCATCATCCGGCCATATTACCATCATTAATTTTGGTATGGGTAGCGCTATGGCCGCTACAGTGATGGACCTCCTTTCGGCCATTCAGCCTAAAGCGGTGCTGTTTCTGGGCAAATGTGGCGGTTTAAAAAAATCAACTCAACTGGGTGATTTGATTCTGCCGATTGCCGCCATACGTGGAGAAGGTACCAGTAATGATTATGCGCGCCCTGAGATTCCGGCGCTGCCGTCGTTCCGCTTACAAAGGGCGGTGAGTTCTATGATAAAAAAACATGAACTGGATTACATGACAGGTACGGTTTACACAACTAACCGACGTGTGTGGGAACATGACACCGTATTTAAGGAGTATCTGCGCGAAATACGTGCTATGGCCATTGACATGGAAACCGCCACTATATTTATAGTGGGATTTGTTAATTCTATTCCGCATGGCGCTTTACTGCTTGTATCAGACAACCCCATGACCCCGGATGGTGTAAAGACCGAAGAAAGTGATAAAAAAGTAACCGGAAACTTTGTGCAAAAGCACCTGCAGATTGGCATTGACTCGCTGGAAGAACTTGCCAACTCAGGAGAATCAGTGAAGCATTTACGGTTTGAGTAAACGGTTTTAGGTAAAAGCATAAAAGAGGCTGTCCAAAAAGGGGCAGCTTCTTTTTTGGGTTCAGATAGGAATGATTCGGGTTTTACTAAGCGGCGTAGCGATATTTTACCTGGTAAGATTCAAAAAGTACATAAATAGTCCTATTTTGAGCGGTAGATACTGAATTTTGTTGATTTTCTTGTTCAGACAGGCGTTTTGATGCCCACTTTCTCAGATTATGCCCGATAGCCATCAGGCCAAACTCAATACCTACCTTCTGAAGACCCCTTAAAGTAAATCT
>NZ_JANUSD010000026.1:0-36063 GCF_024793945.1 Emticicia fluvialis
ATTTCCTGAACTATCTGTAACTTAAAAGATAATGAATAGTCTTTTTGGGTACGTTTGACATAACTGTTTTGTCCTTCCATTTTTGATACTTTTTTTGTGTATCGCTATTTCAGGACGGGACAATCCTTTATTCTATTTCACTTCGCAATATCCCTCGCTCGATTTTTAATCGTAGACTGGCCGTCTGCCTCAACAGGAAATGATGTTTTAAGGTTGTTCAATCTTTAGTTGTTGATTTTATTCTTTTGCGTTTTTGAGTTACTTGCTTCTTGCTTCGTGAAACTCTGTGTCTAACTCCGAGCCACTCCTTTGTAAAACAAAAATTACGTACTTAGTGTAACCTTGTGGCATAAAACAAGCCACTATCAGTCACGCCGTTCCTGGCAAAGCTCTATCAACACGCCGTTGCTGCTTTTGGGGTGTAAAAAACACACCAGTTTGTTATCGGCGCCGGGTTTGGGTTCATTGTTCAGCAGCACAAAGCCTTCGCTTTCCAGTCTTTGCATTTCGGCACGTATGTCGTCAACCTCAAAGGCAATGTGGTGTATTCCCTCGCCTTTTTTTTCTATGAATTTTGCAATGGGGCTATCGGGGTTGCTGGCTTCCAGCAGCTCTATTTTGGTTGCATTCACCTTAAAAAAAGAAGTCAGCACGCCTTCGCTTTCCACAGCTTCGGCTTTATAAGGTGCCACGTTGAGCAGTTTGGTAAACAAACTGTTCGACACCGCCATGTTTTTCACGGCGATGCCGATATGTTCTACATTGGTAAGCATAATACAGGTTTTATTTCCGGCAAATTAAGGATTATTTCGGTAAACCGAAACATAGCCGGGGCATTATCCTGTTTGCCGTTAAAACCCGTGGTTGCAGGTTATGGTTAATTGATTGTAAGCATTAGTCTAATATTAATCGTATCACTTCTGCTTTTGCGCCTTTTTTAACTACCCTCATATACCAGATGCCGCGTTCCAGTTTGCTCACGTCAATGGTGTATCTGTTATCCTGTTGTTTATGAATATCCCGCATAATGGCATCTTTGGTAAGCGCCATTTCTTTCTTGCCAGATTTTTCGTTGATTAACTCAATGGCATCGGGCAAAGCCTCATCAACGCCGTTAAACTCTAATGTCAACTGTCCTTTGGCCGGATTCGGATACGCTAGTCTGAAAGAAGGTCTTACATAAAAAACTAAGTCTTCATTATAGCTGCCGCAGGTATTGGTGGCCGTTACCTTTACAAATCGGTTGCCATTGGTAGAGGTAGAAGAAACATACATATTGGTGCTGGCCGAGCTGGGGTTATAAATGGTTAAAGAGATGGTTCCGCTGCCGGTGTAGTCGTTATAATTGAATGATGTGCCGGGGCTGTTAGATGATGCCAGCAGGCTATACGTATTGCCACCGAAAACCTCTACCGTACCTGCAACCACGCCATTCACTTTTTTGGTCAGGTCAGGATTCCCCGCAAAGGTAGTTTTGGTAATTTGCACATTTCCGCAAGACGTGCTAATGGTGGCAGTAATAGTTACGACTCCGTTACCAACCCGGGTAGCATAGCCGGTAGAAGAATTAATGGTAAGGATAGACGTATTGCCAGACGACCACGTAACCGAGCCGGGAGCCGTGCCGGTAAGCGAAAAGCTGCCATTGGTGCAAACCAGATCAGGGCCGGTAATGGGGCCACCAACGGCTGCTATCACTGCCGCCTGCGCATTGAGCCTGCCGTTTCCGAAGGTATTATCAAAACCTGATGAGCCCATGTCGGTAGCGGTTTGCTGAATAATGGTTCGTACCTGGGCTTGTGAAAGGCCCGGATTAACCGAAAGTATCAGCGCTGCTACGCCAGATGCCTGTGGCGCAGCGGCCGACGTACCACCAAAATTATTGGTGTAGTCGCCTGATGAATATCCGGCTGAACCCATGCGGTCGGTAGTTCTTACATCGCCATTTAAATTGACATCGCCCGACGGAGCTACAATGTCCAGTGCGCTGCCACGCTGGCTGTAACCCCAGATGCTGCCGTTTTTATCAACAGCGCCTACGGCCAGTACGTTGCTGAGGCTGGCAGGGTAGGCCACATCAGTATAAGTAGGATAACCGTTACCCGCGGAAAACACCACTACCGCCCCTAAAGACCCTCTGCCCAGGGTAGTGGCATTGTTAATGGCATTGGTAATGTTTGTAGAGGGGCTTCCGCCACCCCATGAATTGCTCAGTATAGCGGCGTTGCCTTCATCCCAGGCCCAGTCAATGGCATCAGCAATATCACCATCACTGTAGGCAGTGTTACCATTAAATATTTTAGCCGGTACAATAATGGCATTGCTGGCAATACCCCTGATACCAATGGTATTGTTTGAGGCCGCAATGATACCCGCACAAGCCACCCCATGATTATCGTCTGCCACCAGTGGGGCACCCGGATTGGTGGTATTGCCGGGGTCAAAACCGGCAGCCACTCTGCCGTCCATGTCATCGTGGTTGTTTACGCCCTGGTCTACCACGGCTACTCTTACGCCACAGCCAGCTGTTAAAGCCCAGGCCTCTGGTGCGTTGATGTCTATGCCTGCCGTGCCGCCAAATTGCCCGGTGTTATGGAGGTAATATTGGTCAGGATACAACGTATTGCCTAACTTACGTTCGGCAATAAAATTCGGCTGGCACCATTCTGTCAGGCCGCTTTCATAGATTTGGTTAGCCACCTCCAGCACATCTTTATCAGCCAGAACCTCCAGCACGGCCGTATTATATTTTTTTACTTTTTTGATGCGGATGTTATTGCTGAATCTCTTTTCAATTTCAGACAATGCCACTTTTGGCTTAATCAGTATTTCATTCAGTGCAAACAGCTCACTTCCTTCGTAGGTGTAGGCGTAGCTGATATAAACTTTCGGGTACTTTTCTTTCAATGCTCTGTTGAAATTGGTTTTGTTTACCGGCAACGACCTGGAAGGTACTTTTACAATATGTTTATAAGGGCTTTGCAGGCTGTAACTGATTTTTGATTCGGCCAGAAACTTACCCACCTGCCCGGCTTCCTCAGCACTGCTGCCAATCAGTAAAACAGCGGAAGAGTCTTTCTGGATAGCGATTTTCTGGTCGAAATAATAATAGAAGGCGCTGTTCTTTTGCCCCATAGAAGCAAATGAAATGAAAAGCAAGGCAAGAAAAAGTGTTTTCATGATTATTGTAGTTTTTTTGGTTGTAAATTCATTGATAAGGATGGTCACAGCGGCCCCGGTATAAATACCCGGGCAACGAAGATTGGCAGAATCTGACAGGTTTTAAAATAGAGATTTGTTCCTGAATGGCTCCATTCTTCCGGCAGATGAATGATGTAAACGCAGTTTTCATGGCCCTCCCATGTGGCCGATTCGTAATTGAGTAATAAGTGCCGGGCTTTGGCCGGCAATAGAAGCTGCATAGCAGCCTTGGGCAGTCTTTGTTAGTTCAGGCAGCATAAAGTGTGTCACAGATTTTTTATAAATTCAATCGAGTTGTTTTTTGGAGCATTTTCAATTCCAATTTCCTTAGAAATAGTAATTGCAATTTCCAATGAATAAATATAACTAAATTGTTTTCAAATGGTTTGAAATGTGGTCCATTAATCAAGAAAAATTTAGTTAACGGTAAACAGGGGGGAACAATGCAAGAGAAATTGCGTTAAACCTGCCTGGCAGGATACCGCATACCGGCAGTGCCTCCGGCACGCAGGGTTGTATGAGTCATTGAGCCTAGGCGGTGGTTATGATGGGCTATAATTTTCTGTATTTTAGAGCTTTATCCCGGCAGAGGCTCGTTAACACGTATATGTCCAGGCAAATGAGAGAAACTCCGCCGGAGGATAACAGAAAAAGACGGCCAACAAATAAGAGTAAACGGGGTAAATGGGTATGTGGAGGTATTGTGAGATGATGACCGTAACCTCAGTTTTTTTTGCGCCCTTACCAGCTATAGGTTTAGTAAATATCCAATCAGAAAATACATCATTTACTTAAAGAAAAGCTGCATTTCAGAAGAAAAGTATTCAGAAAGCCTTGTATTTTTTAGCATTAAAAACTGCCCAACCAAATATAATTTTAGTTAATTATAACTAACGATGGATAGTGTAATTGCTCTGATTTTTAATTTTTTTGAGTATTTATACTCATTTTTTCTTCATTTCAGGAAGTTTGTGTAAATTGCGGCAAATCTGCATCTTTCTTCGCACAACTTCGTTAATATTACCAGGCATGAATTTATTAATGGCAGTATAACCGTGATTTATCCAGGGTACCGCATTATCTGATTACTGCAGAAAAATACGCTTAATGGTAAAAAATACGCCGTATTAATTACCAAATAATTACCATATAAATACTTTGACTTTTACAAAACTACTATTATCAATGAACTCATTTGCAAACGCAATAATCGCCCTATCAAATAGCTAAAAAGCCATTGCTTCTTTCAAAGCAATATCTGTTTACAAGGCTAATGGTTGCCCTCAATTGATTTTTCCGGGTCAGGATACCCCCCATTATATCCGGGCAGGTATTCCCGGTTGAATTTACTGGCAACTTTCATCAGGTATTTAATAAAACCTGTTTCGTAATTCGCTCATCGTCTAATTTACCAGCAGAAAAACCGATTACGTTCTATACATACAATGGTTACAGATTATTTAAGGAAACCATTAACCATTTCTCTAAAAAACCTGTTTTTAGAGAAATATGCACCTATAAATTATTCTCTTAAAAAGAGAAACCTGAAAAACAATTATCACCTGCCTGATTTGAAGCAAGGCTGATAACTTAAACATGCTTCGTTCGCGTATGAAATCGAATCCTAATGAAAATAATTTTTCCTCTTTGTTATCAGAAAAACTTGATTATAAAGACCTGCTGAACAACTACAGCGAAGACAGTTTTTTGATTATTGATACTAACTTAATCATAGTCGATTTTGGTGTTAATTTTAAAGCGCTCTATCAGAGATACTTCGGAAGGTCAGTAAAAAAGGGGAATAATATTCTGGACTATGCGCCAGAAGGCAGAAAAGAAATTGCGCGAAACGCTTATGAGCGGGCACTGAAAGGTGAAACCCTTATAATAGATGTGGATATGCCGATAAATGAGAATACCCGGCTGACCTGCAGAAATAAGTACAAACCTATTTATAACAAGCAAAAGGCAATTGTTGGCGTTTTTGTCTCGGCTGTTGATATGTCTCTTCTAAAAAAGGCCGAGTCAGACATTCAAAGCCATGAGAATAAATGTAAGAAAATTATTGAAAACTCATTGGATGCGTTCTTTTTAGGTAATTTGAACGGCGATATTCTCGACGTCAATGATTCTGCTGTTGAAATGTTTGGATACAGCATAGAAGAGTTTAAGCAATTAAACCGAACCGTATTTATAGACCATTCAGATAAAGAATTTCTGCGTTTTTTAGATGAAAGAAATAGACTAGGCAGGAATTATGGTGAAGCCACCGCTATCAGAAAAAATGGCGAGCGGTTTCCGGTTGAACTTTCGTCAGTTACCTATCAAACAAGCAATGGCGAAATTCAGGTGGGTACTTTTATTAGTGATATTAGTATCAGAAAGAAAGCAGAAAAACTATTGGAGCTAAGCGAAAGGCGTTTCAGGGCTTTGGTAGAAAACTCATCTGATATTGTAATTGTGAATGATAAAAGTGGAAATGTGAGTTATGTAAGCCCTGCATTTGAAAAAGTTACCGGAATCCACTTTTCAGAGCTGCAGAAGAACCCCGGTTTATTTGTTTCAAGGTTGCATCCCTACGATGCTGAAAAAGCAAGAAAGACTTTTCGGGAGTCGTTAGAAAAACCCGGTATCCCTATCTCATGTAGTTTGCATTTTCAGCATAAAGATGGCCACGATGTGTATCTGGAAGGTTTGGTAACCAATATGCTAAACGATGAAAACGTTGGGGCAATTGTTTCCAATTATCAGGATGCCACCGAGCGCATACTGGCCGAAGCAGAGGTGGTGAAAAATGAAAACCGGTTCAGGTCGCTGATTGAAAATGCAAGTGATATAATAATTCTGACCGATGAAAAAGGGATAATAGAGTATGCGAGCCCTTCTTTTGAGAAAATTACAGGATTTACCTTTGAAGACAGCATAAACAACCCCAATTTGTTTTTGGATTGCCTGCATCCTGATTTTTTAGAAACGGCGGTAATGACATGGTCAGAAATTATTCAAAATCCGGGCGTTCCGATTCACCGTTTGCTGCCGTTAAAAAATAAGGAAGGGCATTATCTATGGTTTGAAGGCCTCATTACCAACCTGTTGCATGATGCAAACGTGGGGGCCATTGTTTGTAATTACAGAGACATTACGGCTAGTAAAACAGCGGAAGAGCAGAAAATAAAAAGTGAGAATCGTTTCAGGGCGCTGATTGAAAAAGGGGAGGATATTATTATACTGACCAACGCAGAGGGGATTATCTCTTATGTAAGCCCGGCATTTGAAAAACTGACTGGCTATATTAACACGGAAGTAATTGGTAAACGGAATCTGCTATTTATGCATGAGGAACAGGCCATTGAAACAGAATCCATTTTTGACCAATTGTTGAAACACCCAGAACTTTCGGTACCAAGGCTGAACCGGCTTAAATGCAAAAACGGTACGTATAAATGGGTGGAAGGCTACATCACCAACCTTTTGAATGATGAAAGCGTAGAGGCAATTGTTTCAAACTATACTGATGTCACCGAGCGTAAAGAGGCTTTAGAGATTATTAAAATTTCAGAATCTAACCTGAAAGCGATTTTTGATAATACCTCTGAGGCATTTGTATTGCTAGACACCCATGGAAAAATAAAGACCTTCAATACGAAAGCTTACTCGTATGGACTTTTTAATACCAATACTGAAATGATGGAAGGAAGGCATCTTTTAGAAATTATTGCCGATGATAGAAAAGCCATTGTTCAATCTTTCCTCGACAGAGCATTGCAAAGCGAAACCATTCGGTATGACCGCCCCTATTCAACACACAACCGGCTTTTATGGATTAATTATACTATCAGCCCGGTAATTGAAAACGGGCAGATAACCGGTATATGCGTTACCGGCAGAGATATTACAGAAAGAAAAGAAGCCGAGGAAGAGTTAGCAAAAAGAGAGTTGAAGTTCAGGTCTATTATTGCCAACAGCCATGACCTCCTGGTTCTCATTGATGCAAACCGAAGTATAGAGTTTCTTAGCCCTGCTATACAAAAGGTGTTTGGTTACATGAACGATGAAACTAAAATACCTGCTATTCTTGATCGGATACACCCGGAGGATCTGGATAATGTAATGACATGCTTTAAAAGGTCTTTCCATAATCCGGAAGTTCCTTTTTTATGTACCTTAAGATTGCTCAACAAAGAGGATAATTTTCTTTGGCTGGAGGGAACCCTGACCAATATGTTACACAGACCTGAAATTAATGCGATTGTGGGCAGTTTCAGAGATATAACAGAGCGTAAATTGTTTGAAGAGCAGCAAGACCTCCTGGTATCAATAATCAATAGTTCAGAAGATGCCATTTTAAGCCTTGATACAAAGAAAAATATCATAAGCTGGAATAAAGGAGCCGCCAGAATGTTTGGTTATGAAGATAAAGAAATAATCGGTAACAGCATTTACCTGATTGTGCCGCCTGAACGTTTAGCCGAAGAAGAAGAAATTTTCAACAAAATATACAAAGGCGAGCCTGTTAATTATTACGAGACTCAAAGGATTAACAAATCAGGCCAATTGCTGGATATTTCTATAACGGCGTCGCCCATAAAAGATAATAACGGCAATATTGTGGGCATATCAAGAATTGCCCGCGATGTTTCTGAAAAAATGAAGGCCCAGGCGAAAATCAGAGATAATGAGAGACGTTTCAGAAGCCTTTTACAAAACAGCAACGATGGGTTATGCCTGCTGGACCCGGACGGAATAATGCAAGAGATTAGCCAGACCGGTATTAAGATTCTTGGATATGAGGAAAGCGATTTGATTGGCCAACTAAGATTTGACCTGGTTCACCCCGATGACGTAGAAACTGTTTCAAAGGCATTTTTTGATGTGGCTAAGAATCCGAAAATAACCCGGTATTTTGAGTATCGGAGTCTTTGCAAAGACGGAAGCTATATATGGCTGGAAGCCAGTTGCCAGAATTTGCTGAACGATGCCGCCGTAAATGCCGTAGTGGTTAATTTCAGAGATATAACCGAGCGTAAAAATCTGGATATTGAACGTGAAAATCTGATATACACGCTGAACAAGAGAAACAATGACCTGAGAAACTTCTCTTTCATTACCTCTCATAACCTGAGAGCGCCCTTATCAAATCTGTTAGGGTTTATTCAGCTGCTTGAAGAAATACAGATTGAAGACCAGGTGCTGAAAGTTATTATTGATGGTTTCAGGGCATCCACCCTTCAACTCAGCAACACACTTGATGACCTGATAAAGATTCTGATAATTAAGGAAAACAACACCATAGAATATAAAGAGGTATATTTTGAGCAAATACTGCTGCAAATAAAAAACCAACTGAATTTTCTGATTCAGGAAGCTGAAGCCGACATTGAAACCCATTTTGAACTTGCACCAAGCGTAGTTTTTACAGAAACTTACATGGAGAGTATTCTCATGAATCTCATGACCAATGCCCTCAAGTACAGAGCGACCGACCGCAGCCTGAAAATCAAAATTGAAACCCAAAAGACAGATAAAGAGATTGTTCTTGTTTTTTCCGACAATGGTATCGGATTTGATGTAGAACTTCATAAAGAAAAGCTTTTTGGCTTATATCAGCGTTTTCACGACCGCCCGAACAGCATAGGCTTGGGTTTGTTTTTGGTTAAATCACAAATGGAAAGCCTTGGCGGCACCATTGAAGTAGAAAGTGCTGTAAATGTAGGCACCACATTTAAACTCAGGTTTAATCGCTCAGCAACTTAAAGCGCAACAATCCTTTTGGTTACCTCCCCGCCCGGCTGATTATGCAATCAGCCGGAGCGGTTGTTCTCTGAAAATACTTAACTTTGGTGCGATGCCAGAAACACACCGGCAATGCTGAATAGCTGTCGCCGAAACGGGTTGAGACATTCCCCTTTCCGCCTGATTATTCAATCAATCAATGTGTATTATAATAGTTGATTTTAAGCGTTCTAATAACGCAGTACACATCAACTAAATGTTGTATATTTAGCCGAACAAGGGTGTGTGATTCATTAAAATTGAAAGATTGTAAATGAGATATTCTGTGCTTGACTGATTATACAATCAGTCGGTGTAATGATTATCCTTTAAACATTACTATATTGCTGTTAAAGACTAAAAATTTATTATTATGAGAGCAAAACTTACTCTTATTGGCCTCATTTCAATAGCACTCATCTTGTTTTATTTTACTTTTTTTGTTGAAGAAGAAGTAGTTAAAACCAGTCCATACGGGCATTTAAAGATTATACCTGTAAAAGTTAAAAATGACTTAATCTTTATAAAATATGCTTATGGAGGCATCACTGATGATAAAGAAATAGTAGTTGTTTCGAAAGACAGCTCACAGGATGTAGATGATAACAAGGACTTTGTTTATAGAGGGGGTAGAAATAATTATCTTTACTTTATAAAAAATGATACATTACATATAAATGTTCGCTTAGTGAGCAAAAAGGCTAATATGCCTGTTAAAATTGATACCGCAGAAAGTGCAGGATTTTATTATAATTTATATTTTAAAAGAAAACTGGTAAATGATTCAATTAGGGTTGTGGAGTTTTAGAATGAAAAAATTGGTTTTGATTAATTAACATTTACGAACAAATCTTTAAAAATTAGAACAATAATCAGTGACTTACTCTTTTTGCTTTTTTTGTTATTTACGATATGCGCCATTGATTCTTTTTTTATCGGAGGCAAATATCCTATAAGTAATGTGCGTGTTTTTGCAATTATGGCCGCAATTGCATTGATTCTGTTTTTTATAGTTAAGAAAAGGAAGGTTTAGTGCAAAACTTAATGGAAGATTTAATGCTAAAGGTTTAAAACATAAGAAGCGCACAATAGCCTATATTTAAATTAATTGCTAATTCATATCTCAAATACCAATGAAAACAATTTTTGCAATACTAGCTTCGTGCCTTGTACTCTCTTGTAACCAAAGTGAGAAAACAAATAAGGATTCGCTAAAAATTGAGAAGGCAGATAGCAGCTCAAATAAAATTCAAAAAATCGCAGTTACACAAGCAGATAAATTGAAACTGGCTTTTGAACAAAAGGATTATCCTGCATTTTTTAAGGAGTTTCCGGATAATTTCAAGGATTTTGTTGATTTGTATGGATATGATGATAGTACTGGAGCAAAGCTTTTATACAATGAAGATGAGCATATTTATTTTTTGTTTAATGCCCCTAAAGAATATTTTAATGCCCTTAATAAAAAGGCTGTTAATGTGGCTATTGGCGGGAAATGGGATGCTGATGCAATAGGTTTTTTCCACGAGGGGGTTAATAATTTAATAATTAAACACCCAAAAGAAATTCTGGCTATACTAGAAAAAAAATCAGATAAAGATGCTGCAGGTTTCTGGCGCTTTGCTGCTGATAGTGCATTTGAAAGATATAATGATAACATGAATTATCTTTATACTATGTATGAGATAATTAAACCGCTAAATTCTAAACAGGCTGAAATATTAAAAAAGGAGTATGATAAATTGTATATATAACAGTATTACAGCTTAAAGATACGAAGTTGTTTCTTTATAAACTTTGCGAAAAACGCATACAAAATAAACCATGAAAATTGCCTTATTGGTAATAAAAGCCATCCTTATTCTTTTGTTGATATTCAACTTGTTTTTTTGGGCAACTTTATATGGGTCTGGCCATAAAATACCAAGAGAAACAGAGGCAACTTTGGGCCTATGGTGTGGAACGCTAATTGTTAGTTTAATTATATTAGCCATTATAAAGCAAAGGTTTGTTAAATAGTTATCCTATGCTCTATGTTTGGCTGGTTATCCAATCAGTTGGTACGCAAGATGTTTTTTAAATATCGTTTTTCCCCAAGGCAGAGTCCCCTTGCCATGCTTTGGGCTATCGCACACGGGAGACTCTGCCTTGACAAGCCAACCTGGTCTCTAATGCACCACAAGAATAAGCATCCTGAGTATCCAATCATCCGTTACGAATGAGGTTCTTGAAACATTATCAATAAAAGGTCAATAATCTGCATTAATTCTCTCTGCAATATCGAAGGGTAATGGATAAATGGTTTCAACCGGCAGTAAATCTTTTGCCTCTTTTATTTTGTTGGCCTTCACTAACTCATAGGTTTCGTGGCAAAACTCTGTAATGTCTTCAATACCAATAATCCATTCATCAACGTATTTATCAACAGCAATGCCGGTCAGTCCAATTTGTATAGACCGGTAGTCGAGTGGTTTCAGAAGAATATCTTTTTCAGGATCCCACTGAATACGTACGGAGGTTTTTTCAAGACCCTCTTTCCAATTCTTTTCTGAGGCGTGGAATGGAGGTTGAAAATGTGATAAACAGGAATGCGCCAGTGCCCATTCAAAGCCTGAACGTGTTATTTTAATGGCCAGTATGTGTTCTTGTTTTTCCTTTGTAGCCCAGCCGGACCGATACATCATCCACAAGAATGAAGGTTTTATCCAGGTCATTCTTCTTCTTTTAAAAGGCGGCGTTAAAAAGGTTTGATTGGCTACTGCGCTTAGCGCAATTTCAGGACTAAAGGCCTGATAAACAGTTATAGTGTGGGTATCATACACAGCTCTTATTACTCTTTCTTTCACTACAATTCAGCAAATTTTCAGGTTTATATTCATTAATTTTTTTGGCCATACGGCTTTGTTTAGTTACTGAATATACAAATTTAAATCCTGTTTTCCAACCGTTTTTTTAAAAAATTTAAAGTGTCAAAATCATCAATACTCCTATCGTTCGTTTGATTAACCTATCAACCAACGTGAATGATGTCCTTAGAATAATTAAATTTTTAGCAAAAAAAGACCGGCACACCATCAATGCTGAATAGCAGTTGCCTAAACGGGTAGAGACAGGGCAATGCCCTGTCTCTACTGCTATACCTGAACACTCCCACTCCGTTTACTTCATTAACCTTCTCCGTGAAGCGCTCCAGAAACCCCTGCCGCACTAACAAAATCTGAATCTTTCAGCCATCGTCCGTTTCTGCCGGTAGGGTAAAGTCTCAAATAGAATTACCTGCTCAGTTCTGCTTTCAGCAAATAACTGATTTCCGTCGACGATGGCCTTGGGGCATCAGCATTGACTATCTCTCCTTTTTTGTTGATAATCATGTAGCGCGGTATGGTGTTTATCTGGTGGTCGGTTATAAAGGCCGATGTTTTAGAGTTGGTTATCAGGTAGCTTTTGTCGGTAATCTCGTATTTTTCAAGGGCTTTTTCCCAGGGTTCTGTTTCGTCGTTCAGTGCCAGATACACAAATTCTACGTCTTTCAGCTCACTTTTCAATTTTTTAGAATACTGCATTTCGCCAATGCAGGGGCCGCACCAGCTGGCCCAGAAGTCAACATACACTACCTTCCCTCTCCATTGTTTCAGCAGGTCTTTCCAGGTTGTCCGGTTGTTTTGGGTATTTGTCAGGTAAAGGTCGTTACTTACAGGGGTGCCGTAGTCAATCTCTTTCATCCAGTATTCCAGCGTCTTGTTCGAGCCAAAAACGTGCTTATAATCATCAATGTAGGCTATCAGCGTTTTGCGGTCATACTTATTCAGAATCATCTGTATAATGGTGTTCAGCTTAAATGTTGCCTCCATTTCTTCCGGAAAACCCGTAAATGCGCTCTTATATCGCTCGGCCAACGGTTTATCCATCGCGTTTCTGATTATATAATGGTATTGGTAAGCATTAAAGATGGGTGTCAGGTGGCGGTTATTAAAGTTTTGCCGGTTAAGGTACTTGTCAGACACCAAAGTCCGCTCCAGTCCGGCATCTTTAAATTCAGCATTAAAATCCATTAAATGGCCATATTGGTCGGCCAGTACCACATCAGCCAGCAGCCTGGCTCTTGGGCTGGCTATGCTTAGCAGCGAGTCGCGTTTTCGTCCAAAATAAGCCTCATTGGCACTAATATACGCCCTCAAAGCTGCGGCAGGTTGGGTGGCTTTCAGATCCAGGCTTTTTTTCATTTGCAGTTTCAGTGCATGTAAGGCGCTGGTATCGCAGTAGGTTTCTTCCTCAACGCTTTTTATGGCCTGTCTTTTCCCATTTACCAACCTGTACACGTTTTTCTGTTGTGTTTCAACCTCTGCTACAATGGTATCTCCGGGCGAAACGATAAATTCCATGCCCCAAACAAACTGATAGTCAAGACTAAGCGTTTGCAGGGCAGCATTGAGCTGTAAGGTCAGGGTATCACCGGGATTCATCTGATAAGAAGGCTCCAATGTTTCCGTTTCTTTCAGTGTCATGGCAGGGTGCACCCAAAGCTGGTCAGTTTCAGCCGACCTGAAAACAATAGTAACAGTGTCTGCAGATTTACCTGCCTGCTTGTCTTGCTTTTTTTTATCGGGCGAGCAGGCAAGAAATACAATTAAAGGCAGAAAACAGAGTTTTTTCATGAGGCAATCATTTGCAGGCAAGGCACAGCCCAGCAGTAAGGTCTGCAACTTGCATTGGTGGAAAAAAGTATTCCGGCAGGGCTTTCACAGCTATAATAGCCACATACCAATTACCTGCAATAGTAGGCAATAAAACGTGCTGGCGCAAGGTATTGTTATTTAGCGGTATGAATCAGGCAGATTCTTAAACCATTAACCCACCCCAATAGCACCAAAAAAGAAGTGCCTCTTGTGTTGTGCAAAAGAGCAAACGCAAGAGACACTTCAGACAATGAGCAGGCCATATAGTTAAAAAATGGCTATGGCAGGTACTAAGCCCTGGCGTTTTGCCCGATTACCCCCAGATGCGTATTTTTAAAGCTGTCGTTATATTTCAGGCCATAGCCAAAAATTCTGTCCATTGCCGAATGGCCGAACAATATCACACCCGCCAGCCCCAGAAGCGGAATGTTAAAGCCAAAACCTGCACCTATAACCAGCACGGCCAGCAATTTATGATGGAAAAAATTATATAAAAACGCCCCTGTCCTGGTGTTATGCAGGTAGCCAACCATAGATAAATCAGGCAGCAATATACAGGCAGGAAAAACCCACCAGGCATAAGGAAGCTGATTAAAAAGGAATACAGATAGGAGTAATTGGCCTAATTCTTCGAGTGTCAGTAAATTTTTCATTGCTTTATTTATTTAATGTTTAATGTCTGCTGCAAAGGTCTGAATAAAAACCCCGGTTGGTCTTGATAAAAATCAAGATTTTGCAATGCCTTGTGGCGCGAACATCTTGTTCGCGGTGGGCGATGTATTTACAGAAGGCATAAGAAAATGGATAACCAAAGGTAGGGTTCAAGATTTTGTGGCTTGAGTTGAATTTTCATCTTTTTGAACGGAACGGTGCAAGACCGGGGTATTTTGTGTATATTCAATCATCATAAATTTTATTAGAGCATATTTTTACGCCAATCTTTGCTTTTTGCCAAATGGCAAAACAAATCAGTTGTGAACTATTCACCTTTGCCTCATTATTCATACAAATACTCAAAAAGATGGCAAACACAGTTTTAGTTACAGGAGCCTCATCAGGAATCGGGAGAGCAACCGCAATTTATCTGGCTCAAAATGGTTATAAGGTTTATGGTGGCGCACGAAGAATTGAAAAAATGCAGGATCTTATGGCATTCAGCATTGTACCTGTTGCATTAGACGTTACCCGCGAAGATAGTATGGTGGCGTGTATTGAGCATATCGTAAAAGAAACTGGCAGTATAGATATTTTAATCAACAATGCGGGTTCAGGTTATTATGGCGCTTTGGAAGATATGCCAATGGCCGATGCCAGATATCAGATGGAAGTCAACGTTTTTGCCGTGGCTCGACTGATACAATTAGTATTGCCGGCTATGCGGAAAAATAACTATGGCAAAATAGTGAATATATCATCGGTAGGGGGCAAGGTAACGTTACCTATGGGAAGCTGGTATCATGCCAGTAAATTTGCCATTGAGGGTTTGAGTGATGCCCTAAGAAAAGAGGTGAAAGGCTTTGGAATTGATGTAATTGTGATTGAACCCGGCGGCACGAAATCAGAAATGACAGGGCTGGGCGCCGGATATATGATGGGTGTTTCAGGTAGTACAGCATACAGCACACTGGCAAAAGGTGTAAACAATATGTATGCTACTATTCAAAAAGACGCCGCCGACCCTATTGTGATTGCAAAACTCATTAAAAAAGGAATTGAAGCGGCTAATCCAAAGACCAGATATGTTGGCGCTTCAGGAGCAAAGCTGATGTTGTTTTTCAGAAGCATTCTGTCAGATAAATTCTTCGACCGATTGATTATGAGTCAGATGAAATAAATGTTTTATGGAAGCACTTATTAACTATATATTACAGTTCGGCAATCTGAACAGCCAGCAGATTGATTTAATCAAAAGCAAGGTTGTTGCACGGGAAATTAAAAAGGATGAGTATTATCATGAAGCCGGAAAGATACCCCGCGAGGTTATTTTTCTGACAGAGGGGATTATGCGTGTTTGTTATTACAACAATAAAGGCGATGAGATTACGAAGTATTTCATTGAAGAAAATAACTTTCTGGCCGATATAAACAGCTTCAATCAGGAAATTCCATCGACAGAATATATACAGGCTATCACACCTTGCACGTATCTGGTCTTATCTAAAAGTGCCATGAAAGATTTATCCATGACCATTATAGAGTGGGATATCATAGTTTCCAAAATCACTGCCAAAGGGTTGGCCGAAAAGGTAAATAAAATCAGTATGATGATGGCAGAAGATGCCACAGAACGTTATCTTTCGTTTCTTGAAAAATTCCCTAATGTGGCAAACCGGATCCCACTGTCTTATTTAGCGTCTTATATGGGCATTACGCAATCTTCATTAAGCAGAATAAGAAAAAATATAAGGTGAAAACTGGTAAATGGCTTTGGTTTGGTTCAAAATTTTGAATCTGTCTGGTCCTAAAAAAGATTTGCTTAAACCTGTTTCAGGACCAGACAGCCTGTCATTAAAAGGACTGCCCTGCCACTACTGTAAAGCCCTGATTGCTTTATCGAACAGGCAAATAACCCAGGCATTCTTCTATTTTCTGAAAGTGAAGCTGTGCCACTTTAATGGCATCTGCCTGGCGGTTTTTGTATTTATCCTTAAATTCACTTGTTAGCTTCTGATACTCCTCCCGAATTTTTTTCTTCTTTTCAGGGTCAGATGTTCGTTCGCCTTCACAAACCAGCTTGGATAGTCTGTTCGCATCATTTTCTACCGAATCAAAACTGCAGGATGAAAATGAAATAGATAAAATGATTAAAAGCAGGAAAGCAGAATTTTTCATAAGATGCTTTTTTATGTTAGTAAATTGATAATTCTTCGTAAAGATTGCCATTCAGAACCAGGTTGAATTAAGGTGGCAAGGGCCATTTTGATATGGATTTTACATATTTACGGCCTTTATTATTTATGAATTGAAGAAAAAAAACAATATGATTTTTAACAAGTGATATTTATTTATTGGCCTGTTTCAGGTAGTTTTTTTGCAGTTTCGTATGTTTTGACAAAAATCAAGGAATTTTTTGGCAGAGTCCCCTTGCCTCGTTTCAGGCACGCACACGCGGGAGACTCCGCCTGGAAATGAATTCCCCATACCCCTGTGTCAGAGTCCCCTTGCCTCGCCTTAGGCACGCACACGCGGGAGACTCCGCCGCGGCATAAATGGATACCAAACGGCAGGGGTTCATAATTTTGGCAGGGTATCAGCAGCATCTCCCGTGTGCATTGGCATTGTGAAAAGCAAGGGGACTCTGCGTTGGTTTCACCTAATAAAACAACCTAACCTCAGTACCCCTGCGACAGAGTCCCCTTGCCTGGCTATTGGCACTCACACTCGGGAGACTCTGTCGGGACATGAAGAGTCCCCGTGCCTGGCTATTGGCACTCACACTCGGGAGACTCCGCCGCAACATAAATGGATACCAAACGGCAGGGGTTCATAATTTTGGCAGGGTATAAGCAGGGTCTCCCGTGTGCATAGGCATTGCGACAAGCAAGGGGACTCTGCGTTGGTTCCATTCTAGTAAAACCACCAAACCTCAATACCCCAGCGACAGAGTCCCCTTGCCTGGCTATTGGCACGCACACGCGGGAGACTCTGTCGGGACATGAGGTCCCTTTCATTCTGCCCTGTGGGGGTTCAAAATTTTGAATCTACTTAGCGAAACGTGGATGGTTGAGTTCTTAGCAGCGTCTCCCGTGTGCATAGGCATTGCGACAAGCAAGGGGACTCTGCGTTGGTTCCATCCTAATAAAACCACTAAACCTCAATACCCCTGCGACAGAGTCCCCTTGCCTGGCTAATGGCACTCACACTCGGGAGACTCTGTCGGGACATGAAAATGGAGTTTTGAAGCGTGTGTAGGTAAATAGGCAAAGAGTGAAAAGAAAATCAAGCGTATCAGCAGAGTCTCCCGTGTGCATAGGCATTGGGACAAGCAAGGGGACTCTGCGTTGGTTCCATCCTAATAAAACCACTAAACCTCAATACCCCTGCGGCAGAGTCCCCTTGCCTCGCTATTTGCACTTACACGCGGGAGACTCCGCCGCGACATAAATGGATACCAAACGGTAAGGGTTCAAAATTTTGGCAGGGTATAAGCAGGGTCTCCCGTGTGCATAGGCATTGCGACAAGCAAGGGGACTCTGCGTTGGTTCCATTCTAATAAAACCACCAAACCTCAATACCCCTGCGGCAGAGTCCCCTTGCCTCGCTTCAGGCACGCACAATCAGGAGACTCCGCCGCAACATATATGGATACCAAACGGTAAGGGTTCAAAATTTTGAACCCCTAAAGAGCAATAACAATCATGAATCTCCAGTGAAATACCATAATCTCTTTTGTTTTTAACTCTCTGCCCAACGCCCTATACTTCTTACCCCGTACCCTCTTCAAATATTTCCTTTTCCTTGCACCTCATTCATTTCTTTTCTTATATTTGCGGCTTATTTATAATTAGTCTAAATACAATTACAACAAACTTATAATGTCTACACCTTTTTTTAACCATTACAGACGCCACATTTTTTTGTTTTCGGGCGCATTATTTCTGTTATTGATCGCCATTGGCGCATCAGCACAACAAATCCGCATTCAGGTAAAAGATACCCGAAAGGAGGCCGTACCCGGCGCCACCGTGATTCTGAATCAAAAAGCAATTGGCCTTACCGACGCTACAGGGTTTTATCAGTCGAACACAACACTTAGTCCCAACAACGTGCTCGAGATTAGAGCCATCGGCTATGAAACCTACAAAACATCCTTCAGTGCCGATACCCCCGGCAGTATTTTTCAAATTGTTTTGCAATACAGCCAGAAGAGCCTGTCTGAAGTGGTAGTAACTGCTGGCCGTAAGCCTGAGCATATTTCAACCATTCCGTCGTCTATTACTATTCTTTCCCGCCGTGATATAGAAGCCCAGAGCAATATCACAACCGACATTTCAAGCGTGTTGGGCTTTACGGTACCGGGCCTGGGGGTGTCTACCAATAAGGCGGTTAACTCAGGCCAGACACTCCGCGGCCGTGCGGTATTGGTGCTGATAGACGGTATTCCGCAATCTACGCCGTTAATGAACGGCTCGCGCGACATCCGCACCATCAATCCGGCCGTTATTGAGCGTGTAGAGGTTATCAAAGGCGCTACGTCTATCTACGGAAATGGCTCTGGCGGAGGTATTATCAACTACATAACCAGGAAAAGCGAAGGCGATACCCCACTAACGGGCGAAAGCAGCGTGGGGGTTTCATTGAATCCGTTCAGCTCCAATGGTACGTTGGGCTACCGGGCCTCGCAATATCTGGGCGGTAAAAAGGGCAAATGGGGCTATAGTGTGGCCGGCTCGGCCGAATACATAGGCCTGCAAAGAGATGGCGAGGGGATTCCTTTAGGACAAACCGACGGCCTTTCTAACTCTTACCAGTACAATGCTTTTGCCAAAGTAAGTTACGACATCAACGCGCTTTCGTCTGTCAGCGCTTTTTACAATTATTTCAATAGCACGCAGCACACCAAATACATCAGCAAAGACGGGGTGTACGGCCAGACACCCACTATTGGTGTGGAGGGAACCGACCCCGGCAAACCCGCAGGGACACCCTTCAACCATAACGCACTGGTAACCTACACCCGCAGAAACCTGTTTGGCAAAACCCAGATGGATGCCTCCGTATATATCAACTCGTTCAGCTCCATGAATCGCTACGTTAGCACCGGAACCGCCTGGTATGGCCCGGGGCAAACCATGATCAATTCTAAGAAGAAAGGCTTGCGCATTAATCTTAACACCCCATTTGTAATTGGTAAAATGCCTGCTGAAATTACTTACGGACTAGACCTGCTGAACGACATCACCAATCAGGATCTGGTAGATGGCCGGGTGTATATTCCGAATATGGACATGGTGAATCTGGCGCCTTATGCCCAGTTGAAAGTAGATATTGTTAATAACCTGATTCTGAAAGGAGGGGTGCGCTACGAAAACGCCACCGTAACCATCAACGATTTCAACACCATTGCCACCGGCCCCAACAATGCCGGAAGCGTAGCCGTTAAAGGGGGAAAGATACCCTATAACGCCACCATGTTTAATGCTGGTTTGCGCTATGCCCGTTCAGACTTCTTCAATCCGTTTGTGAGTTTCTCGCAGGGCTTTGCCATTAATGAGCTGGGGCGCATTATCCGCCGGGCAACCGCCAACACCATTGAAAGCATGGAAACAGACCCCATCATCACCAATAACTATGAGGTGGGTTTTTCGAGCCGCATCAAAGGCTTCAACTTTTCGGCGGCGTATTACATTAGTACATCTGACCTCGGCGCTAATCTGGTAGATGTAGGCGGGTATCTGCTTCCGCAGCGCGAGCCTGAAAGGGTATATGGTTATGAAGTAGCCGCCGACCTGCGCCTGACCAACCAACTGAAACTAGGAGGTACCTACGCCTTTGTAGAGGGCAAGGCTATTTTTGAAGACGGCAGCAAAAAATACCTGAGCAGTGCCAGAATTGCCCCGCCTAAGGCAACAGGCTTTTTGTATTACACACCTGTCAGCAAACTCAACCTGCAGTTTTACTGGGTATATGTAGGCGACCGCGACCGCTTCCAGAAGCAGGCTAACGGTAAGTACCTGAATGGCGAAGGCCCTATTATCGGGTATCATTTGTTTAACCTGGCGGGTACTTATAATCTCAACCAAAAACTCAGCTTTAGCCTGGGGGTAGAAAACCTGTTTAACAATGTGTATTTTAACCCTGCCAGCCTTTATCCGGGCTTAAACGCCAATTATGTAAGGGGTAACGGCACACAGCTGAACATCAACACCCGCTTCAGATTCTGATAACAGTTTTTTATATCGGGTCAATCTCAATTAAGCATCATCTTGCTCCGGCGGCAGCCGCTACCGGAGCGGGTATGCACCCTTTGCAGTTATTTATAATTACCTTTTTATGAAAGCATTTTTTCTCTGGTTGCACAAATGGCTTGGCCTTATAACCGGTATGGTAGTTTTTATTGTCAGCATTACCGGCTGTATTTACGTATTTCACGACGACCTGAAGCTATGGGTATACCCCCAAAAGTATTACCTGCACCAAACCGCGCCCAACCCCAAGCCTTTGCCTTTAACCACCCTGCTGCAAAAGGCACAGGCAGGCCTGCAAGCCGGAGAGAAAATATCAAGGGTAGACCTATACCCCGATGCCGGAAGAACCTGGGTGTTCAGAGTAAACAAAACCAATGACAAAGCCTTTGGCTATTATAACTACCAGCAATATTATAAAAGGGTGTTTATGAACCCGTATACAGGGGCCATACAGGCCGTTGAAGATACCAGAAAAGAGTTTTTTCAGGTTGTGTTGCAATTGCACCTCAATTTGCTGCTGGGTAAGAAAATCGGGCATCCGGTGGTGGGTTATTCTACGGCCGTTTTTGTGGTGCTGCTGCTGACGGGTCTGGTGTTGTGGTGGCCTAAAAAATGGAACCGCGCTACCGTGAAACAAGGTTTATGGCTTAATTTCAGCTACCGCTGGAAACGCCTCAACCACGACCTCCACAATGTGCTGGGCTTTTACAGCCTTGTTTTTGCTTTTATCATAAGTGTAACGGGGCTGGTGTTTGCTTTCCCCGGCTTTAAAACGTTTTATACCGATACGCTGAACAAACTCGGAAGCGTGGCAAAAGCTAAAAAAGACTTTGTGCCTGTGCCACAACCCTTGAACAAAACGCTAGACAACGCCTTGATTTATGCCTTGCAGACCTACCCCAAGGCCGACATGATGTCAATCAGGCTGCGCGACTCTACCGAAAAAACACATGATATACAGATAAGGCTGAACAAAGACCGCAGCGGGGTTTTCAGATGGCTGTACTTTAACCAGTCGGACGGGCAAATCAAGCAGCTGAAATCAAATGAAAACCAGGCACCCGGCGATAAAATGGCCTCGCTCAACTTTGATTTACACATAGGCGCCATAGGCGGGCTGCCCACCAAAATTCTGGCATTTGTAGTCTCTCTCATTTGCGCCTCCCTGCCCGTTACCGGTTTCATAATCTGGCTGAATAAAGAGAAAAGCAGTGCAAAGAAAGGTAAAAAAAAGAGCAAAAAGATGGCGGTTAGTTAAGGTTGGTGTGTTGTTATAGACAGGGCATTGCCGTGTGTATTCGATTTATTAATAATAAAACCTTGCAAAAATCTCCTGTGTGCGGAGGTTTTTGATATAAAAGGGGTTTAACATCAGTTAAAGGCTTTAAATAGATTTGTGTAGACCTATAACATGGCTGGGCGGCTCTAAAAGTACCCCAAAATAGCAACCCCCTTATAAAAGCAGGGTTTGAAAGCATATTTTTTAATCTTTTAGCTGTATATTTGGGCGGTAAATAAAGTAATTTGGTTCGCCGTATAATCCATATCAAGCAACTTTCTGCCGGGCAGGTTTCTCAGGCCCGCAGGTGGGTTATATTCTCTATATTTATCGTTTTCTTTGCCCAAAGCACGCTTACTTTTCTTTTCTGTTTTTCTGTAAAAAACCCAGACGAGTTCAGCAGGCAAAATGCCAGTATTGAAAAAAAAGTAGCACTGTTTGAAAAAGAACTCCAAAAAAAACTACTTGACCTGCTCGATTTCGGGCAGAAACCCACCCAAAAGAAACAAGCCTCGGTAAATCTGGCTTTTTCGTTCAATCTTTTTGTAGAAGACATAGATCTGGCTGTTAACCCGGCTCAGGGTGTCAATGACTGGCCTCAACGCAACTATGCCTACAAAAACGGTTATTTTCAGGATTTCTACGCCAAAATTATCCATCCTCCACAGGTATCGGTATAAACAATAATGAAGCACGTATGCTTCACCTGGTCGTCCTGTTTGGCACGGCCTGCATTTTTATTGTCTAATTAAACCGAATCATCATGGATTTTCCAATATTTCATCTCGATTTCCTCGGAAACCGGGCCTTAATCGCTATTATAGCGGTGCTTCATGCAGTTATTAATCACGCACTGGCAGTTGGGTTGATGCCCGTTGTGGCCATGCTGGAGTTTAAAGGTTTCAGCCTTTTAAAGACTGACCCGGCTCAGGCCGAAAAGTGGGACAAAACCGCCTACCGGATACTTTTCTTTGCATTTCTTATTACTACCACTATTGGCGCCATGACAGGTGTTGGTATCTGGTTTTCGGCTTCGCTGGTAAACCCAGCCTCCATTGGCAGTCTCATTCGTGTTTTCTTTGGCGCATGGTTTGTTGAATGGATTGTCTTTGTAACTGAAGTAGTGTTGATATTGCTTTATTTTCTTACCTGGAAAAAGCTGCGGTCAACCATAACCGATAGAGCCAAACACTTGCGCTATGGTATTTTTCTGTCGTTTTTTTCGTGGATAACCATGTCTATCATCGTATCTATTCTTTCTTTTATGATGGACACCGGCAACTGGAACGCCAATCGTAGTTTCATTTATGGGTTCCTGAATCCGATATACGTACCGCAGCTGTTATTCCGCACTACGCTGGCCATGACAATGGGCGGAATGATAGCCCTGTTTCTGGCTATCATTTTTACCCGTAAAGACCCGGCTTTCCGGGCTGTCATTGTCAGGTTCATTAGTCGCTGGGTGCTGGTTTGGGCCCCTTTGGCAGCGTTGGGCGCGGCTTTGTATTACTATGTGATTCCTGATAACCTGATTGGAAATTTGCCTGTGGCTATGGGTACTATGGAGTTTCAGAACTGGTACTCGCAGATAATTAGTATAGTGGGCATAGCTATTGGGCTGGTTATGATAACAGCCAACTGGTCGTTTTTTAAGCCAGCCACGGTGCCATCGTGGCTGGCGGGGCTTTCAATACTGCTGGTAGTAGTGCTGATGGGCCACTTTGAACGCCTGCGCGAGTTTATCCGCAAACCTTATGTAATTGGCGAGTATATGTACTCTAATGGTATAAGGGTTGAAGATTACCCCCTTTTGCAGCGAGACGGCGTTCTGAAGCACGCAAACTTTGTGCCTACCAAACAGATAACAGCTGGCAACATAACCGAAGCAGGAAGAGACGTATTTATTATTACCTGTAGCCGCTGCCATACAACCAATGGCATGGTAAACCCAATAAAAGGCAAGTTTACGGCTATGTTTGGCAATAAACCCTGGGATACCGCGCAAATGAAAGCCTACATAAAAAATATGCATCGGGCACGCTATTTTATGCCGCCGTTTCCCGGCAATAATCAGGAGCTTGAGGCGCTTTGTGTGTTTATTAAAACCCTTCAGCAAGACTACACCCTGCCGGTTGAAGGTTCGCAGAACGGGTTGGGACTCTTAAAGCCTTCTGAGGTTTCAGCCGGGCAGTAACTTAAATTTTTATGCGCCTTTAATGGCGCTCATTAAATCAGCAATTCATTATGTTTTATTATATATTATTGCAGGCAGCACCGCAAATAGTGCAGAAAGACCTGCCTCTACCATTGCCGCTACCAGAGTGGCTACTGGTTTTGTTACTGGTTGTATCGTTTCTGGTACACATTCTTTTTATAAATCTAATGGTTGGAGGCTCTGTTCTTGCTCTTTTTTATCAGATACTCGGGCTTCGTAAACCCGACTACGACAAACTGGCCTACTCAGTTGCCGAAACCATTACAGTCAATAAGTCGCTGGCCATTGTTATGGGCATTGCTCCGCTATTGGTCATTAATACGCTTTATACCACTTATTTTTATACGGCCAATGCCCTCACCGGCCTGATGTGGATTATGGTTATACCCTTGGTAACTATTGCGTTACTGCTGCTTTATGCGCATAAGTTTTTATGGCAACGGTTACAACATAACAAGCTGCTTCATATCAGTTTTCTGGCTACGGCTGTGCTACTTTTTCTTTTTATACCGCTCATTTTTCTTACCAATGTCAATCTCATGATGTTCCCTGATAAATGGTCGGTTGTTGAGGGGTTCTTTTCAGCATTACTGCTTCCCAATGTTTTTCCACGATACCTGCATTTCCTGAATGCCTGTATGGCAGCTTCGGGCTTGTTTCTGGTGTGGTACTGGGGGCGGAAAACCTACGATTTCGAGTCCCGCTATCCAACGCTTTCCCGTTTCAGAGTCCGTAAAAATCTGTACACCATTACATTTTATGGTTCGCTGATACAGTTTATTATAGGACCCATTATACTTATCACCCTGCCTTCGCAAGGGCTGGCTTCTAATGTGCTGCTGGTGATTCTGAGTGGTGCGGCGGTAGCCATAGTAGCAATGGTGTGGCTCTGGAAAGAAATTAATGCCGACGAAACCCAATTTGGCAGATATTTTGGCAGGATAGCCATTGCCATGAGTATTGTAGTTATATTTATGGGGTCTGGCAGGCAGCTTTACCGTTCTAACGCCCTTAACCCGCACCGCAAGCTGGTAGCTGCCAAAACTGCAGCTTACGAGAAACTGGTAAAAGAAGCCACTGCCGAAGCCGGTAAAGCTAAGGTGGTTTCAGCAGATGCGCCCAAGCTACCCGGCCAGGATATTTTCAATAATAACTGCATAGCCTGCCACCAGGTAGATGAAAAACTGGTAGGCCCCGCCATGAAAGAAGCCGCCGGTATTTATAAGGGAAACAAGGCTGGTTTGGTAAGCTGGATTAAAAAGCCCGGTAAAAAGCGCGAAGGCCCACCTATGCCACCACAAACCCACCTAACCGACCAACAGGTACAGCAGGTGGCCGAATGGATTCTTTCTCTTCATTAGTATAGAAAAAAGGTTTTTTGCACTTTTTAAACTATGATAGCCTTATGAAGAAATCTAAACGACAAGCAACTAGTGGTTTTTCATCCGGAAAGCAGGTAGGCATACTTATACTGTTGCTTTTGCTTATACTTTCTATGATACTGGTATTTATATCGGTGTAAAAAGATTGGAGGCAAAACAGGTTTAATAGACCGGATTTATAAAATGATAATTGCCTTATGATAGCCGGGGCGTTTGCAGAGCGGGACGCTTCGGCTATTCAATAAAATTTATTGTTCAATGCCCGCTTAACAATAATCCCAAACTTATGACAGTTGGTATAACCAAGGATTAGTACTGCGTAGTTTTATGCACAAAATTACATTCGGGTAGGGGTAGATCCGGTTGTCTTAAACCTTTAACTGCCACTGTTTGTCACTTGGAAATGCCTTTTTAATGATTTTTTTGGCCTTACGATGCAGGTGCTTGAGCTGCATGGGCTGTTTTAAGAAAGCGGTATTGTCTGGCTTAGAGGGGTCTAGCATCAAGACAGTGTTAAAATCCTGGGCTGCGTCGTCATTTTTACCGATGGCCTCATAGCAAATCCCTCTGTTGAAATATGCCATAAGTTTATCAGGGGCATCTTTGCTAATAGCTTTGGTGTAATCTAAAATAGCAGCAGTAAATTGTTTGTCTTTTTTAAAACTGTTACCCCGGTTAATCCAAATATTTGAATTGGTAGAATCAATCATTAATATCGCAGTGAAATCACCGATAGCGCAGGCAGAGGCTCCTAACCAGTTTCTCAAAAAACCAAGATTATAATAAGGCTTAATATTATCAGGGTTAAGATTGATTGCTTTCATGAAATCCAGAATCGCAGCTCTCAGTCGAATCGTTCCTATTATATAACAAACCCCTCGTTTATTATAAGCCTCGGCGTTGGTGGAGTCAAACTTTATCACATATCCATAAGCCTCAGCAGCTTTTTTGAATTGTTTCAGTTCATACAAGCACGAACCTTTGGCATTGTAAGCTTCAATGCTTTTCGGATTCAGCAAAATGGCTTTGTCGAAGTCAAGCAGGGCTTCCTTATAAGCCTTGTTGGCAAACTTCTTTTCTCCGGCTTTCAGATACTCCTCGGACGTCTGCGCCGAGGCATGAAAGACAGTACCTAACAACACAATAAGGGTAATTATACAGCGGTTCAAAAAGTAGCGGGTCATCAGCATGAAATATCTAAAATTGTTAATTATTATTGCGGAACTGATTGTGTATGACAATGATAGTAAAAATAAGAAACGTAATTGTGAATAAAAAGAGAGTATGTGGTCAGAAAACTACAACTTTAAAGAGGTAATTTTAATTCTTAATATTAGAATAAATAGAAATTTGCAATTTTTATATTTCAAATTTAAAATATTGTAATCAAAAATGCTAACTTTGAATATTTTAGTTCGGGATTTTCTGTGATTAGAAATATCTATTTCTGCAAAACTTAAGAGATCATTATTTAATACGTTTAAGAATTTGATATGGTTTAATTTATGCATGAAGTCCTGAAATGCAATCGCTGGCGATTTTCTAGAATTGATAATATAATTTTATAATTCAAATATAACATAAGAAGCCTTTGGTTTTAAATTTTAATAGAGCACTAAATTTATATGAAAGGAGTTGATATATTTTGTGGTGCAGGTGGTATGAGCTTAGGCGCACAAATGGCAGGTATAGATATTACTTTAGCGATTGATTATGATCAAAGTGCCATTAAAACCTTCCAAAGTAACCATCCAGAAACAAGAAATGTAATATGCGAGAGTATAAGCAAAATTGATTTTAATGAATACAAGGACAAATACTTTATATTAATGGGTGGGCCTCCATGCCAAGGTTTTTCGGTTTCTAACACCAAAACTCGCGATGAAAAAAATTCTAACAACTCTTTATTTTATGAGTTTATTAGAGCTGTAAAAGTATTAAGGCCTAAATGGTTTGTTTTTGAAAATGTGGAGGGAATTACGTTATTTCAAAAAGGTAAAGTTCTCAATATTTTGAGAGAAGAGATGTCTAAACTGGGTTACAGAACTAGTGAAAAAGTTTTGATTGCTTCAGATTATGGCGTCCCTCAAAATAGGAATAGGTTTTTTATGATTGGTAATAGAGAAGATATTGAATTTTCTTTTCCTGAAAAAAAAGATGTAGAGGTCACCGTTATAGAAGCAATAGTAGACTTGCCTGATTTAAAGAATGGAGATTCTTTTGAATGTTTACCTTATAAAGAGACTAAATTAAGTAATTACGCTAGACTAATGAGAGCTAATTCTTCTAATTCTCTGCAAAACATAGTATCAAAAAATAAAGATTATGTCATTGAACGATATAAGTATATAAACCAAGGAGAAAATTGGAAAGCTATACCTAAAAAGCTAATGGATAATTATAAAGATTTAAGTAATTGTCATAGTGGAATATATAGAAGATTAAATGCCGACAAGCCTTCTGTTGTTATTGCTAATTACAGGAAAAATATGTTAATACATCCATTTCAGGATAGAGGTCTATCAGTTCGAGAAGCTGCTAGGTTACAAAGCTTTCCAGATGATTTTATTTTCCAAGGAAGTTTAATGCACAAACAGCAGCAAATAGGTAATGCAGTCCCTCCATTGCTGGCAAAAGCAATTATAGAACAGATTATTAAAATTGATAACAATTATTTGAATTAAAGTGACTAAAATTAAAAATTTAGAAACTGAGTTCTTATCACTAAGAGGACGTCAGGATATTTTTCCAGCAGGGAAGAATTATGTAAATATCTATGAGGAATTGAAAGGAAAATTTGATACTCAAGTACATCCCGAAATTAAAACGAAAATTTTAGAGATCGAAAAGGAAGGATATTTTAATGACCATGGCGTAGACCATATAAAAATGGTAATAGAGAGAGCTACTTGGATTCTAAATGAATTGAATGTGTCTTTAGAGAATAAGGAAGGGTATTTTTCTATAACACCATATGAGATTTTCTTATTACTAGTAGCTATCCAACTTCACGATACCGGACATTTAATAGGTTCTAGAAAAGAACACGCTCATAAAGGTAAAGAGTTATTAGCTAAATTTGATTCTGGTAATTCTCTTTCAACCGCAGAGAGAAAACATATTGGTGATATAGCTAAAGCGCATGGAGGAAAGGAGGACCCAATTGGTAAATTGCATCGGGAGGAAAACCTATCTCATCAAAAAATTAGACCCCAACTGTTAGCGGCTATTTTAAGATTAGCAGATGAACTCGCAGAAGATAAAACGAGAGCCTCTAAGTTTTTACTAGATACAGGTAATATGACAGCAACGAGCGAAATTTTTCATCGCTATTCTGGTGTATTAGATAGTATATTTATTTCAGGAGGTGAGGTAAAAATGGATTTTTATGTACACGACGAGCTTCTTCGGAATACCTATCCAATGATAAAAGATTCACAAACAATCCAACAGTTTTTGATTGATGAAATATATGTTAGAACATTTAAAACCTTTACAGAATCTTTGTACTGTAGTCGATTTTTGCCTTACAGCGGTAGAATAAATACTGTTAAAGCAAATATCCATATTTTGAGTAGCATTGATGACGATGAAATTAAATGTATTTCTTACGAATTAAAAGAGACTGGATATCCATTTATCTCGGATAAGGATATTTATGATTTATGTGAATCGCTTAAGGAAAATAACAAAAGAATAGACGGTGAATTTATTAAAAATTTTATAGAACAACGAGCTGTACATGAACCCATTTGAAGTTAATACGCCTGAAGATGTAACGGCAATTGAAGTACATGAATTATTTGTAGATGTTTTTACGGATTTTTATCAGGTTAAAGCAATTGGACATACATTTTTAAATGGACCAAGAGGTTCAGGTAAGAGTATGATGTTTAGATATATGATGCCTGATTGTCAAGTGATTGAAAAAAAATGTGCTCTCAACGAATTAGATTATTTCAGTCTTTATGTTCCGATTAAGTTAACCGATATTAATAATCCAGAGCTTGAACGTTTAAAAAGCAATTCAAATACTTTCTTTAATGAGCATTTGCTAACGACTCATGTAGCAAGTAAATGTTTTAACTATTTACTCAAGTTTCAAGAAGAAATTGATAAATATCTAAATGAAATTAGAGAGTTTTACAAAAATGTTTTTATCTGGTATGTCGATATATCTGGGGGTGTTACTGAAGACTTAAATGCTGATTATAAGTCTTCTTCGGAATATATCAATAGCATGGTAAGAATTATTGATAGAATGCAATCAGAGTGTAAATCATATTGCAAAAGAATAGCAATTAATCCAACCTCTCAAGAAGATTATAAAGGTGCTTTATGCAACTATCTTGATTTTTTATATCCAATTTTGCTAAAACTAAAAGAGTTACCTTTTATGCCAAAAGATAAATCTTTATTTTTGTTAATTGATGATGCTGGATATCTGAATTCGACACAAACAAAAATACTTAATACTTGGGTATCTTATAGGACATCAAAATTTGTTAGCTTAAAAATTTCTACTCAGTTAGATTACAAAAGTTATAATACTATAAATGATAAAACAATTGATTATCCGCACGACTATTCCCAAATAAATATTGCAACTGTCTATACTTCTTCTGGCAAGAATTACTATCAAAGAATTGAGAATATTGTTGAGAAAAGAATTAAAAAATACTTAGATAAAGATATTAATCCCAAAGTTTTTTTTCCAGCTGATAAAGCTCAAGTTGAAGCAATAAATAAAAAGTATGAAGAAATCAAAGAGCAAAATAACAAAGATGATAAAGATTATGCTGGTCCAGATGCTGCAAGACGCTATGCTACATCGGAGTATGTGAAAAATTTAGTAGCGGGGAGATCAGGAGGTACATTTAGCTATGCTGGATTTGATAATTTGGTTAATATTTCGTCAGGAATTATCAGGTATTTTTTGGAGCCAGCTTCAACGATGTTTTCAGAGCATTTATCTAGAAACAATATAGATGCTAACGAAGTTGATTTTATACCAGACAGCATTCAAAACGAAATAATTAATAGTTTTTCACAAAAATTCTTAGAAGATGAATTTAAAAAAGTGATTGAACAGCATGGTGGAAAAGCTGAGTCAGAGAGATTAAGTAAAGCTGATAAATTACATAATTTGATAACTGGTTTAGGCGGAATGTTTCGTAAAATTTTTGTTAGTAATAGAACAGAAAGAGTTGTGTTTTCGGTAGCTTTGAATGATTTACCAGATGATGAATTGAGAGAAATTTTAGATTTGGCTATTCACTACGGTTACTTACATCAAAGTACTATTGGAAATAAAAAGGGAACAGGCAGAAGTAAACTGTTTATTTTAAGCAGAACTCTAGCTCCATTTTTCAAACTAGATCCAACGGGATTTAAAGGATATAAATTTATGGATAGTGAAATCCTAAAAATTGCACTGATAAATCCGCAACGTTTTATTGTAGAAACTACGAAAAACTTGGCAACTGATGAAAATCTGCAAGGTCCTTTATTTGATAATTTACATGACTAAAATATGAAAATAAATGCTTCTGAATTGAAATCGATTTTTAGTAATATCGATTTATTTATTTGTTCCTCTGGATTTGAATCAAGATCAAAGTCGGTTGCCTTAGCTTTAAATGCTGAAAGTATAAAAAGTGCTTTCGTTTTTCATATCGATGAAAATTATACGCTTGCACATGAGAACCTTAAAGAATTACAGAATAGAATACCCCAATTTAAGAAAATTGAACACCCAAAGAATAATCCGATAGAAACGTATGACCTCTTATGTACTACTTTTAAGGAATTTTATCAAGAATTTAATAAAGATAATAAACTTAGAATTGTAATTGATGTAACTACATTTACTAGAGAGGTATTGCTGATTTTGTTTAAAGCACTGAATCAACAACCATTTATTGGTAAGTCAAAAGTTTGCTTAATATATACTCCTGCTGAAAATTATCCTTGTGATTGGCTTACAAAAGGGGTTCGTTACATTCGTTCTATTTTTGGTTATTCAGGTATGATTTTGCCAAGCAAAAAACTAATGCTTATAATTTTAAATGGTTTTGAGAATGAACGAACTGAGGAAATCATAAATTCATTTGAACCAAATGGGATATTGCTAGGAAAACCATCTCATGAAGATTCAATTAATGAGGAATTAAGCATCAGAGGGGAAAGTAAATTCGAATTCATAAAAGAGAAGAATCATTCCAAGATTAAAGAAGAGTTTCAGTTCTCATGCATTGAAGTTGATAAAACAATTATAGTTTTAGAGACGCTTATTGAAAAGTACAAAAAAGAATATAATATTATACTTTCTCCTTTAAATAACAAAGTTTCAACAATAGCTGCTGCTATAGTAGCATTAAAAAATGAAAATATTCAAGTTTGTTATGCATCTGCAAATCAATATAATATAAATCAATACTCAGTACCTTGCGATTATTTTCTAATGTTTGAAATGAATTCATTATTGGAGAATTGAATTCTTAAATATGTGCAAGAGTAAAAATGACTATTGTCTTTTAAGCTTTGTCATAATTTCAGTTAATTGGAAGATAGTATTAGTTTCTTTCTCTAATTGGTTAATTGAAAATGCCATTTTCCCTCCACCCACCGTAGCATCCCTCAATAAAAATGCGTAACTTTGGCTGTTTTAGCAGATAAAATCCCGAATAAAGTGGCACGTCCGTCAAAAGAAGAAACCGTAAAACAGCCAAAGGAGACTCCTCTCAACCGACAATACAATCAGATAAAGGCCAAGTACCCGGGGGCAGTATTGCTGTTCCGCGTGGGTGATTTCTACGAAACTTTCGGCGAAGATGCCATCAAGGCCTCAAAAATTCTGGGCATTGTTTTAACGCGCCGCAACAACGGCGGTGCGCAGGAAGAACTGGCGGGTTTCCCGCATCACTCGCTGGATACCTACCTGCCCAAACTGGTGCGTGCAGGCGAGCGCGTAGCCATCTGCGACCAGCTCGAAGACCCCTCAGCCGCCAAGGGCATTGTGCGTCGGGGCGTTACCGAACTTGTAACACCCGGGGTTTCGTTTAATGATAACGTGCTCAATACCCGCCAGAACAACTATCTGGCTTCTATACATTTCGCCCGTCCCGATTACTTCGGGGTGGCTTTTCTGGATGTTTCAACGGGCGAGTTCCTCACTACTGAGGGCAACACGGCCTATATCGACAAGCTGCTGCAAAGTTTTGCCCCGGCAGAAGTTCTCTATTGCAAAAAGTACCGGCATGAGTTTCACGGCACCTTTGGCGATAAATTCAACGAGTTTTGTTTTGAAGACTGGGCCTACCAGTACGACTTCGCCTATAACCTGCTCATCAATCATTTTCGTACTGCTTCCCTCAAGGGCTTTGGTGTAGAAAACCTCACCGAAGGCATAGTGGCGGCAGGGGTAATTCTGCGGTATCTGTCAGACACCGAGCATAAGGAAATGGGGCATATCTCGCGCCTTACCCGCCTCGACGAAGATAAATATGTATGGCTCGACCGCTTCACTATCCGCAATCTGGAGCTGGTTTTTGCACAACATGAAGGCGGCGTACCGCTCATTCAGGTACTAGACCAGACCATCACGCCAATGGGTGCCAGGCTGCTCCGCAAGTGGCTGGTGCTGCCTTTGAAAGAAAAAAGCGTGATACAGGAACGCCTGGATACCGTTGAGTTTTTTGTGCAGCAAGATGAGGTAGCCGAAAACCTGACTACCCTGCTGAAACCCATTGGCGACCTGGAACGCCTGATTTCTAAAGTGGCCGTACGGCGGATTAGTCCGCGCGAGCTGGGGCAGTTGAAACGGGCGCTGGCACAGGTGCCGCCCATCAAAAAACTGCTGGAAGACGGCAGCCAGACATTTGATGTGCTGCAGAAATATGTAGCCCAGCTGACAGAATGCAAGTATCTGTTTGATAAAATAGACCGCGAATTGCGTGACGATGCCCCGATTGTTACCAATCTGGGTAATATGATTAAAACCGGAGTAGATGCCGAGCTGGACGAACTCCACAAGATTGCTTTTTCTGGCAAAGACTTCCTGATTGAAATCCAGAACCGTGAGGCGCAACGCACTGGGATTCCGTCGCTCAAAATCTCTTATAACAAGGTTTTCGGGTATTATCTGGAGGTATCAAACGCCCATAAGAACAAAGTGCCGGTTGAATGGATAAGGAAGCAGACACTGGTAAACGCCGAACGGTATATAACCGAAGAACTGAAGATTTATGAAGATAAAATTCTGACTGCCGAGACCAGGATTTTTGAGATTGAGCAACGGATTTTTAATGCGTTGGTAGCCACTGCCGGCGAGTTTGTAGCCCAGATTCAACAAAATGCCCGGGTGATATCGGTGCTGGATGCCCTAGCTTCTTTTGCCAAAGTGGCACGCAAAAATAATTATTGCAAGCCAACAGTTACCGAAAACAAGGTGCTGAACATTAAAGAAGGCCGCCACGCCGTAATAGAGCAGCAACTGCCCCTGGGCGAAAGCTATGTGCCGAACGACCTGTTTCTGGACGACGAAACCCAGCAGATTATCATCATTACGGGGCCGAATATGGCCGGTAAATCAGCCTTGTTGCGGCAAACAGCCCTCATATCATTAATGGCACAAGTAGGCAGCTTTGTGCCTGCCGCCAGTGCCGAACTGGGCATTGTAGACAAGATTTTCACAAGGGTAGGGGCAAGCGACAACCTGTCGAGGGGCGAATCTACCTTTATGGTTGAAATGACCGAAACCGCCAGTATCCTGAACAACCTGAGCGACCGCAGCCTGATTATTATGGATGAGATTGGTCGAGGAACCAGCACTTATGACGGCGTGAGCATAGCCTGGAGCATTGCCGAATACCTGCACAACCACGCCAAAAGCAAGCCCTGGACACTCTTTGCCACGCATTACCATGAGCTGAACCAACTGGCGGATGATTTTCCGCGTATCAAGAATTTCAACGTGGCAGTAAAGCAGGTGGATAACAAAATGGTGTTTCTGCGCAAGCTGAAAGAAGGCGGCAGCGAACATAGCTTTGGTATCCATGTGGCACAAATGGCCGGTATGCCGCAGTCGGTGGTGTTACGCGCCAACGAGATATTGCATCATCTGGAAGAAGACCACATCAAAGAAAACAATAAGGAGAAAATCCAGCAGGCACCCAAAAATAATATCCAGCTCAGTTTCTTTGAACCACAAGACCCGAAGCTGGAAGCCGTAAAGAAGAAATTACAGTCTTTGGATGTCAACACCCTGTCGCCCATTGAAGCGCTTCTGAAACTGAACGAACTGGTGAAGCTATTGTAACGGAAGGTTTGTTGAGCCGAATTGCATACGGCTCATCGCCGAATCTGGATATTCCCGAAACAGTTTTAAGAGTTTTTTTTGGAATTAAAATCCCGCCGGGATGATATATCTGTCGTAAGTGATTCGATTCGTGTGGTTGTATCTGAATGAGCTGTTGTAATGGAAGGTTTGTAGAGCCGCAATGCTTGCGGCTCATCGCCGAATCTGGATATTCCCGAATCAGTTTTAAGAGATTGTTTTGGAATTAAAATCCCGCCGGGATGATACATCTGGAGTAAGTGATTCGATTCGTGTGGTTGTATCTGAACGAGCTGGTGAAGATGTTGTAACGGAAGGTTTGTTGAGCCGCAATGCTTGCGGCTCATCGCCGAATCTGGATATTCCCGAATCAGTTTTAAGAGATTGTTTTGGAATTAAAATCCCGTAGGGATGATACAACTGTAGTAAGTGATTCGATTCGTGTGGTTGTATCTGAACGAGCCGTTGTAATGGAAGGTTTGTAGAGCCGAATTGCATACGGCTCATCGCCGAATCTGGATATTCCCGAATTAATATTTGACAGACTGTTTTTTAAACAAAATTCTACTCCATAAACAGGCCCCCGGATACGCACGCAATGCGTCTCTACTTGCCCTCTTTAAATAGCCGCAACTGTTCATTGGCGGAACTTTGCCAAATATTATTTCGTTTTTTAAATTTATATGAGGCTTGAAACCTCAAAAACTTTTATTAAATTTCACACAATTGTTAATTTAAACTCTTTCAACTATGGCATCATCATTCAACATTGCTTACCCCGGTACTTCTGCCGAGTTCGCTTCCGCTGCCGGAAATGCCATCACCGGTAAAGGTGGTGTTTTCAACGGAAACGACACCAAAGGTACATTTAGTATTGACACACCCATAGGCGACGTAAAGGGCAGCTATCTGGTGCTCTCTGAGCCTGGTAGCCCCGAAACCCAGATTGAGGTAACCATTACCGATAAACCTTTTCTGGTTCCGATACGGAAAATCGAAAGCACCATTGCCTCTTTTCTTATGAAGTAATGGGTTCCGTTCTGTCTGATTGGCTGGCCGGGCACGGCTCTTTAAGCCTTATTCAACCAAACAATACCCCGCCAGCAAACGCACAGAAAACAAAAAACTCCCTCGCTTGGTCAGTGAGGGAGTTTTTTGTTGGCTCAGGTATGTCACGTCCTGAAATAGCGTTACAATAAAAGTAATGTTATGAAAGAAACAATTGCAAATCAGTACATTAAGCGTACACAGAAAGATTACAGTTATGCTTTTAAATTAGCCGTAGTTCAAGAG
>NZ_JANUSD010000027.1:0-21914 GCF_024793945.1 Emticicia fluvialis
TGCAAAACAGTGTCAAAATGAAAACCTATAAAACAAAAAACAGAAGCAACACGAAGGCTACTTCTGTCTAAAAAATGTATTTTTACTATTATTAATCCTGTATCGCTATTTTAGGACTAGTCAGATTTTTAATTGTACGAGTTAAATGATGCCTGCTTTTTTGCTTACTTTTTTTCAGGTAAAAAAAGTAAGAGCCAAGAAATAAGAAATGTCTTTGAACCAAGTATAAAGCAAAAATTATTAGAAGAAAAAGTAACAACTCAATAATAAGAAATGTCTTCGAGCTAAAGTCACTTCAAAGAAATAAGAAAACAATTAAAAGTAATACCCATACACATCCCAACCGAAATATCTATCTTTGCGGAAAAACCGGGCAGAGCGTACAGCCCGGCTGTTACATTCCAATTATTGTTGCATGAAAATTTCGTATAACTGGTTAAAGAGTCTGATTGATATTCAGGAATCGCCTGAAGAAATAGGTAAATTACTGACAGGAACAGGGCTGGAGGTAGAAGGAATTGAGGAGATAGAATCGGTAAAAGGTGGCCTGAAAGGCTTTGTGATTGGTGAGGTGCTCACCTGCGAGCCCTTTACCGTTAAAGAAAAACAACTGAGTTTAACCACAGTAGATATAGGCGCGGGCGAGGCGTCAACCATTGTGTGTGGAGCCGCCAACGTGCGCGCCGGACAAAAAGTGGTGGTGGCTACCCTGGGTACAACCATTTACTTTGCCGACGGCAAGTCTTTTACGATAGAAAAACGCAAGGTGTATGGGCATCCGTCAGAAGGCATGATATGTGCCGAAGACGAAATGGGCATTGGCACCTCGCATGACGGCATTCTGGTGCTGGATACCGACCTGCCCAATGGCACACCGGCGGCACTGTATTTCAAGATGGAGCCTGATTATCAGATTGAAATTGGCCTTACCCCCAACCGGGCCGACGCGGCCTCACATTTTGGTGTGGCGCGTGACTTGAAAGCCGTGCTGGGCCGTGAAGTAACTTTGCCATCGGTCGACAAATTTGCGGTGTCGGCTCAGAAAACAGACTTTACCGTTACCGTAGAAAACACCGAGGCTTGTCCACGTTTCTGCGGGCTGGAGATTCAGGGAGTAACCGTTCAGGAGTCGCCCGACTGGTTGAAAAAACGCCTGCTGGCTATCGGTCTGAACCCTATCAATAACATTGTCGACATCACCAATTATGTGTGCCATACGCTGGGGCAACCCATGCACGCCTTTGATGCCGACGAAGTGAAAGGCAAACAAATAATAGTGCGCGTGCCTGAAAAAGGCACCAAATTCGTTACGCTTGATGGCACCGAAAGAACCCTTTCTGGCCATGACCTGATGGTTTGCAATGCCGAAGAACCAATGGCGATTGCCGGGGTATTTGGCGGACAAAAATCGGGTATTAAGGCAGGCACTACTAATATTTTCTTAGAGGTTGCCTATTTCAGCCCGGTTTGGGTGCGTCGTACTGCCACTTTCCATGGGCTGAAAACCGATGCGTCTTTCAGATATGAACGTGGCACCGACCCGAACATGCCGCCTTTTGCCATTCGCTTCGCTGCCCTGCTGGTGCAGGAATTGGCCGGTGGAACCATTCTGGATGGTGTGATAGACCATTACCCCAAGCCGATTGAAAACCTTGAAATACAGGTAAAACATAAGCATATTAACCGTTTGATAGGTAAAAACCTGGACGACGACCTGATAAAAACCATATTGGAAAGCCTTGATATAAAAGTGCTGACCGACGATGCCTTTGAAATGACCGTCAGCGTGCCGCCCTACCGCGTAGATGTAACCCGCGAGGCCGACGTAATTGAAGAGATACTGCGCATTTATGGTTTCGATAACATTGAGCTTTCGGAGCATTTGCAGGCTGATTTCCTGTCGGGTTTCCCGGATAAAGATGCTGATAAACTGCAGATGCGCTTGATTGAGCTACTGGCAGCCAATGGTTTTAATGAGATTCAGACGCTTTCTATCACCAAACCGGCTTATAACGAGGCCATTCAAAGCCTTGCCAAAGGCGGACAGGTTACGTTATTGAACCCATTGAGCGAAGAGCTGTCGGTAATGCGCCAGAGCTTGTTGCTGACAGGTATGGAGTCGGTGGCGTATAACATTAACCGCCGCCAGAAAGACCTGAAACTGTTTGAGTTTGGTCGCGCTTACTTTACAAAACAGGAAGAAGGCCAAGACAAAAAATATAAAGAAAGTAAGCATCTGGGCTTGTGGTTGTCGGGCAATCAGCAGTCGGAGACCTGGTTGGCTGGTAGTAATCCTGTTACATTCCATGACATGGCGCTGGCTGTACAAAAAGTGCTAAAAGCCATGAAGGTTACTAAATTTGACACCCAGGACGCCAATTCTCCGGTGTTTCAGTATGGTTTAACCTACCTTATCAATAAAAAACCAGTGGTAAGCCTCGGGCTGGTGAAACCATCCATTGCCCGTTTGGCTGATGTGAAACAGGCGGTGTTCTATGCCGATTTCGACTGGGAGTACCTGTTGAAACAGTATTCAGAGAAGGTCAATTATGTAGAGATACCGAAGTTCCCCGAGGTACGCCGCGACTTGTCGCTGGTGATAGATTCTGCCACCAGTTTTGATCAGGTGTCGGCCATTGCCAATAAAACAGAGCGCAACCTGTTGAAAGCCGTAAACGTATTTGATATTTACGAAGGCGAAAAACTGGGCGAAGGCAAAAAATCATACTCGGTAAGTTTCATACTACTAGACAAAGACAAAACCTTAACCGACGAAGTAATCGACAAAACCATGCAACGCCTGATAGCCGCGTATGAGAAAGAGTTGAGCGCGGTGATAAGGAAGTAGTTTAAAAATATTAAACCCATTTTCTGCGTAGAGACAGGGCAATGCCCTGTCTCTATCGTTATACACACCCATCCTCAGGAGCGGATTAAGGATTTTACATTTACCACGGGGTAGCACAGAGTAATAAAAACACGGAGTTTCACAGAGGCACATTCTCTATGAAACTCCGTGCAAAACTTAGTGTTACTCCGTGGTTTTATATTAAAAAGTTCTGACCGAAACCAAGGTTTAATACACCATTCTCACCCATCCTCAGGAACTGATTAAGGATTCTATATTTACCACGGAGTAGCATAGAGTCTAAAAACACCGAGTTTCACAGAGGTTTATTCTCAGTGAAACTGCGTAAGGCAGAAAAATGATGCTTTAAATGACAATTGCTTCTTTTAACAGCAAATTTAAATTTAAGTATCATGCCCCCGGCAAGGTCTCCCCTCTACATAAGCTAAGCCATGCAAGGGCTCTCTGCCGGGGCAGAGATGGATTTTCTGGCAATAAATTTCTTCACCTTTCCATCACTATAAAAAAATAATTGCGGGGTCGCTCATGGTAAGTTTCCGAAAAACTTGTAACCGTCACCACCCGAAAGCCTTCTTCACTTTTCTCTTCAATATATCTTTCTGCTTCTGAATAGCCAACACTTACACGACTAATAGTTTTTCTCTGATTTGATTTATAAGTCTGCGACATCAACAATATCAGCAAAGCAAAAGCGGCCAGAATCAATAAATTCTTTCTCATGGTAGTATTTATTTTAAGTGATTAATAACTGAAATATATGAAATGGCAGCCCATTTAAAAAGAACACGAAAGCATTTTTATTCGCCGGCTCCCAGAAAACAATCCTGCATTACTTTCGTTTGTAATTATAATTAAATCAATCCGCCATGACCAGATTCGGTTCATTACTTCTCTTCACAACCCTCCTCGCCTGCAACACCCCAAACGATAAACCCGCCACCAAAAGTGCTGCGGAAATAACACCGGCTCAGCTGATAAGCCCCGGCCAGAGCATTGGTCAACTGAGCATTGGTATGCCTGCCGATAGCGCACTGGCAAGGCTCGGGCGGCCTGATGCCTCTGATGCCGCTATGGGCAGTGCGCTGATGGCCTGGTACGGCAAAGATGTGCACCACTACCGAACAGCGGTTTTTACCAGCATGAATATGGGCAACGAGAGTTTCCACCGTATTAAACGCATCATGGTTAGTTCGCCGTGGTTTAAAACGGCCGACGGACTGGGTGCAGGCACGCCGCTGGCGGTTCTGGCGCAGCAGTTCAGGTTAAAAAAGGTAGCAGATGCCGCCGCTTCCCAAAAGGGGTTGCTGGTGTACACGGCCGTTGGCAGGGGCATCAGCTTTGATATTGACAGCCTTACGCGCATCTGCAAGGCAGTAACGGTGCATCCGGCAGATGAGCAGGCGGCCGCCTATATTAATATGCATGAATAACCCGTTTACAAACAGGCCGTTACAGAAAAACCCGCCAATAAATACATAAAGAAATAGCCGTTTGGGGTATCAGGCATTTTATTTATGTGTATCTTTGGGGCTATGTTACAATTCAGGCAAATAGCGCTTGTGTTCCTTTCAGCGGCCGTAATGGTGAAGTCGCTGATTGTTCCGCTTATATGTCTCGACTACGAGTTCCGTAAGGATTTCATCATCAAAAACTATTGTATCAATAAAAATCGCCCCGAACTGCATTGCGACGGTAAGTGTTTTCTGGCCAGGAAAATCAATGCCGAAAACCAGAAAGAAGAGCAAAACGCATTGGGCAGCTTTATTGAAAAACTCATTGAAATAAATAGTGTAGGCACCCCGGGCACCTTTGTTTTTGACAACGAGGTTGAAATCATTCCCGCCGCCGTGCAAAACTATTTTGTTTCTATTCAGGCCACTGTCGACTTCTCCAGTGCCGTTTTTCATCCTCCGGTAGTCTGACACCCCCCTTCTCTGTTTTTTATCATTCCATGCCCGGTAAAACTGCCGGTGCTAACCTTTTTGTATTATATTATTTCTTAAAACATCCGTAAGCACGGTTGTGGAAGGCCTGCGCCTGCCCGGCCCGATGCTGTCTAATTATTCAGAAAAATGAAAAATCTCACATATCTTGTTATTGCCTTTTTTGTTGCTGTTTTTGTGGTGTCATGTCAGAAAGAAGATGACATCAACCCCAACGATAAAAACACCGTTACCCTTGAGTTTGACAACCGCGTGGGCGACCAGAAACTGGTGCTGGGTACTACTACTGCCAAAAATGCATTGAATCAGGACTTCACCATTACGCGCCTTAACTACTTTGTGTCAAACATCAGCCTTAAAAACGAAAACGGCTCGGTAGTAAAATTAACCGACAAGTATTTTCTGGTGAAACACGCAGACCCCACCTCATACCTTATTAAACTGGAGAACATTCCGGCGGGCAATTATACGTCGGTATCTTATGTAATTGGCGTAGACAGCCTGAAGTCGGTATCAGACGTGAGCCAGCGCAAAGGCGTGCTGGACCCCTCTTCTTACGGCGACGACAGCATGTATTGGTCGTGGAACTCGGGCTATATATTCTTTAAAATGGAGGGTAAGTCGACGGCCATACCAGCCAACATGATGAACATGACCGAGTTTCAGTTTCATGTGGGCGGCTTTGGCGGCATGACAGGCAAAACCCCCAACAACCTGCAAACCATTACCCTGCCTATGGCCGAGGCCGCTAAAGTAAGAGGCAATGTGGCACCGCAGATACATATCATTAATGATGTGCAGAAGGTGTTCAGCGCCGTAAACCAGATTAACTTAGCCACTACTTATATGGTACATGCGCCGTCGGCGGGTGCGGTTATAGCGCAGAACTACGCCAAAAGTTTTATGGTAGACCACGTTCATAACTGATGCCCCGCATGAAGCAAAGGTTTTATCTACTGGCTTTAAGCAGCCTTGTTTACCTGGGAGCCGCCTGTTCGGAAGGTGGCTCCGGGGTAATCAGGCCCGAAGAATGGTTTGCGGTTCCGGCCAATTTCCCGAAACCCGTCTATGATTTCTCGAAGAACCCCATTACCGCCGATGGCTTTGAGCTGGGCAAGGCGTTGTTTTTTGATGGCGATTTGTCGCGCGATGGTACCATTTCCTGTGCCGAATGCCACAGCCAGCCCTATGCGTTTACGCATCATGGGCATGACCTGAGCCACGGCATTGATAACCAGATTGGTATCAGAAATGCCCCACCGATACAGAACATGGCTTTTCAGCGGGAGTTTTTCTGGGATGGTGGCGTGTTTGACCTCGACCTGTTCTCAATTGCGCCCATTGAAAACCCCGTTGAAATGGATGAAAAACTGGGTAATGTGCTGAACAAACTACGCAAGAAAGACAAATATGCCAAGTTGTTCAGGAAAGCCTACGGCACGCCCGAAATTACCACAGAAAGGTTTCTGAAAGCCTTGTCGCAATTTATGCTCACGCTGGTTTCGGCCAATTCGCGGTATGATAAATATGTGCGAAAAGAACCGGGCGGCACCCTGACAGCCGACGAACTGGCCGGAATGGCCGTTTTTGAGCAGAAATGCGCCTCATGCCATGCGGGGTCGCTTTTTACAGACCAGTCGTATCGTAACAACGGGTTGCCGGTCTATAACCAGGAAGACACCGGGCGGCACCGTATTACCCAAACCGATGCCGACCGTTATACATTTAAAGTACCCAGCCTGCGCAACATTGCCGTAACGGCCCCTTACATGCACGACGGCCGCTTTTACAGCCTCGATGCCGTGCTGGAACATTACAGAAGCGGCATGGTAAATTCGGCCACGCTCGATGCCTCGCTGATGCAGAACAACGCGAAACCCGGCATAGCCATTACCGATACCGAAAAAGCGCAGCTAAAGGCGTTTCTGAAAACGCTCACCGATGACGATTTTCTGACCAATAAAAAATTTGGCATTTAAAACATACCGCTGCCAGACACCAACAGGCAGGCAGCAAAACGGACGTTAATGATGAAAAAACTATTGATACTGATACTACTGGCCAGCCAGTTACCTGCCTTTGCCTGCGATATTTGCGGCTGTGCCAATGGCAGTGCGTTTGTGGGTCTTTTGCCCAGGGCGGGGTCTCAGTTTGTGGGTTTAAGATACCGTAGCCGCGTTTTCGACTCTCACCTGAACAGCGTGATGCTGAAAACCCGCGAAACCTACCAGACCGCCGAATTATGGGGGAGGTTTTATCCGGTTAAAAATGTGCAGCTGATGGTATTTGTACCTTATAACAGCAACCACCAGGTGTTGCGGTACAGTGGCACCGAAGCTAACAAAAGCGGATTGGGCGACGCCATTGTGCTGGCGCACGTAAATGTGCTGAATACTTTTCTGGACACCACCAAAACCAGCCATATATACCAGAGCCTGATGATTGGCGGAGGTGTAAAACTGGCCACCGGAAAATTTGAATACGGCTATGATAACGAAATAAACCCTAATTTTCAGCTGGGTACGGGCAGCACCGATTTTCTGCTCAGCGCCATACACACCATTAAAATGCACGGCTGGGGGTTGAATACCGAAATAGGCGGCCGCATAGCCACCCGCAGCAACGAGCATTACCGGTTTGGCAACCGCATCAATGGCTCGCTGACGCTTTTTTATGCTAAAAACTGGGGGATGTTCTCTGTTATGCCCAATGCCGGGGCGCTGGTTGATTACGGTTTCCACGACCTGAAAGAGGGCGTGCGCAATACCGAAACCGGTGGGGTGTCTACCCTGGCACACGCAGGCCTGGAAACCTACTACAAACGTTACAGCGCCGGGGTGTCTTACAAGATGCCGGTTTATCAGAACCTGGGCGGTGGCGAACTGAAAGCCCTGCCGCAGTTCAGCGTGCATCTGATGGTTAATTTCTGAGGCTCGGGCTTAAAAGCCCTTCAGGTTTGCGGTTTACCTGCCTGCCAGCGTGGTTTATAAACAAGTTTTTGTTAATTTGAGCCGGAAATATTCAACCTGAAATTTTAAACCATGAACCGCAGAGATTTTTTTGAAGCAAGCGTAGGGGGAGGCATAATGCTGGGCAGCATACAGTCGGTAGCGGCTCAGACACAGGCCCCGGCTGCTGCCAGCCTGAAACTGAAAATACTGGCCACCAACTGGGGCTTTGCCGGAAGCACAGATGCCTTTTGTGCCGCCGCAAAAAAAGAGGGGTACGATGGCATTGAAGTCTGGTGGCCTAATGAAAAGAAAGACCAGCAGGAGTTGTTCAACGCCCTTGCCAAACACCAGCTTGAAGTAGGCTTTTTGTGTGGCGGCCACCAGAAAGACCCGAAAGAACATCTGGAGACCTTCAAAAAGGCCGTTAATGCCGCGGTGGCGTCGCCGGTTCGGCCTTTGTATATCAACTGCCACAGCGGGCGAGACTATTTCAACTACGAGCAGAACAAACTTTTTATTGACCATACCACGGAGGCATCGCAGAAAAGCGGCATTAAACTTCTGCACGAAACCCACCGTGGGCGTATGCTCTTTGCAGCACATATAGCCCACAATTTTATTGAGAAAAACCCGGCCTTGCGCCTGACGCTGGACATTTCTCACTGGTGCAATGTGCATGAAACCCTGCTGGAAGACCAGGCCGAAGCCGTGCAGGCAGCTTTGGCAAAGGCAGACCATATCCATTCGCGCATCGGGCATCAGGAAGGGCCACAGGTAAACGACCCACGCGCGCCCGAGTGGGAAAACGCCGTAAAAGCGCACCTGGCCTGGTGGGATAAAGTGGTAGAATACAAAGTGAAATCAGGCGAGGTACTGACGATACTGACGGAATTTGGCCCGCCGAATTACCTGCCAACCCTACCCTACACCCGCCAGCCGCTGGCCGACCAATGGGGCATTAATGTCCACATGATGCATTGGCTGCGGAAGCGGTATTTGGGGTGAACACGCGCTTGTGTAGAGACAGGGCAATGATCTGTATCTACCAATAATCTATTTTTACTTTCTTTACGGGTCTATCAGATTCAAAGGCCAAAAATGAACGAAAACGATACCAAACGCTTATCGCGCCTCACCGCAACTTTAACCATGCTGCAAACCAAGCGTTTGCTGACAGCTACTGAGCTGGCTGCCAGGTTTTCGGTGAGTGTACGAACCATTTACCGTGATATGCGCGCTTTGGAAGAAGCAGGCGTGCCTATTATTACGGAAGAAGGCAAGGGGTACTCGTTGATGGAAGATTACCGCATACCACCCATTATGTTTACCGAGAACCAGGCCAATGCCCTGATATTGGCCGAACAGCTGGTGCTGAAAAACAACGACACCACTTTTATTAAAGATTATACCGGGGCCATAGATAAAATAAAGGCCGTATTGCGCACCAGCCAGAAAGACAAGGCCAATCTGCTGACTGCCCGGACACGTTTCGACCAGATTGTTTACCGGGAAAGAAACAGCAGTGTGTTATCGGACCTGCAGTATGCACTCACTAATTTTTATCTGGCAAGTATAGAATATACCAACGAGGCTCAGGAGACATCTACACGGCTCATTGAGCCTTTTGCGCTGGTAAGCACCCGCGAAAACTGGCTGCTGATTGCCTGGTGCCGGCTACGGAAAAACTTCCGATATTTCCGCCTCGACCGAATCAATAAACTGGAAGTGCTGACCGAACAGTTTAAGCCTCACCCAATGACATTGCAGGAATTTTTTGAAAAATTTCAATAAGCCCTCCCACCCCTGACATAAGGTTGTCTTTGGGCGATGATAGTTTTGCATCATCATCCAAAAAAACAAAAACTTATGATCAGTCAATTATCAAATCTCAACTGGCTCGGTGTAGCCATCGCTTTTGTAGTATATTGTGTTTTAGGCGGCTTATGGTTTACCATGATTTTTGTTAAACCCTACAAAGCCTCGTTAGGCAAAGCCAACGAAACCCTGCCCAATGCACCAATTTTTATAGTAGGGCCCATGATTTGCACGCTGGTTATAACGCTCACAAGTGCCATTCTGATTAAAGCGCTTAATATAACCACACTCAGCGGTGGTTTTGAGTTCGCTTTATTAGCGGGTTTTGGGTATCTGGCAGCCAATACGATTAACATTGCCGTCAACCCCAATATTCCCCACCCTATTTTGTATGGGTTTATCAGCAGCGCGTATCATCTGGTTTGTATCACGTTGGCAAGTGTTATACTGGTGCTTATGCCCTAATCTTTTAGCCATTAGCCTGCCCAAAGTGCGCGCTAATGGCTTTTTTTATTGGTTCTGATACTGAAACAAACAAAAAGTGAATCTTTGCAGGGTATCAAAAGGTGTAAAATGCTCGGTTTTGATACATTTAACAGGGCGCAGAAACGCGCTGAAAAGCGCAGTCAGTTCATCGGCCGAATACCGGCAAATATCTAAGCCGCTGCATTTTCTGGGGCCGTCTTCGGCAAAGGTGGCAAGCAGCACATACGCGCCGGGGTTGAGCGATTGAGCCAGATTTTCAATATAATGTTGTCGGGCGGTGGTGTCGGTCAGGAAATGAAACGTTGCCCTGTCGTGCCAGAAATCATATTTGCGGGGGGCAACAAAATTTCCGGCATCGGCCGTTATATACTGAATGCGCTGTTCTTTGTGGCCCAGCCTTGTACTGGTTTTTTGTAGTGCCGCTGCTGAAATATCAACCAGTGTTATGTCTTCATACCCCTGCGCCAGCAGGTAATCAACCAGGCGGCTTTCGCCTGCGCCCATGTCTAATATGGCTGCCTGTTTAGGCAGGTTTAATGTTTCCAGTAATTCAATGGAGGTGGCGGGTACAGGCTGAAACCAGCTTACTTCTTCAAAATTTTTGCTGGCATATACCTCTTCCCAATGGGTTTGCAGGTGCGTGTTCATGGTCTGGCTTGTTTGGTGGCCTTTTCAGCTTAACAATTTCTTATAAACGTATAGTTCATACCGGGGTAGGTTGTGCCTGCTGCTGAGCGGGTTTCTGACTGACAAAAATCATTATTTATTATCTTTTCAGGTTCTAAATTGCTTCCGGATTACAAATTTGTATTTTTGTAATACCAATGCGTTGCAAGCAATAAACACACCTGAAAAAGCAATTTTTTTAAACAATTTACATATACCTTTTTATGAAACCTACACACATTTTATGCATTGTTTTATGCTTGTTTGCTACGAGTATCTACGCCCAAGACATTATTTTCATGAAAAACGGCGAAGAAATAAAAGCCAAAGTAAAAGAAGTAAAAGACAAGGAAATCAGTTATCTGAAATTCGACAATCTGAGCGGCCCTACCTACACCAAGCTGAAAAGTGAAGTGGTGATGATTAAATATGAAAACGGCCAGAAAGATATTTTCGGCGACCAGAAAGTGCAAACCGCCGAAAGTTATGTTGAAACCAGTGCCGTTTCTGTATCGCCAGTGGGTAATGCAACAGCCTATACCTACGAAAAAGGGATGGCCGACGCACTGACTTATTATAACGGCGAAAACAGCGGTAAAACAGGTACCCTGCTTACGTCTTTGTTAATTAATGGTTTGGTTGGGCTTATTCCGGCTGTTGCGTGTAGTTCAACCACACCGAAGGTCAAGAATCTGGGCATACCCAATATGGAAGCCTACCAAAAAAACCCCGACTACGCCAGAGGATACCAAACACAGGCAAAAAAGATAAAATCAAAAAAAATCTGGAAAAACTGGGGTATCGGTACCGCCATTTCAACGCTTGTTATTATTATAGCTTCTAATGCCAATTAATAGATATTAAAACGCGGGTGCAAGCCACTTCAGCTGGTGGCTTGCACCCGCCCTTATTAAACTTCTTTCGCTGCTTTCCTCATTATCTGCCACCGCTGGTCTTTCATTCTCCTTCGCCATTTGGCTACCATACATAATTACTTCATGTTTCTATATTAATAATTATTGAACGGTGGTATTTATCTGAATCATTTACCGAATAATAAGTATATCTACGTATATGCTAAAAAAATGAAAATGTTTTCTAATTTCGGTGCAACAATTCAGACAGAAACTTTTTAAGCACTTAAAAGCCATTAAAAGCAAAGTTCATTAAAAAAAGCTGTTTGCGAATATTGGTTTCTTACCATTAAAAACTGGTAAAGCTGTGCAGAAATCTAAACATGAAAACTAATTATGAATACAACTACCAACGTTACCAGCGGCCAATACGTATTGGCTCCGCAACCCGGCGTTATCGCGGTTCTCACACTCATGTCAGGCACGCTTACGCTTGAAGGCAGTACCGAATCGTCTACCAGTTTACAAGTACCCAATACAAACAATCAGAATACATTTACTGTTACCAATGGTAGCGCTTATGCAGAAGGAGTCATCAACATAACTTATTCAATAAAGGGTATTAGCAACCCGCAAACAGCCGAATGCCACATCAATTTTTTTCTTGGTACCACCCAATGGGAGCAGGATTCCTCCGGCTCATTCCCACTTGATAATACCACCATATTACCTGCCAAATCGAGCGGACCGCTACCAACCAATTTTCCGGTGGTACCGCCAACAAGCGGAGGTTCTTCGGGCGTTGACTCGCTCTATCAGGTGCTTAACCCTGCTATGGTTTTTCTGGTAGATTATCGCCCCGAACACCAAACCATGTTGTTCAGAGGTAACACACCCTTTGCCGCACCAACCGCTGATAACGGGCAGCAGGCGGTCGATTTCGGTAGTTTGCATACTTACATGGAAAACCAATACATAAGCCAGACGGGCAATACTGATTTTCCGGCGCAAGGGAGTTATACCTTAAGAGATGTATGCCTGCAAAGCCAGGAAAGCGAGGGGCAATCTATATTATGGGAGCTGGAGTCGTTTGGCGGCACCTCATTAAATCAGTTAAATACAAAAACGTGGGTGCCTGCAGATAATTCATCAAACACCACACAAAACCAGATGTGTAACTGGCAGATTGAGCCACATACACAACCAGGTAATGATGTATTCGATTGGGATTCAGTAAAACAACTTAGCGATTGGATGTGTCCGAAAGACCCCAACACCAATTTTTATATTTACTACATACATTGTGCCAGCGGACACGACAGAACCGGCATTGTGGCCTCGGCCTATATGATAGTCAACAGGGGGCTTTCATTAAATCATTCTTTAATATATGGCACCACCTTGGCCAAGCAAAGCGCTACCAGCGGCCAGGTGTATGCCGACTGCCAGGATTTAGACGGCACCAATAAGGGCAACATTGACCCTGACCGCTCAAGGCTGATGATGATTGCAGGCATCTACGACCAGACTGTGCTTAACATTTATAATTCGCAGAATAATCCTGACCCGGCGGTTACGCAGTTACCCGCAGAAGCGATGAGTACCGACCCCGCTTATGTTTATTCAACCTATCCGTGGGATTAAGCGCGGACAGCGTATACTGAAAAACGTTAGTAAAAAACATAGCTGAACCTTCATCTTTTGCCCGTTGTTAAGGGCTACTCTAAAAACCAGAAACAGGGTTCCGGGCGTACGAAGGAGTACTTGTAACAAACGGAACCCTGCATCACCTACCCAATAAAACCAAGCATAGCGCGGCGCGCTGTTTATCAGCGCTGTTCTATTGCCTGAATGACCGATGCACGCTTACATCTGATGTAAGCAGTTGCTTTCTGAAAACACCGTGGTTTTCAGCAGGGTTGCCTATGCCAAAGATTTTCAACAATGAGTAAAAAATAGAATACCAAAGCGGTTCTGAAAAGGGCTGACCACCCCATTGTGACAAAAAAAGAGACCCGAAACTACCCAAACGGGGGCGAAAACCGAAAAGCCATACGAGTAGGTATTCAATCTAAAATAACAATTAACAATGAGAATTTTATCCGCTTTCTATGGTTCTTGCAATATCAACGCCGTAGATGTAACTCCACAAGTACAAACCATTGTAAACAAGGCCGTTGGAACAGCCTCAATTTTAGTTAATCCCGGAACATTCAACATTCCGGATCCTGACTTTGGTACAAGAAAATCGCTTACCATTACTTTTACTTATGGTATCCCGTCTGTTATATTAAAAAAATCGGCGGTAGATGGTACAACCATTACACTTGATCTGGTACCCAATCATTTCGAAATTGTGTCGGCTTACTATGGCACCACAGCCGTCTATTATGACATTACAAAAGCCTTGCAGATTTTCACGCTTGAATCAGTTGCTAATTCAAAACTCGTGGTAGGAAGCGTTCCATTCTATAACCAGTTTACCTATGGATATGACATCGCCTCCGGCGTACCCAAAACGCTGACGGTTTCATTCTTCAAACCGGGTAGCAGCAGAATGATTACGGTGTGTGCCAATGACGGGCAGACACTTGATTTTAACAGGGCGTTTTAAGAGCCCATCAGATTGCGTACAGGGGGGGTGTAACCACACCCCTCTTGTTTTTTACCAGACGCCAACGAATCATTTAAACTCAATATATATGGAAACGAAACAATTAAACACACTAATTGACAGAATAGCCGGGAACCTGAAACACAAAGCCGGGCAATTGGAAGAACTTGTAAAAAAATACATTCAAAAGGCCGGACAGAAAAGCGAACGGGTGAGGAACGCGGCGGCGCAGATACAGCAGGATAACCTGATAAGTGTGATACCTCCGGAAGGGATATTGATAGATAAACCGGGAAACTACCAGTTTGCGAAAACTATTACGTGGATACCCGGGCAACAGGCAACAGCCATTGCCATTGATATTATTGCCGATGACGTAACCCTTGACCTGCAGGGGTACAGCCTCGTTGCCGTGCCTGTTATAAATACCAATAGTGTTATCGGAATCAACATTACAGGCAATCATGTAACCATAAAAAATGGCGTGCTGGTTGATATGTTGCTGCACGGCATCTCGGCCTCGCTTTGCACTAACCTGACCATAAGCGGTGTTGCCGTGCAAGGCTCTGAATACAGCTACCTGGGCAACGACCCGTTCGTAACTGCCTCGGGCATTTACATTGAGCTGTCAGAAAACATTACCCTGCAAAACTGCCAGGTAAGCGGAGCCAACGTTACTGCGCCTGCTTATGCGGGTATTCAATTATCTGTATCAACCCATGCCCGGGTTACTGATTGCCAGACAAGCCATCTGATAAATAATGACGGTACCGTTACAGGTTTTAGTTATGTAGGCTCTGAACAAATAGGCACGGTAAACTGCCTGGCTACCAAGTTCCGCTCGTATTATCAGGGAAAAACAACTACTTTTGGCCACACTGTTTTAGGCTTTTTACCAACCGCCTGCAAAAACCTGACATACGAAAACTGTACGGCTATCAGCCTGAGGGGGTGCTGCGATGATTGCCATGGGATGTCGATTTTTGAATCAGATGATATTAAAGTTACAGGCTTTAGCGCCATTGGTATTGTAGACGGCGACTGCCCCACTAACACGGGTGCCAAAGCCACCGGGCTGGAAGTGTATGGCAACAACATTACCATACAATACAGCCAGGTGCAAAACATCTTTGCTATTGTGCCGCAAGACAAACAGAGTTGCGGTTTCAGCGCGGCAGGAAATAACATCACGTTTGAAGCATGCGTGGCCTATAACGTATTTGTTTTTGACGAAAACAGAAACCTAACCAAAAACGCTGCTAAATATGGCTATGGTATCGGCTTTGGATGGGCGCCAGACCCCCGCCAACCTTTTGTAGGCATGAATGCCGTCAATACGGTTTACAATAACTGCGGTGCCATTTTCTGCCAGGTTGGGTTTGATACCTGGAATCATATCGGCGGACAATGGAATAACTGTTCGGTGGAAGACTGCCTCACGGCTGTGTTGCAGGAAGATGGCGGCCAAAGGATTTTCACGATGGATAAGTGTTCTGAACTCCCCTCCAATATGACAAGCCCCATGACAATTATTAACTATGCGGCCAATAATACCTTTAATCCGCCAATCAGCAGTCAGTAATATGGGGCGTGAAACCGCAGTTAAGCATACAATAAAAATGAATCTGTTAGCAGGTAGAGGCAAGGCTTTATCTTTACCTGCTAACCCTTCCTTCAAGCTACCTTACCTCAGTACCAGATCTGCTCCTTTTTCGGCTATCATGTAAACTGGGGCATTGGTGTTGCCCGATACGATGGTGGGCATAATGCTGGCGTCTATTACCCGCAGGTTTTCTACGCCTTTTACACGCAGCTGGTCGTCGACCACTGCCATTTCATCCGTACCCATTTTGCAGGTGCCAACAGGGTGATACACCGTCTCCAGTTGTTTTTTAATGTGCAGCATGATGCCATCGTCTGAGGTGCTGTCGGGCGGGGTAATCAACCGGTCGCGGTAAGCATCAAAGGCTTTGGCGTTCATTACCTCAATGGCTTTTCTGGTGGCTTTCAGCAGGGTCATTGCGTCTTGCTCTTCAGATAAGAAATTGGGCTGAATAAGCGGTGCATCGGCAGGGTTATTGCTTCTTAAACCCACATACCCTCTGCTTTTGGGGCGCAGCAAGGTGGGCAGAATGGTGTAGCCATCATTGTGCGGATAGGTTGACACATCATACATATCTACCGTGTAATCATCGCCCGTTTGCACGGCTGCAAAATGAAACTGGTAATCAACCCTATCCGGGCTGTCATCTGTCATGCCAAAGGCCACCGCCTCAAGAGGCCCGATGGTCATCACGCCCTTTTTCAGCAACAGATATTGCGCCAGCGCCTTTGCCTGATTCAGCAGCGACAAATGGTGATTTTGCCCCCATTGCTGGCGAGACAACGCCGTAACACCCATAAAGAGATGGTCTTGCAGGTTTTTACCTACGCCGGGCAGCTCTTTTTTGCAGGCAATGCCTGCTTTTTTTAGTTCATGTTTGTCACCCACACCAGACAACATCAGTAATTGCGGAGAATTGAACGACCCTGCCGAAAGGATTACTTCACGGGTAGCCAGTATTTTTTCCGTATTGTTTCGGCCGCGTATTACCTCTACACCAATGGCTTTGTCGTTTTCTATCAATACCTGTTTCACAAGGGTATGGGTGTACACCGTCAGATTCGGGCGTTTCATGGCCGGTTTCAGAAATGCCCCTACGCCACTGTGCCTGCGTGCCTCTTTAATGGTAAACTGCATGAACGACACCCCCTCCTGCCGCTCGCCGTTATAATCTTTGTTGTCGGCAAAACCGTTTTCAATGCAGGCCTCCACAAAGGCATCGGTAAAGCGGGTTCTGTATTGCGTAGCAAAGGTGACGTTCAATGGCCCGCCCTGACCATGATAGAAATTTTTGATTTGCTCGTTATGCTCCGACTTCCGGAAATACGGAAGAATTTCTTCGTAGCTCCACCCCTCGTTGCCCGCATCAGCCCAGTCGTTATAGTCTTCCCTGTTGCCACGCACATACGCCATCGCATTGGTAGAGCTGCAACCACCCAGCGTTTTGCCGCGCGGCAGGTAAATGCGGCGGTTCAGCACGTGCGCCTGCGGCTCAGAATAATAGCCCCAGTCGACCTCCGTGCGGTGCAGTTTGGCGTATCCGGCCGGAATATGTATCTCGGGTTTCTTGTCGGGCCCACCTGCTTCAATCAGCAAGACCCGATGGGCAGGGTTCTCTGACAGGCGGTTAGCCAGCACACATCCGGCCGAGCCGGCACCGATAATGATGTAGTCGTAGGTCATGGTTTGAATAGATAGCAGGTTAAAACAATGAAGATAAGGTGGTTTTGCAGAGCAATTTAATAAATTCTGAAAGAAAATCAGCGCGCGGGGAAGTATTATTCCAGTTAGTGTATACGAATTTAAGTGGAAGATAAAATTGAAAGGATTAACCATTGATTCTGCATTGAATAAAAGAGACAACCCAAATTGCCAAAACCAGAAATGATGTTAATTTGCAAATGGATGATGGTAATGATTAAAAAATAGATTTGGCAGACAAATGCCTCACCGTTTTAGGTTAACACCCGTGGTAGAGACAGGGCAATGCCCTGTCTCTACGCGTTGGATAAAGAATCCACCACCGCGACAGAGTCCCTTTTCTGGGCAGTGGCTTGCGCACTCAGGAGACTACCGGAACAATAAACTAAAGAAATGACAGTTGAAGAATTTCTTGAAAAATTTAAATTGATTAAATTAATATATGGAGGAAGAAAATGAAACTCGCGAAAATTGGGAGAATTATAAAAAAGGCCAACAAACTTTATATCGGCAAAGAAATGAATTACTAATGGATGAAAAATTCAAAGATTTAGCCTTTGAATTTTTTAATAATCCTTCAGAAAGATGGCATTTTCTTTCATTTTGTTGCAGCTTGATACATTTTGAAGATCAAGAGTTTATTAAAATCTTCATTAATGAAATTACTGAAGCCGCATTACTTGATAATCCAACAGGCTTGATGATTGCTCGATTTGTACTAAAGAAACTAGACAATAATTGGTTAAAAGCAAATTTGGATGCAATAATTAATAAAATACTTAATGAAATAGATTCGGAATCAGAGCAAGAATGGGCATATAGTAGAACAGCTGACTTACTATATTATTTAGGATTTGACTATATGTTAAAAGCATTTCTGGAGAAGTGCAAAATTCATACAAATCCAGAGATTAATTCTATTGTTGACTTTTATTCCAATGATTAACAATCTACATTATTAACATTATTTTTGAGAGAAATACAGGTAATCTATTCTTTAGTAAATAAATATGGAAAATATTCTAAGACTATTTCATTTTACGATTGAGTTATTAAAGTTAAGAGGCATAAAGCACGAATTTACAAGTTTCGATTCGGGTGCAATAATGCTAGATATCTGGCATAATGAAAAGTTTTATGTTATCCAATTCGATGTTGATGGTTACATTGGCGTTTCTGAAGTCAACAATGATAATATGGGCTTTGATACTATCCCTGATGAGAAGTTCTATGATGAAATAAAATATAAAAACAAACTGGAAAGTATGTTGATGAGCGAGAACCGCTAAGAAGGTATGTGGGCAAAAGTAGGTGGTATAGTTAAAGATTCTGCAAAAGGAAAAGGAAATTTCGATTTGAGAAGTGGGACTTATGATGAAGCAATGACAGCTTGTAAGTCTTGGGTCGGTGATGGATATCGTTTTACTAGCGATGGTAAAGCACTTGTGAGTGCAGATGAATTGCGTATTTTTAGACCACCTTCTTTTAAACCTAAGTCAGGGAAACACAAGCCAATTTTGAATGGAAAACAGTTGCAGGTTGACAACCTCTAGGAAATGGTCATTTAGACATTATTAATCCATAAGTTAAAATTTACATGAGAGCAGTATTGAAAGAATTATATACTATTGATATGATGCAATTATTAAAAGATTTTAAACCTGCTGTTTATAACAATTTTGGTATTTGGATAAGACTAATTGTAGGAGAAGAAAAAACAGGCGGCGAGGAAAGCTTTGATATTAAACTTTGTACTCCTCAATGGCTAATAGAAAACCATCAGGATTCTGATATTATTTTTGGACGACATCATTTAATTGTTTTTGAATACAACTATTCGAAAATTTATAATAAACTAAAAAAGCACATTGAAAATATCCATGGTGACACTTGGGGAGAAATTGGGACGAAAGTAGGCAGAATTGGATATTGGGAATTTGAAGATTATCAAGAGTATCGTTAATCGATTTAAAGTCAGTCAGAAGAAAAACCCTTTTAAATATTGAACCAGGCAATTAGTGATTAAGGTGGATACTCTATCAATAAAAAGCAAGTAGTTAATGGATATTATAGTTGTAGGAGTTTATAATGAACAAGATGCCAATATAATTGAAGAAATGGCATCGGCTAATGGACTCAAAGTAGTTTGGGACCATAAGCGATATAATATAGAAGCGGAAATAGGAATCGTCGAGTTGAAAAAATACTATACGTTATATGAAACAGGAATACTTATTGAAGGTAACTATGTTGAGGGTGATACCTTTTATTCGTATCCAGTTATATATGAGGTTTCTGATTATTTTATTGCTAGAGAATGGGACAATAAAAGTCGTGAACAACCGAAGTTATTTAATTTTTTTGATACTTTGAGTATAAGCAATATTCAGAAAATGATAATTGGATTTGCTGATGAATGGGATGAAAACACGACAGTCAAAATTGAGAAATTAAGTTATAAAGAATTGAAAAGCAGGCTATATAGTCCTTATGTATGGTGTTTTGGATATGAAAATCTACGAACAAACTCTGTAATCAGAGACGATTTTCATCCATTAGTTTTGGAGTTAGAAAAAGAATTAGATTAGCGAAAAAGCAATCGTACTAATTGCTTTCCGTTGCTATGGCAGTTGATGAAGCCGCTGTGCCTAAAGCGGCAGTAAATGCAAATGTCCCTTTGTCGGGCGGTGGTGTATGTACATAGGAAAGTCTGTTAGAATAATATATGGCGTACAAATCAATTAGCTCCAAAATATGTTTCATCCTGTCACTAGTAGAGGTGCAATGCTTGCGGCTTTGCGAAACCTACACCCTGATGACGCGGTGGTTGAAGATATTGAAAGTCTCATTAAAATTTTAAAGCAAGATGGAGTTTTTGATAGTGCTGCAAAAAGTAATTTGATTAATATGGCAAAACAGACACAATTATCATTTTCAAATGTGTTTAATAGTAATAATATATTAAGTAAAATAAACTGGGATATTAAATAATACAAATATGGAAAAAGACTGGATTGAATCAGTAGACAAGCTTGTTAGGAATAGATTTCTGCAATCTGATCAAGAATATGACGAATTTATGGAAGGTTTAGATGTAACTGGAAAATATCTGTTTTCAAAAGGTAGGATTGACAATCTTTCGGAATTTATAGCAGCTATTATTAAAGTTTTTGATAATGAGAATATTGTGGCCGATTACATTGCGTCAGTAGAAGACCTAATTTTTGCATTAGTGGAATACGGTTATACCAGTAATTTAGGATTATTAAGTATTTTAATAGATAATTTAGGCTATTTTGTCACTAACGCAGAGGAATGGGGAGGTGAAATTTTTAAGAAATTATTCTATATGATAGAAATAGAAAATGAAGGGAGTCTTGAAAATATTTCATCCATTTTGAATAATAAAGACGAAAAAACAAGGAAGATGTTAAAAAAATTCATCTTGAATAGAGATTTTGAATCTTCTTCAAAAGAAAAGAAAATATTCGCTGACAAGTGTTTGGCTATCTTATCTTAATGGATATAAAAATATAAACTGTCTAAATCCAACAGATGCTCTTGGGATTGAACTCTTTAAGAGAAGTATGCTAAAAAAATACATAATTTAGTAAGATATCAAGACTGTTCTACTGGGTTAAGTACTAATAAATTCTAACTATCAACCCTAAACAAACACCAATTACCAACACACCCCCACTGTGATATTTAAAAGAGAAAAACCTATAAAATGAGGCATAACTACAAACCTATTTTTAAAATCTGGGCTTTGCTGTTGTTAGTATGCGGCTTTACGTTGGCGGCTTAGGCCAGCGATGACGGGCCGGGTATAAAAAATATATGCGATTGATTTATTACTAATAATCTAATGATGATAGTTAATGAAGTAAACAAATTTGAGGAACATTTTAAAATTCAATTACCTACTAATTACAAAAATTTCATGATAGAAACTGGGGGTAATGGAAAATCGTTTGAATTCTATACATTTGAAATTGATTATAATGGTATACTTACGGAATTTGGATTTATAGACTTTGAATCATTAATTGATGTTTGGATAGGTACAGAAAGCTTATGGGAGTTTATTCCTGAAAATATCGATGAAAAAAACATATTTGTAAAGGATGCAGACTGCTTTGTAAGAATTACTTGGGATGTAAGTGCTTGTGCTATTTTACTTGGAGTAAAAAAAGAATACTATGGTAAAGTTTATCTTCTCGATAAAGAACCCCTCGAACCAACAATGGAGTTGAGAAAATTTATAATAGCAAATTCCTTTGGAGAGTTGACTAGTCCTAAAATAGCGATACAGGATTAATAATAGTAAAAATACATTTTTTAGACAGAAGTAGCCTTCGTGTTGCTTCTGTTTTTTGTTTTATAGGTTTTCATTTTGACACTGTTTTGCA
>NZ_JANUSD010000028.1:0-15317 GCF_024793945.1 Emticicia fluvialis
CAACAATGCCAAGTAAAAATCCGAACTTATAAAAAAAGAATCCAATTGAAAACTCCCAATTGGATTCCGTAAATTAGTTTTTTAAATCTAAATAAGTGTATCGCTTATTTAGGACTAGACAATGCTCTGATAAGCCGCACTATGAATTTATTTAATGCACCTGATTGGTCCCATTTCTGAATTTATTGCTATTTTGCCGTTAAAAACCACTTGCTGCAACAGAAAATACATTAACATAAATTTTATTCAACCAAAAAACACCTGAAATGATAACTACATTAAAAAAATGTATCAGCGTTTTTAGCCTTTTTGTTCTTTTAGGCACCACAGTATTTGCTCAACTGGCACCCATCAAAAGTATAGAAGGCCGATGGGACCTCACCATTAATCACGGAAACAGAACGGCGCCGTCATGGTTAGAAGTAAACCACTCGGGTACCAAATTCCTGAACGGTTCTTTTGTAGGTGAGGGTGGAAGCGCCAGACCTATATCGCGCATTAATTTTGCAGATGGTAAAGTTTCGTTTTCGGTTCCCCCGCAATGGGACGCCCTCGACAAAGATTATGTGGTAGAAGGCGTTTTAAAGGATGATAAACTGAGCGGTACCATTACTACTCCTAAAGGTGAGGTTCTGAATTGGGTGGGTGTAAGAGCTGCCAAATTAAACAGCACCAGAACACCCGTTTGGGGTACGCCAATTAAACTTTTTAACGGCAAAAATCTGGACGGCTGGGAAGCCACAGGCACCAATAACCAATGGGTTGTAGAAAATGGTGTTTTAATAAGTCCGAAATCAGGCTCTAACCTGCGTAGTGTTCGTACTTTCAACGACTTTAAACTGCATGTTGAGTTCAGATACCCTAAAGAAAGTAACAGCGGTGTGTATCTGAGAGGCAGATATGAAGTGCAGGTAACCGACAGCGAGGGTAGAGAGCCTTCTAAAGACCAACTGGGAGCCATATATGGTTTCATTACACCACTTGAACTACCGTTGAAGTCGGCAGGTGAGTGGCAAAGTTTTGACATTACCTTAGTTGGAAGAGTAGTTACTGTAGCCCTGAACGGCAAGACCATTATCTACAAAAACGAGATTCCGGGTATAACAGGTGGTGCCTTAGATAGCAATGAAGGTGAGCCTGGCCCGATTTTCTTTCAGGGAGACCACGGCCCCATTGAGTATAGAAATATCGTGATTACGCCTGCGAAGTAAGTTATACTTCTAGTCCTGAAACAGGTTCACACAAACCTGTTTCAGGACTAAATCTCCTTCTTACCTGCCATTCTATTTTTTAACCGCAGGAATAATATATTTCAGAAGCATTTCGAAAGGTAGCTTGCCACGCCAGTTGCCGTAGTTGCTACCCGTAAAAACGGCTGTTAACTTATATTCCGGAAGATACATCAGGTATTGCCCACCATTGCCGGATGCAAACAGCACTTCTGTGTTAATGTCTTTATATTTCAGGTTTTCGCGGTACCAGAAGAATCCATAACGTGAGCTCTCGTATCTGGCATTGGGGATTCTGGAGTATCTGACAAATGAAAAATCGGTAACGATGTGGCAATCGGTAGATTTTTTTATCCAGTCTTTGCTCACAATTTGCTTGCCCTTCCAGGTGCCTTCATTTTTTACCATATCAATAATCTTGAGCATATCGGCAGGCAGCATGTAAAATGAACCGGCTGTCATACCCTGACCTTTGGGCGAGACAGTCCATTTATAATCGGTGATTCCCAGCGGCAGAAAAAGGTTTTGTTTGGCAAATTCCATCACACTCATGCCGCTTGCCCTTGCTATAATCTCTCCCATAATCATGGGTTCGTTAGAGTTATAAGACCAGTTTAGCCCCGGTTCTCTGATTAAGTCAACTCCCAGACAAAAAGCAACCCAGTCTTGTGTTTTAACCATTTCTACTTCGCATTCGGGGCCTATATCATAATACTCTTCACAGTTTAATCCCGACCGCATTTCCAGTAAATTACGGACAGTGATTTTACGTTTGCCTTCATGTTTCAATTCCGGAAAAAAGCGACCCAAATTATCATCTAATGACATCAGTTTTTTGTCGATAGCAATTCCTGCCAGCAGGCTGGTGATAGATTTAAAAGACGAGCGAGTGTCATGCTTCGTCTCTTTATTAAAACCATTAAAATATTCTTCTACAATAACCTTATCCCCCTGCTCAACTAAAATCGCATCAATTTTAGGGTAAGTTTTATCAGCGACTTTGTCTTTTAGTTCTTTAACAAGCGGGCTGCCCTGCTGCTGTGCCTGGCAGTTTGTTAGTAATAGTAATAATAGGGCGAAAAGTAGGTTTTTCATGAATTGTTGGTAGAGGGGGAGTATAGGTTTTTATATAAACGTATATGTGTTATAAAGATATGTAAGTTCTTTTTTATTTTTTGGTTTACCCTGAAGTACTTTAGCATAACCTATTTTAGCTTGAGACTAAACCGAATATAAAAACGCCTCAAAGCATCAGCTCTGAGGCGTTTCTGTATTTATAGACTATCTAATCTTAATTGCCACCGGCGCGTTTTTGTTCGGCTTCGGTAGCTGTGCTGCGGTTGCGGGCAGTTTTTACGTTCTGGTTTCCGAATTTGTAAGAGAACGAGAAACGAACGGTTCTGCTGTCCCAACGGTTGTTCAAGAGCATGTTTACACCTGCAAAGTTGGTTTTACCCGACCAGAAACTGGTTAAGAAAATGTCATTGATGTTCAGTCTCAAAGTAGCCTTTTTGTTCCAGATGCTTTTTTGCAAACCTGCGTTTACTGCATATTGAGATTTACCCTGCATGATACCGTACACATTAGGTGAGTTGTACCACATCGAAATTTCGGCTGACAAATTCTTAGGCAATTTAATGCTTTGGTTGGTATAGAAGTTATACGCCCATTGGCCTACGTTCAGGCTCTGATCAGATACCGTTCCGGTGTACTTGTTATAGTATACCGATACGTTGGTCTGTGAGTTCCACCATTTGGTAATCGGAATCGGCACGCTAAAGTTAACATTGATATTTTCAAATCTTGCAATGTTTTCCTGCGTTGCAAACGTGATTTTCTCAGTGTCAATGCCTTGTATGTTATTGTATTTTTTCAGTTTCTCCAAAACAGCCGGTACGCTTACAGCATTTTTAATCACCTCAGCCATGTAATCGTTGGTAACACTGTAACCTACGCTTGTTACAAATGCCTGTTTAAAGCTGTGTGTTAATTCAAACGAGTTGGTGTATTGCGGCATCAGGTATTCGTTTCCAAGTTGATAAGTGTATGGGTCAAGGAAATAAATGAACGGATTCAGCGAATTATAATCCGGGCGGTCTATGCGTCGGCTGTATGAATACGTCAGTTGATTGTCCTTATTAATAGTCTGTGTTAAAAACAAACTCGGGAACAGTTTTACATAATTTCGTTCACGAGATTCGTTCAAGGTTACTGATTTACCTTCTGAGTGTGTATGCTCCATACGCAAACCAGCCTGTAAATTGAATTTCTTGCTCAGCTCTTTGTTAAAGTTGGCATAAGCCGCGTTGATGTTCTCGGTATAGATAAAGTAGTTGGTACGTCCTTTGTCTACTGCACCATTCTGATAGAATCTGATGTCGTTATCCGACTTCACCCAGCTACTTTTCACACCAAACTCCAGTTTGCCTTTAATTTTTGGCAGCGGATTCACATAATCAGCCTTTACAGCAAAGATGTTGTATTTGTTTGGCGCATTGCTGGTAATGTTTAGCGGTGTGCTGTATTCGGTTTCTACTTTATCAATGTACTTATAGAATCTCGAAACCATGCCTCTTTCCATTCCCTGGTTATTATAAACTGAATAATCTACGTCGGCAGTTAATTCTTTTCCGGTCGAATCGAAAGTATGTTTAAAGTTGGCGTTGAAAGTGGTGTTTGTCCAGGTTCTCAGATTACTCGAGGTTGTCACCAGACTTGAATCGGGCGTAACCGAGCCAATCTTTTTCATATATGTTATGTTACGGTTTGGGTTTGAACTCTCCCACGAACCCACATTACCAGTTATCAGCACACCCAGTGTGGTTTTTTTAGTTGCGTAATAATCTGTACCTAATTTATAGCTGAAATTCTGGTTTAACTGATAACGATACGCATATTGCTCAAACGTCTGGCCGCCAATTTCTCTTGAAAACGCATTGTTGTTGAAACGCTGGTTGTCAGAAAACGTAAGATTCGTAAACGTATTGAATTTGCCCTGACGGTTGTTTAGATTGAGGCTGGTATTGTATTTTGGCATCAGACCGGGCTTCATTTGCTCTACAGCGGTAAGATCTTTGTTTAGCCCGGTTTTTAGAAAAGGGGGCAAACTGATAGCCATACCTACCGACACGCTTCCGTTGGTGCCATAGTTTTTGTTTTTCTTGGTAACGATATTGATAACCGCTTTACCGGCTGCATCGTAGCGCGACGATGGGTTTGAGATAATTTCGATTTTTTCAATTTGGTCGCTATTCATGTTTTTTAGCTGATTAGCCAGATCACTCTGCGACATATAGGTAGGTTTACCGTCCATCAGAATCAAAACGCCTTGTTTACCTTTCACGCTGATGTTATCGTTGTTGTCAACGGTAACGCCCGGCGACTTCTGCAAAACCTCTAAGGCTGTGTTACCATTGGCAACAATACTACCTTCCACATTTACAACCAGCTTGTCGGCTTGTTGTTCTACAAAAGGTTTTTTGGCTGATACCGTTACTTCTTTCAGGCTTTGAGTATCCTGTTCAAGATGAATATTCGATAATTTTACATCAGGGTTTTCAGCGCTCAGAACAATTTTCGGAGAATAGTATTTCTTGTACCCAACCATTGAAACCGAGACGATGAACTGGTTCTGTACTCCTGAAGTTAAAAACTGTTCCAGTTCAAATTTACCTTCTGCGTCGCTTACACCACCTTTTACAAGTGTAGAGTCCTGGGCACGTAGTAGTAGCACATTGGCAAATGGTAGTGCCTGTTTTTTTTCATCAAAGAGGCTTCCTGATATCTTTCCTTTGTTAGTTTGGGCAAAAGAAATTAAACCCGCTCCTGCAAGCAGGAGTGTAAGTAATAGCTTTTTCATTGCTTTTTAATTGTAATTAGTAATAGCTTTTTGTTGAGTGAGTATCTTTAAACCAGCTTTTAAGTTCAGGTAAAGTCTGTTTTAAAGATGCGGGTCTGCTACCAATGCTGGTGTTTATTAACTGTTTTATTAAATGCTTTTCATAATTTTCTAAATTCACTCTTTCAATGCTCTGTTAGATGCGAAAGAATGTTCCAGGTTACATCTTGCCTTCTAAAAAACTGCCCCTAAAGCCTGAGACAGTTTTACTCATTAATTAACCTAGTCAAATTTAATGCTGTTAGCTCTTTCATAATTTTCTTGTACAAACTTATAGTACTTTGTAATGCAAGGTAACTTATATTACATAAGTGGCTTTAAATTTTGATGAGTGGCAAAACCCTGCATTTGCCTGGTAGATGCAGCTTTTTGGCGTTAGGTTGCACTTAAATTTTGTTTTTTTTAGGCAAATATTCCAGAATATCGCCCGGCTGGCACGCAAGTGCCTCACAGATAGCCTCTAAGGTTGAAAACCTTACCGCCTTGGCTTTGCCTGTTTTTAGTATAGAAAGGTTAGGCAGGGTTATGTCTACTTTCTCGGCCAGTTCAGAAAGCGGCATCTTTCTTCGGGCCAGCATTACATCAAGATTTACAATTATAGGCATGGTTTTTATAAGTTTAAGTGGATTGGTACTAAACAGTTAATTCGTTCTCTTCCTGCAGCTCAACGCCCCGTTTAAAGATTTGCGCCATTACGTAAACTACACCTGCCGAAAACAGGTATTGAAAGTTTGAGTTGAACATGCCTCCGTCTATTCCGGTTATGTGTTTGGCCAAATGATGCGCATAGCTATCTGCTGCAAAGTACACGATACCTAAACCAAGAATGGTATAGCTCATGTTTTCAATCAATGCCGCCACTTTCTTTGAGAACGGAGAATGCAGGTTTATTTCCTGCAAAATAGTTCTCAGTTTTTCCCAAACCTGTATTTTCAGAACAGCAATGGCTATAACTAAAGACATAAGCGCCAGATACGGAAATATATCATGATTGTTTTTCAGGTGGTCAAGACCTGTTCCGGTATTAAATGTGAAGGTAACGTTTACGTTACTGAATCTTCTCAGTAAGTCGGCAACATGGATTCCGATAAACGGAATGATAACTCTCGCTGCACTAATAATGGCTCCTATGTAGCCTATCAGGGCAACGATTTTAATGATGCTTAGGATACTTTGTGTTCTTGTTTTCATAATAATGTTTGTTATTTGATTGGTTTGATGGTGTAAATATATTAGATGGTTTATCGATAAACAATAAATATATATTAATAAAAGGAAAAATATTTATGAATAACGGGTTTTTAAGGATGAGTGGATGGGTGGCCGTGCGTGGCACGCCTTTATGCACGTAACGTGCGCTTAAAGGGTTGGGGTTGGCAGATTTTCTTATATTTGTAATTAGAAATCATTTGGTTCGGTTGAAAAGACGCGAATTAATAAATAATAACAATGAAATTAGTTAAAGTTGCAGCAGGCACGCTTAACCAGACGCCGCTAGACTGGGAGCAGAACCGGAAAAACATTATAGATTGTATAAGAGAGGCAGACAAGCAGAACGTAAGCCTGCTATGCCTGCCAGAACTTTGCATAACAGGCTATGGCTGCGACGATGCTTTTTATTCGACAGACCTAATTGAGCAGGCCAAAGAGAGTTTGAATGAAATAGTGTTGCATACATCTGGCATCATTGTGTCGGTGGGGTTGCCGGTTCGTTTCAATAACAAGATATATAATACGTCATGCCTGATAGCCAACAAGCGGATACTCGGTTTTGTTTGCAAGCAGCACCTGCCTAATTATGGGGTGTTTTATGAAGACCGCTGGTTTCATCGCTGGCCTGCCGGTGTACGCGATGAAATTGAAATTGATGAATTTAAGTACCCCATAGGAGACCTGGTTTTTGATTTGAGCGGCGTGCGTATTGGTTTTGAAATATGTGAAGATGCCTGGGTGGCAAACAGACCCGGCAGAACGCTATTTGACAGGGGCGTAGATGTTATACTTAATCCAAGTGCCAGCCCGTTCTCGTTTGCTAAATTTATAACCCGTGAGCGGTTCGTTATTGACGGTAGCCGTTCTTTTGCCTGTAGTTATATTTATACCAACTTGCTTGGGAATGAGTCTGGCCGATTGATTTTTGACGGCGATGCCATGATTGCTTCAGATGGCAACCTGCTGGTGTCGTCGCCACGATTTGGTTATGGCGATTTTTATGTAACCAGTGCAGTTATTGATATAGAAGGCCCAAGGGTGAATCATTCTCAGATTAAATCATCTTTAGCTACCGGTAACTGGAAAGTAGCTGCCCTTTTTGATTTTCCGGATATAAGGCCTGTGGCGAATCAGCATGCCGAATTAGAGAGATTTGAAAGAGGCGGATACCTGAAAGAAGAAGAATTTGCCCGTGCGGTATCGCTGGCCTTGTTCGATTATCTGCGCAAATCACGTTCTCAGGGTTTTACTGTTTCGCTTTCAGGCGGAGCCGATTCATGTGCCTGCGTGGCATTGTGTGGCTTAATGATTCGCCTGGCCGACGAAAGCATCGGTCTGGATGCCTTCAAAAAGAAACTTTCGTATATTAAAAAGATACAGTCTTGCACAACCGTAGAAGAGGTAACCAAAGAGCTGATTCACAGTATTTATCAGGGTACCGAAAACAGTTCAACAGATACTTTTACGTCGGCCGAGAGTCTGGCCAATTCAATTGGCGCTACTTTTTATAATGTCAATATCAAAGGCTTGGTTGACGCTTATACGGGCATGATTGAGGAGCAGATCGGCAGGAATCTTTCATGGGAAACGGATGATCTGGCCTTACAGAATATTCAGGCCCGGGTTAGGGCTCCGGGTGTGTGGTTGCTGGCTAATTTAAATAATCATTTATTACTGGCTACGTCTAATCGTTCAGAGGTAGCGGTAGGCTATTGTACGATGGATGGCGATACTGCCGGAAGTATCAACCCTATATCGGGCATTGAAAAATTCTGGTTAAGAGGCTGGCTGGTATGGCTGGAAACCGTAGGATGTGACGTAAAAGGCAGGCACATCAGAATTGAGGGCCTTAATAAAGTAAATAACCTGCAGCCGACAGCTGAACTTCGCCCACTTGATAAAAAGCAGACTGATGAAAAAGACCTGATGCCTTATGAGGTGCTGAATGAAATAGAGAAGGTGGCCATCAGAGATAAAAAGCCTCCTTTGGAGTGCCTTTTGTTTATGGAAGCACAATTTGCTGACCGTTTCGACAGGGATACACTTGCCGGATGGGTAGAGCGGTTTTTCAGGCTCTGGAGCCGGAACCAATGGAAGCGCGAACGCTATGCGCCGGGTTTTCATCTGGATACCCACAACCTTGACCCCCGTAGCTGGTGCCGGTTTCCGATTTTAAGTGGCGGCTTTGAAAAAGAACTGGCCGATATGCAGGAGTATCTGGCCAAGGGAGACCGCAAAAAAATAAAAGGAAGGATTGGATTCTGACAGACGAAGGCCCGGCGAAACCCGGGCCTTCGTCGTTTGCTGGTTTAAAGGGTAGCATTTCAATTGTAAAAATGAGTAGGTAATTACAGCATTAATTTGCTGATTATTGTTGTTTCAGAAGCATACAGAAAAATTTAATCGTTTTTTATAGAATAATGCTTTTTACGTGGGGTTTCAGCATTATCTTTGTGCTTTCGCGCACTATAATAACTGCTTATTAAGTATTAAATTTCCTTTAAGTTTTTGCATGTTTTTATGCTGTTACAAACTTTTTTGGTTACAGAGGGGTTATAAAGTTAAAGAATTATAAGTTTCGCTACCCTGTTTTTACGGGTCAAATTAAATTTTAGTTGCTTTAACAAATATTTATCTGTATATGGTTATTTTTACGCTTTTTTTGTTATTATTGCAACTGAATTTGCGAAATAATTCATCAATAAAATTGATAACCACAAAATAATCTAAATGTTTTTATGGCTGGTACAGCAGAATTAATACTTGACGGTAAGTCATACCAATACCCTACCATAGAAGGTTCGGAAGGAGAGAAAGCAATTGATATTGCCAAGCTCCGTGATGAAACAGGTTACATAACAATCGATAGCGGCTATAAAAATACTGGGGCTACTAAAAGTGCCATTACTTTCTTAGATGGCGAAGAAGGAATACTGCGCTACCGTGGCTATGCCATAGAAGACCTGGCTGAGAAAGCCAATTTCTTAAGTGTAGCTTATTTGCTTATCTACGGTGAATTACCAACCAAAGAGCAATACAACAAGTTTGATAACGATATCCGCAGACACACACTGGTTAACGAAGATATGCGTCGCATTTTTGACGGATTTCCGGTGAATGCGCATCCAATGGGTGTGATGTCGTCTTTGATAAGTGCGATGAGCGGATTTTACCCTGATTCGTATGATGACAAATCGCCGGATCATACCGATACCCACATCATTCGTTTATTGGCTAAGTTCCCTACGCTGGCTACCTGGTGCTACAAGAAATCAAACGGCCACCCAATTAATTATCCAAAAAACTCATTAGATTATTGTTCTAATTTTCTACACATGATGTTTTCACTGCCGGTTGAAGAATATTCGGTTGACCCTGTGGTTTCGGCAGCATTAAATAAATTATTGATTCTTCATGCAGACCACGAGCAAAACTGCTCAACATCAACGGTTCGCCTGGTAGGTTCTTCAAAAGCCAATATTTATTCTTCTATCTCTGCCGGTATATCAGCTCTTTGGGGGCCACTTCATGGTGGTGCAAACCAGGAAGTAATTGAGATGTTGGAAGATATCAAGGCTGATGGCGGAGATGTAAATAAATTTGTAAATAAAGCTAAAGATAAAAACTCTGGTTTCCGTCTGATGGGCTTTGGCCACAGAGTTTACAAAAACTTTGACCCTCGTGCCAAAATCATTAAAAAAGCGGCTGATGATATTTTAAGTAAATTGGGTGTGAATGACCCGGTACTTGAAATTGCCAAAGGTCTTGAGGAAGCAGCTCTGCATGACGATTACTTCATTGCAAGAAAACTGTATCCGAACGTTGACTTCTATTCGGGTATTATTTACCGTGCCTTGGGTATTCCTACCAATATGTTTACTGTCATGTTTGCATTAGGACGCCTACCCGGCTGGATTGCGCAATGGAAAGAAATGAGAGCGAATAAAGAGCCTATTGGCCGTCCGCGTCAGATTTACACAGGCTCAACACTTCGCCCGTTCCAATCGTTCGAATAAAAAATTAAGCCTTACAGCTATATTAAAAGCCTTAGCAGTTTCCTGCTAGGGCTTTATCTTTTTTGAAGAATGCGTTGCATGTATTTGCCCAGTATATCAAATTCAAGGTTCACCACCTTACCAACGGCCAATTGGTGAAAATTGGTGTGCTCCCAGGTATATGGAATAATAGCAACACTAAATCCATTATCTTTTGAATTAACCACTGTCAGACTTACGCCATTTACACAAATAGAGCCCTTTTCAACAGTTATATTATTAGTTGAAGCATCATATTCAAATGATATAAGCCAGCTTCCGTTCTGGTCTTCCAGAGCTGTGCAAACGCCTGTCTGGTCTACATGCCCTTGCACTATATGGCCATCAAAACGGCCATTGGCTGGCATGCAACGTTCAAGGTTTACTTTGTCGCCTATCTCTAAATTGCCTAGATTAGTTTTTTTCAACGTTTCATCAATGGCAGTTACTTTATACCTTACCGTTGTATGAGTTTGATTATTGTCTTTAGCATCCGTTATATCGGTAAGTACCTCTACCACCGTAAGGCAAACGCCGTTATGCGATAAGCTCTGGTCTATTTTTAGCTCCTGTGCTATGTCAGATTCAAATGTAAAGGTTAAATTTGTGCCATCTGGCTCAATGGCAACAAGGCGCCCCATTGACTCTACGATTCCGGTAAACATGTAAAAATTATTAAGGTTTTCGTCTGCGAATTACGATATTTCAACTAAGAATAGCGAATAAAAGTTCTTATTTAAGTATATTAGCCGACGTTTATCCACAATCATAATCAGACTATGCTTAAAAACAAAGTAGTACTTTTAATTATCGTGCTTGCAGTGATTGGCATCCTGTTTTACTCTTTGAGTAGCTCAGAAGATTATGCCGGGCGCATCAACGAAAAAAGAGAAGCCTATCAAAAAGATGTCTTTAAAGAAAAGAATTCTCCGGTGGCTAATCTTACCAACTTTACCGGATTCAAATACTTCGAGCCTGATGCGAAATATAAATTCGAGGCTGATTTTAAAGCAACCAATGATAGCGGAGAGCGGATGATTCTGATGACCGACAGCACACAAAGCGAAATAAAAAAAGCCGGAGAAGCTACCATTGAAATTGATGGTACTACCTATACCCTAAGTGTTTTTGATGAGGAAACTACATTTATGCTGCCCTTTAGGGACAAAACCAATGGTAAAGAAACTTATGGTGGCGGCCGGTATATCAATATCCCGAAAGATGCGCTGGTGGGCAGCAAAATTGAAATAGATTTTAATAATGCCCATAATTTTTACTGTGCCTACAACGAAAGCTTTATTTGCCCCATACCACCTAAAGAAAACAAAATTAATGCAGAAGTGAGGGCGGGGGAGAAGACCTATAAATGAATGAATCGACTTTAGCGGCCGCCGCGCGGTCGATTTAAAAAATATAAATATTCCTTTGTTTTGATAGCCAGCGAATTTATTCGCTGTTATACCCGAAGTATAAATTAGTCAACCAAAACGCACACCCAATGAATTGGGCGACTATCAAAACAAAGGTTACAATTTTGTTCATACCGACTGAAGTCGGTATTTTAAAGCAATATTCATTCGTTTGCTGTGAAATTTATACTTAAATATGAAAGGGAATTACATTGCGTTGAATGTTCACCTAATATGGACTACTAAGAATAAATATCCATTTTTAAAAGCAAAGTTCAGGTATCCGCTTTTAGAGTATATAAGAAGAATTGCATTAGACCACAGTATAAGTATTAAGATAGTAAATGGAGTAGAAGACCACGTACATTGTTTGGTGAGCTTGCATCCAACACAAAATATTTCACATGTCGTAAAAACCCTAAAAGGGGAGACCTCAAGATGGCTTAATCAGCAGGAGTGGTTTGATAAAAATTTTGAGTGGCAGGATGGATATGGAGCTATTTCGGTGAGTCCACAGCATTATCAAAGAACCAGACATTACATTTATAATCAGGAAGCCCATCATGCTTTTAATAGCTTAGATGATGAGTTAAAGGTTTTTGAGGAGTTTTCGAACCAAGAAGATTAGGTATATAATTTTACCAATGACCGACTTTAGACGGTATAAAAAAGATAAATATTCCTTTGTTTTAATAGCCAGCGACCGGGGTGGCGACCCACTTTATTCGCTGTTATCGCGAGAAAAGCTAATTTACACACCCAATGAATTGGGCGACTATCAAAACAAAGGTTACAATTTTGTTCATACCGACTTCAGGCGGTATTCTATCAATAAATATCCATAAACCTCTATAACCATAACTAAAAACAATAATCACCTTTCCATGAAAAAACGCTTCATCCAAACACTGGTTTTTCTGATTTGCAGTGCATACGTAATGGCTCAGGATGTGAAATCAATCGAGAGTTTTACAACTGGCATGGATAAAAAAGAGGGCTTCCTTAATTATTACTGGAATGCCAAAGACGGCAGAGTATATCTTGAAATAGCGCATTTTAATTCAGAGCTGCTCTATTATCCTTCATTGGCTCAGGGGATAGGGTCTAACGATATTGGCTTAGACCGCGGACGACTCGGAGAAGAACACGTCATAAAGTTTCAGAGAGCCGGTAACAAAGTACTAATGGTTGAACCCAACTACGCCTACAGAGCTATATCAGAAGACCCACTGGAGAAGCAGGCAGTAGAACAATCATTTGCTAAATCAATACACTTCGGGTTTGAGATTAGAGCAGAAAGCAATGGCAAAGTACTGGTTGATTTAACGCCGTTCCTGATTCAGGATGCGGTAGGTGCCATACGCGATATTTCAAACACCAAACAGGGTACTTTCCGCCTTGATGCTACCCGTAGCGCTATTTATTTACCTAATACAAGAAACTTTCCGCTCAATTCAGAGTTTGAGGTTATCATAACTTTAACCGGTGACAACGCAGGCCCTTATCTGCGAGAGGTTGTGCCTACCCCTACTATTGTAACCATGCATCAGCACCACTCTTTTGTGGCGCTGCCTGATTTGGAAGCAGATAAAAAAAGCAGAGCTTTTACACCAAGAGAATTTGACCCACGGATTGGATATGGGGGGATTCAGTTCTTTGATTATGCCACACCTATCAGTGAACCCATTGTTAAAAAATACATTTCACGCCACCGTTTGCAGAAAAAAGACCCTACCTCAATGGTAAGCGAGCCTGTAAAACCTATTGTGTATTACATGGACCCTGGCGCTCCGGAGCCTATCCGTTCTGCCCTCATGGAAGGAACCGCATGGTGGAACCAGGCATTTGAAGCCGCAGGATACAAGAATGCTTTTCAGGTAAAATTGCTTCCTGCCGATGCCGACCCTATGGATATCCGATACAACATTATTCAATGGGTGCATCGCAGCACAAGGGGCTGGTCTTATGGCGCCAGCGTAATAGACCCCCGCACTGGCGAGATTCTGAAAGGTAAAGTAACTTTAGGTTCACTGCGTGTTCGTCAGGATTTTCTGATTGCACAGGGCTTTCTGGGCAACTATGAAACAGACACAACGAAAGTAAAGGAAATCACCCAGATGTCAATCGACAGACTGAAGCAATTGGCGGCGCATGAAGTAGGCCATACTTTAGGGCTACCACATAACTATATTTCAAGCATTAACGGGCGTGCCTCTGTAATGGATTATCCACACCCGCTGGTCAGTTACTCTAACGGAAAATTCGATCTCTCACGTGCGTATGCAATGGGAATTGGTGAGTACGACAAAGCCTCTATTATCTGGGGATACCAGGATTTTCCGGATAATGCAGATGAGAAGGCGGAATTAGAAAAAATTGTTCAGAATACACTAAGAAAAGGCCTGAGATTCTTGACCGACCAGGACGCCCGCCCGGAAGGCTCGGTAAGCCCTTATGCACATTTATGGGATAACGGCGGAGATGCCGTAACTGAATTGAAGCGTGTAATGGACTTACGCAGAATTGCTTTAAGGGAATTTACCGATAAAAAAATCAGAGTAAATACCCCAATGGCTAACATTGAAGAGGTTTTGGTACCAATGTATATGTTTCATCGTTATCAGACCGAGGCAGCAGCCAAAGTACTGGGCGGTGCCGACTATAATTTTGCATTGCGCGGAGACGGGCAGGTTATTTATGAGCCGGTGCCTGCAACCAAACAACGTGAAGCATTTAATACTTTAATGCTAACACTTACGCCTGAGTTTCTGGCTGTGCCTGATCATATACTGAAAATGATTCCTCCAAGAGCATTCAGATATAACGCCAACCCGAGAGAAACTTTTAAACGCCATACCGGTTTAGGTTTTGACCCCCTTGCCCCGGCAGAAGCATCAGCTGGAATGACCCTGAGGCTGATACTGAATCCTGAGCGTAGCGCAAGGCTGGTTAGCCAGAAAATAATGAAAGGTGATTTACCTACCCTGGCTGAGGTTTCGTCTATAATGGTTCAGAAACTTTGGAAAAAGCCTGAGATGTTTAGAAACAACAGTTATTATGCCCAAATAGACCGCATGGTTGCCATGTTGTTTTTAGATCAACTGATGATGTTGGCGAATAACAAAAATGCAGCTATGGAAGCACGAGCCAATGCTTACGGAGCTATTGATGATATACAAAGCTGGTTAAAAAGCAATAATGTTGATGGGGCCGGTTTTGCCAGATTAACCTTACTGAAAATTAAACAGTTTGAAGATAACCCGGAAGCAGCAGTAGCAACGAGCGCATTAACACCACCTGAAGGTGCGCCAATTGAACCCGGTTATGAGTGGTTAGATGAAGATTGTGAATGGAAATGAAATGATACAAAAAAATCCCTTCTGGCATACGGAAGGGATTTTTTTTGCAGCTAATGTCCCGTCCTGAAATAGCGATACACAAAAAAAGTATCAAAAATGGAAGGACAAAACAGTTATGTCAAACGTACCCAAAAAGACTATTCATTATCTTTTAAGTTACAGATAGTTCAGGAAAT
>NZ_JANUSD010000029.1:0-15027 GCF_024793945.1 Emticicia fluvialis
ATCAACAATGCCAAGTAAAAATCCGAACTTATAAAAAAAGAATCCAATTGAAAACTCCCAATTGGATTCCGTAAATTAGTTTTTTAAATCTAAATAAGTGTATCGCTTATTTAGGACTAGACAGTATTAGCCCAATCAGCTTATTTTAAGTTTTTGTCCGGCTTTTACGCTGTTAGAGCGTAATCCGTTCAATTTTTTAAGCTTTTCTATCGAAATGCCACCATAACGTTGTGATATCTTCCAGAGGGTGTCTCCTCTTTGCACCACATGATACTTAGGCTTGGTGTTTTCAATATGGTTTTTGGTTTTTCTTTCGTGTTTAACAATGCGTTCCACCTCTGTTACTTCCTCGTTGTCGTCATCCAGAATCACCAGACGTTGGCCAGCAAGTATTTTAGACGACTTCAGGTGATTCCAAACCTTCAGGTCATACATTTCCACATTATACCTGGTGGCTATTCTGTTCAGCACTTCGCCCCGTTTCACTACGTGGTATCTTTTCTTTACTTTCTTTATCTTTCTTACCTCGTCTTCCTGGCGCTCGGGTTTTACGTTTTCTTCTTCTTCACTTTCACTTTCAGCCTGGGCATAGCCGCTGTTGTTGCCCCCTATAATTACCACACCGGGTTCGGTTCTGGCTTCGTTAGACGCCAGCATCGTATTGCCTTGTTTTTTAGATGCCGCCTCCAGAATAGTATTTCGGTTGGCCTCAAAATAAGCATAGCTTTCAGCCGGAATCCTCAGGTCAAGGCCACGGCTCCATGCCGGTACGTGGTCTTTTAGCAGGTGGGGGTTCAATAACTGTATATCATCAAGGCTGATACCGCTGGCATTGCTGAATGCCTCTACATCTACATAGCCGTCTACGGTTATGGTCTGGTATTCTCTTGGCGCCATTCTTAACGAATCATCACCGGCAATGCCATATTCATCGGCATGGTGCATCATGTACATAATGGCAGTAAACTGCGGTACATAAGTGCGGGTGTCGCGGTGCAGGTAGGGGTGAAGCTCCCAGTAGTTAGTAATGTTTCCGGCACGTCTAATGGCCCTTCTCAGGTTACCCGGCCCGGTGTTGTAAGAAGCAAGCACCAGTTCCCAATCGCCAAATATCTTATATAATTGTCTGAAATAACGGCAGGCGGCATCAGTCGATTTCTCAAGGTCCATGCGTTCGTCTACATATTCATCAATTCTCAGGCCATGTTCACGGCCGGTTGGTTTCATAAACTGCCACAAACCTACTGCCTTGGCTCTTGATACCGCCTTCGGATTCAGGGCCGATTCAATCATCGACAAGTACTTCAGCTCGTCGGGCATTTCATATTTAGCCAGATATTTCTCAAAAATCGGGAAATAGAAATCTTTTTTCTCCAGCATTCGCTTTGTAAAACTGGGCTTCTTGTAAATGAAGTATTCTACAAAACTTTGCACTGTGGCGTTGTACTCCAAAGGAATAGTCTTCTGCATTTTCTGAAAGCCCTCGCGTACCTTTCTGGCATCGGCGCTTGGTATAAAGGCTTCTACAGGTTGCTCTTTGAGCGTGTCTTCAGACGATACCAATGTGGCTTCTTTTGGAATTACAGACTGGGCTTGAACGGTAAATGAGGCACAGCCAATAAAGCTCGCAATGACGAGGCACTTCTTGAGTAATGTCATAATTTCAATATCTTTTTACTACGGGATTTCAGCTTTTGTAATGGCACTAAGAAAGCAATGTTTGTCAAAAATAGAACACAACCGCTTGTTTGTCAAGGAATTGTAAAACTTTTTTTGATATTTTCAAATTTTTCTGAAAAAACAATAAGCATTTAGAAGCCGGTTTGAGGCAACTTTTATACCTTGAAACAACCATCGGGGTTTTCCGAAAACCTTGAAAAACAGTTGTTTTAAGCCAGGCGCAGGGCTGTTCAAACCGCTTTCAGGGGCTTACTGTTGCTGCAAAAATTTAGCGAAGGCCAGCATTTCACTTTCTTCAAAATTTTTGCCAAGCACCTGTATTCCAATCGGCAGGCCGTCTGAACTCTGTCCGTTCGGAATCGAAACGCACGGATTCCCGATTACATTGGCCTGTACCGTAAAAATATCGGCCAGAAACATCTGCAATTGGTCTTCCGATTTTTCACCTATTTTAAAGGGCGGCGTTGGGGTAGTGGGCGAAATCAGAAAATCATAAGCCGACAGGATTTTGTCGGTCGACTCTTTTATTAAACGACGAACCCGCTGTGCTTTGGTATAATAGGCGTCATAATAATCTGCACTTAATACAAAAGTGCCTAATATAATGCGCTTCCGAACCTCAGCCCCGAAGCCTGCTGCACGTGTTTTTTTGTAGAGACTTTCCAGATTGTCAACTTTGCTGCCTGCCCGGAAGCCATATTTCACGCCATCAAAACGCGACAGGTTCGAGCTGGCCTCGGCAGTTGTCAGTATATAATAAGTAGGTAGCAGATATTTTAGCAATGGGTAGTCTACAGCCTCTACCACATGGCCCTGGTCTTTTAACCAGTTTATGGTGTCAAAAGTTCGTTGTTTAACGTCTTCGTCCAGCCCTTCGCTTTCCAGCGCCTCACGCATGTAGGCAATGCGGTAGTGTTTTTTGGGGCTTAGTTGCTTGGTAAAAGCGGGCACAGGGCGGCTGGATACGGTGCTGTCGTACTCGTCTGCTCCGGCAATAATTTCAAGCAGAAGCGCGGCATCGTCTACATCTCTGGTAATGGGCCCCACGCAGTCGAATGACGACGCATACGCAATCAGTCCCCAGCGGGAAACCCGCGAGTAGGTAGGTTTTATACCAATAACGCCGCAGAAAGCAGCCGGCTGACGAACAGAACCGCCCGTGTCTGAACCCAGCGAAGCCAGGCACATATCGGCCTGTACTGCCACCGCCGATGCCCCCGACGAGCCACCCGGCACACGGGTAGGGTCGGCATAGTTGCGTACCGGGCCAAACGCCGAGTTTTCGTTCGACGACCCCATCGCAAATTCGTCGCAGTTCTGGCGGCCTATAATAATTACGTCTTCGTCTATTACCCTTTGTACAGCCGTTGCCGTAAACTGCGACTCAAAGCCGTCCAGAATCCTGCTGGCTGCCTGTAAACCGTGGTCCTGGTAGGCCAGCACATCTTTTACGCCTATTACCATTCCGGCCAGCCTGCCGGCGGTGTTGTTTTTTATTTTTTCGTCTACCTCAGCGGCTTTTTTTAATGCCTCGCCGGCATACACTTCCAAAAAAACATTCAGATTTTTATTTTCCTCAATTCGTTCCAGATAATATTTCACCAACGCTACACAAGACGTCTCCTGTTTTCTGATTGCCTCCTGAATTTCTCTCAGTGAATTGTATTTCGCCATTTTATCGGTTTTTCTTTAAAAATCTGTTTTATTTGTTACTGAATTGGCAGTGCCTTGGTGTGCCATAACCAGTTTAAAATGGCTATGTGCCGTTTGAAACTGCAATTTCTTAAAAAACTTCCAGAATTAAAACCAAGTAATTGCCGAATATCGATTGCAGATTGTCGAATTGACTCTTTAAGGCGAACTTTCAGTACGTCGCAATCAGGAAACTTCGTATAAGGATTTATTGTTTTCGTATATATAAAATAATTGATTTATATTTTTGAAAATCCGATTGCTAGAAAATTTTGCCACGATGTACACAAAGTAGCTCAATGTTACACAATTTATTTTTACCACGGAGGTACGCCAAGTTTGGCACAGAGTTGCACAGAGTAAGGAGTATAATAGGAAATCTGTAGAAAAAAGAATAACAACTAAAGATTAATAGACCGCTAGCATCATTTCCTGTTTGAGCACGATTAAAAATCAAACAAAAAAAACGGATTAAAAGAAATGAAATATCAGATTTTTAATTGTGCGAGTTAAATGATGCCTGCTTTTTGCGTTACTTTTTTCAGGCAAAAAAGTAACAACCCATAAACGATAAGTAAAGCAGTTTAATTTATAAACAAATCGCTGGATTATCCAGCTAAGAGAAGAGCACTACAACAAAATAATAATATGAAAGTAGAATTAGTAAGAGTGGATGATGCCTTTCATTTTGAGGCAACAGGCGTTTCGGGAGTAACCAACCACATTGATGCCAACGTGGAGATAGGCGGGCATAACGCCGGTGCCAGACCCATGGAGCTGCTGCTGATGGGCCTGGGTGGTTGCACTGCCATTGATGTAATACTGGTACTTAAAAAACAACGCCAGATAATTGAAGACCTGCGGATAAGTGTAGAAGGCGAGCGTACTCAGATAGAAGGTACAGAAATGAAGCCTTTCAGAAAAATTAATATTCATTACGCATTTAAGGGAACCATTGACACAGAGAAGATAGAAAGAGCCATCAAGTTATCAATGGAGAAATATTGCTCGGCCACAGCGCAGTTATCGCCCACTGCCGAAATAACGCATTCTTATTCTTTGAATGAGTAAGGTAAAACAGTAAACTTGTGTAGAGAGAGGGCATTGCCTTCTCTCTGCAATTTACCAATAATTCTTTTTCGCCCATGCCCTACAACGAAGCCTTTCTGAACAGAATCAGAGATATTCTTACAGAAAAACAGGTGAGTTTTACTGAAAAAACCATGTTCAGCGGGGTTTGTATCATGGTCGACGACAAGATGTGCTGTGCCACGCATACCAATAAAAAGACTGGTGAAGACGTGGTGCTCTGCCGCCTGAGCCCCGAAGATTTTGCCACAGCCATAGAAAACCCCGATTGCCTGCCGATGGACTTTAGCGGTAAGGCCATGAAGGGCTACGTGTACGTAACCGAGCGGGGTATCAGAACCCGAAAAGACCTTGAACACTGGCTGCAGCTTTGCCTCAATTACAACCCTTTGGCTAAAAAATCTAAATAGCAATGGAAAAACCGCTGATTGACCAGGAGTATCGCCTCGAAAAAATGGACGCCCCCGGTGGGTGGACATACGTTGAAATAAAAGAAATGGATGCCCCACGCAAAGGGCCTTTCGGCTGGGTGCGGGTAAGGGGTTCGGTTGACGGCTATGAGATACGCGGCTATAACCTGATGCCCATAGGGCAGGGGAGGCTGTTTTTTCCGGTAAAGGCTGAAATCAGAAAGAAAATCAAAAAACAACTCGGCGACACCGTAAGGGTTATTTTATATGCCGACAACCTGCCGACAGATGTGCCGGAAGAACTGGCCGACTGCCTGAAAGACGAACCCGGCCTGTATGAAAAATTCATGGCGTATTCTGAAGGTGAAAAAAAAGGTTTTATTGAGTGGATTTACTCTGCCAAAACCGACGAAACCCGGGCGGCAAGAATCGTAAAAACCATTGAAAAAGTGGCCAGCGGGCAGAAGTATCACCAGCAATAATGCCGGGGGCTGCCAATGCAACCTTGTTTACAGGCGCTGAATTCAAAAACAACCGTTCGGGCATCAGCCCATGCCTGCCGGCAGTCAAAATCTATTAACCTGCATTTTTTTCTTGTTTCTGCCGATTGCTGCTCAATTATGCGCCTTTGCGCTTCATCAACATCGCTGCCATGCCACAGGCTTAAAAGCATGGTAAAATTATCCGGCTCAAAGCGCAAGTCAATCCATAATTCGGCTGGCGGTATTTCAAAATCTGTGGTACTCCATAATTCCTGAATCATTTTCAGTAAAATAATCTCCTGCTCGGGCCGTAGTGCAAACACCCGCCCTACCACCGTCATGCGGGTGTCGGTCAGGGTTGTATTCCTGATTTTATCCAGTTCATGTCTGATACCCGCCGTAAGGCTTTCAGCCGGGGCGGCAGCCTCTTCCAGTCGTCTCATCAGATTGCGCAGTTCCTGAATCGTCTGGGTTATCAGCCGGTTGGTATTCGTAAAAAGAAGAATGTGTTCATCGCCCGTGGGTTGGTCTTCCTCTGCCATATTGAGGTTAATCTGCGCCACAAAGAGCAGCTGGCAGGGGCTCTCATGCAATTCTTTTCTTAATTGATTCAGAAATTTATTCTGATGTGCCAATCGCTCTAATAATATTGCCTGTACCTGCTGCGCCCGGGTTTCCAGTTTTTCAAGCGTATCTTTCCAGTGTTTTAGCTTAAGCACCAGTAACAGTGCAAAAATCAAGGCAAAACCCGTCAGGTAAACAAGTGTGGCTATATCTATTGTAAGCAGGATTACCTCCCTTTCCTGATTTTGGTCTGCCATGTCAACCTGTTGAAAAATAATAAGTTTTTGCTGCTTTTGGTGAAAATTAGCAGAGCAGTAGAATTGAAAGACAGCATCGGTTGTGGTGTCGGTGCGAGACACTCCTTTAGGTTTTAGGCTGCATACTGTTTACGGGTCAAAGCGTAAGCTAATCTAACAAAAAACTTAGAATAATAAAATAATTTATACAATTATTGCAAAAAAATGATAAAATATTCTTTTTCTCATTAACCAAATAGCGCCAAAAGTTGTTATTGCGTAAAACACCCCGGTTGCCTGTTACCTTTGCTGAAATGGCAAAACCATAAAACCCGTTTGGGGCATTGCAGAAACCGGTATATTTACCCACTATACCACAACAATTGATTTGCATGATGGAGAACAAAAAATTGAAGGCTTTTCTTCCGCTTTTTTACCTGGTCTGGTCAGACGACCTCCTGACCCAAAAAGAATTACAGACACTCAAAGACTTTATAGACAACCAGCCCTGGCTTACAGCAACCGAGCAGCAATACCTGATGGCCCGGCTCAACATAGCCACACCGCCAGGCAGGCAGCAACTGGCCAACTGGAAAACCGAAATTGAAGCAGCCTTGCAGGCATTGCCACAGGCCAGAGATATTTTTGATGTGTCGGTATGGTTGTCGGGTAATGATAAAGACGTGGCCGAACGGGAACCGGCCTTTATAACCCTTGAGCTGAACCTGGGTCTGGCCGGTGAAGAGGCCATCAGCCAGTTTAAAACAGCCGGTAAAACATTTACGTCTATACACCATACCACCCATAGTTTTGATACCCGCAAGCTAACCGAATTGCTCGATGGCAGCTATGCGCCTATCATCAATCGGGTAAAAGGGGTTATCAGCAGGCCTGAATTTGCCTACGAGACCTCAACCGATATTGAGGTGTACCGAGAAAAAGTGCTGCAATGGTGCAAAATACTGGCTGCCGAGAATCTGGGTAATATGGCCTACCCCAAACAATATGGCGGGGGCAACAACATTGCCGACTACTTTGCCATTATGGAAACCCTCAGTTACCATGACCTCAGCCTGGTTATAAAATTCGGCGTGCAGTTTGGGCTTTGGGGCATGAGCGTGTATTCATTAGGTACCGAAAAACACTACAAAAAGTACCTGCAAAAAATAGGTACGCTCGAAATCCCCGGTTGCTTTGCCATGACAGAAACCAATCATGGCTCAAACGTGAAGGGCATTGAAACTACCGCTACTTATAACCACAGCACCCGCAGTTTTACTATACATACGCCGCACCCCAAAGCACAAAAAGAATACATTGGCAACGCCGCCAGACATGGCCGCATGGCCACCGTTTTTGCCAAACTGATTATTGATGGCAAAGATTACGGCGTTAATGCTTTTGTGGTGCCATTGCGCGACGAAGCTGGCAACACCCTAAAGGGCATAACCATTGCCGACTGCGGCCCTAAAATGGGGCTGAACGGTGTAGATAACGGCACCATCAGTTTTGATAACGTGGTGATACCCAAAGACGATATGCTCGACCGCTTCGCTACCGTAAATGAAGATGGTTTGTTTGAAAGCCCGATTCCGAGCGACAACCGCCGGTTCTTTACCATGCTGGGCACGCTGGTCGGCGGGCGAATCGGCATTCCGCGTTCGGCGCTTGCGGCTTCTAAATCGGGGTTAACCATTGCCATCAGATACGGCGACCAACGCAGGCAGTTTGGCCCCGAGGGCGGCTCTGAGGTGCCTATCCTGAACTACCGCATGCACCAGCGCAGGCTGATACCCCTGCTGGCCAAAACATACGCCATGCACTTTGGCCTGCAATACCTTACCCATCGGTTTTTGCATAGAACCGAGGCTGATATGCAGGAGATAGAAGCGCTGGCTGCCGGTATGAAGTCGTACGTAACCTGGAGCACCCGCGATATTTTGCAGGAATGCCGCGAGGCCTGCGGCGGCAAGGGTTATTTGTCTGAAAACCGCATTGATGCCCTGAAAAACGATACCGAAATATATACCACCTTTGAGGGCGACAACACCGTATTGATGCAGCTGGTAGCCAAAAGCCGCCTGGCCGAGTTCAGAAAAACCTTTGAGCAGATGGATAGCATTGGTATGCTTAACTACGTGTATGAGCAAACCAAAACGGTAATAATGCAGAAAAACCCAATGGCTACCCGCAATACCGATGAGGCGCATCTGCTAGACGACACCTTCCATAAAAATGCTTTTGAGTACCGCGAGAAGGTGATTCTGGCATCGGCGGCGCGCCGTATGAAAAAGCTCATTGAAAGCGGGCTTGATGCCTACGATGCCTTTAACGTAGCCCAACACCAGATGCAGGATGTGGCGCGGGCGTATCTGGACAGGCTGATGCTGGAGCAGTTTCAAACGGCTGTAAACGGAGTAGAAGACAAAGGCCTGAAGGCGATTCTGACCAAACTGAAACAGTTATTTGCTTTGTCGGAAATTGAGCATAACAAAGGCTGGTATCTGGAAGAAGGCTACATGGAAGCCGCCAAAACAAAGGCCATCCGCAAGTTGGTAAACCAGTTATGCTGGGATATAAGAACCGATGCCGTACCACTGGTTGAGGCGTTCAATATTCCGGACTCATGCCTGGCCGCGCCCATTGTGGTAGGTTAAGCCTTTATTGTGGCGCGAACAGAATGTTTGCGGCCATGTTTAGTTAGATGAAAATTTGGAGAGCGGCTGTCTTAAAGAGATTTTTGCCAGATAAAATTTTTGTGAATTTCTTTTTAAGACACCCTCTCTCCATAATCACCTGTTAAATCAGCGTTACTTAAATTAACTCTTAGTGCATTTAAGAAGCATACACTAATAGACCTCAAATTAGCACTAATCAAAGATTATTGAATTTAATCAGTTAACCTTTCATTCAAACGGAATCCCGTAGGGATGGTATATCAGTAGACGTAGATTTGGCTTATAGCTGCGTATCCCGTCAGGGATAATATATTTATTTTAGAGTACTTAATATATCGTCCCGATGGGACTTAATACGTGTATCAGCAATATTTTCTACCGATATATCATCCCTACGGGATACCCAATCTTTCAAAAAACGCAGAACCAATCTAAAAGCAATCCTAAACAAGTGCAGATTTATTTCTGCATCAAAGGACTTGAAGATGTTGAACTGAAAGTTTCAATAAAACCCTTTAGAATATTTATTGGCAGCTTAAATTCTCCGATTCAAAATGCACTACGGGTTTAAATTAATAATTTCATTACCTTTGCAAAAATTCTATATAGCCGCAATACCATGAAGCAGTATCAGGACCTACTCAAACATATACTAGAAAACGGAACCAGAAAAACCGATCGTACCGGCACCGGTACCATTAGCGTTTTTGGTTATCAGATGCGGTTTAATCTGCAAGAGGGTTTTCCGTTGGTAACTACCAAAAAAGTACATACGCGGTCTATTATTCATGAGTTGTTGTGGTTTATCAAAGGCGAAACCAACATTGGATACCTGAAAGAAAACGGGGTATCTATCTGGGATGAATGGGCGGACGCCGATGGCAACCTGGGCCCCATTTACGGCAAGCAATGGCGTAGCTGGGCCACCGCCGACGGCAGCAGTATAGACCAGCTGAAAGAGGTAATTAATACCCTTAAAAAATCTCCTGATTCGCGCCGGATTATCGTTTCTGCCTGGAATGTCGGCGAGCTTTCGCAAATGGCTTTAATGCCCTGCCATGCCTTGTTTCAGTTTTATGTGGCCGATAACAAGCTGTCATGCCAGTTATACCAACGCAGTGCCGATGTTTTTCTGGGTGTGCCTTTCAATATTGCTTCTTATGCCTTACTGACCATGATGATAGCGCAGGAGTGCGGGCTGGAAGCACATGAGTTTATCTGGACAGGCGGCGATACCCACATTTACCTGAACCATCTGGAACAGGTTGAACTGCAACTATCGCGCGAGCCACGCAAGCTACCCAAAATGTGGATAAACCCCGAGGTAAAAAGCATTTTCGACTTTAAAATTGAAGATTTCCGCCTGGAAGAATATGACCCATACCCGGCCATTAAAGCGCCTGTAGCCGTATAAAATCAAATATTTTGGTGGGCTATAACAATTTGTTTCTGCCATCTGGCATGGCCTGTGGGCAGAAACAAATCTTTCTGCAAATACCCCGATAGCTTTCTGCATGATACGGCAAAACAAAGCATAGCCTTATTGCAGTACAATTTCAATTGTTTTATCTTCTTTCAGCCAAAACAGGCTTTCTTTAAAATCTGGTGGGCCAAGCACAGCCTTTACGTTGTTCGACATCCCCCAGGGTTCTTTCGGTATGCCTATCAGGTTGGTATCAAGTTTCTGGTTGCCGTTTACGTCATGATACACCCGCACCGAATATTGCCCCGGGCTTAGGCCCAGTATATCTGCCATAGCCAGCTTGTTGCCTATGGGCACCATCATCCGGCTTTGGGGTTGCTGGCGGGCATTTACTACTTCCAGCATCAGTTTTCCCTTTGTGTTTTCAAAACCGCTTACTTTTACTTTTAAAACAGGTTGCTGTGCCAGTGCACTAAGGCTCAGCAACCACAGAAACAGCATTTTTTTCATCAGATTTTCAGAATTTGCTTTTAAACCAGAGCTATATTAACGAATGAAACAAGATAATTACTATCAGTTTCACAATTTATTATTTATTTTGAGTTTCAAAAAATCAGAACAGATACTCTATCCTAATACTACCTACGCGCATGGTTACTAACGAATACATAGTTGAAACACTTGAACTGACCGCAAAGTTAATGGAATTGCACGATGCCGACGAATTTCGGATAAGGGCTTATACCAACGCTGTTTATTACCTCGATAAATTTACCGGAGACCTCGCCGGTATGGACCTTGCCCAACTTACGCAGGTGCAGGGTGTGGGTAAAACCGTGGCAGGCAAAGTGCTTGAGATAGTAACTACCGGAACCCTGAAAGAGTTACAGGATTTGTTGACTAATACCCCCGAGGGCGTGATTGACATGTTCAAAATAAAGGGCATAGGGGTTAAGAAAATAAAAGTTCTATGGAAAGAAGTGGGCATAGACAATATCAATGATTTGCAGATAGCCTGCGAAAACGGCACCCTGGGCAAAGTAAAAGGCTTTGGCGGCAAAACGCAGGATTCTATACTGGAATCAATCGTTTTTTTGCAGAGCCAGGCAGGTAAACTGCGCATGGATAAAGCCCAAGCGCTGGCAGATACCATTGCCGCAGAACTGAAAAAGTATTTCAGCAGGGCAGAGGTTTCCGGGCAGGTGCGCCGTAAAAACGAAATCGTTGATTCATTGCTGTTTCTGGTAACTGACGAAGCGCCCAAAGCGCATGGTTTCTTTGCACATTTGCCTGAAAGTTTTGCTGAAAACCCCCGGATATCGTCGCCATTTACCTGGCGCGGTAAATACCTGGATAACAAAATAGACCTCGAAATCAGGTTTGTGCCTGCCAGCCAGCTAGTGCAAAAACAGTTTATATATTCGGCAGATATCAACCACCTGAAACATAAAAACGAGCAGGGCAAAACCCTGATGCAGATAAGCGCAGCGCAGGGTATCAGCACCGAAGAGGAGATATACGAAAAATACGGCATACCTTACATCATACCCGAAATGCGCGAAGGCGCAGGCGAGTTTGAGTGGATAACCAACCACAAAAACGAAGACCTGATAACCTGGCAGGGCCTGAAAGGTATTTTGCATAACCACTCTACGTACTCAGACGGCCGGCATTCGCTCGAGCAAATGGCGCGCTATTGTCAAGAACTGGGCTTTGAGTACCTCGGCATCGCCGACCACTCGCAGTCGGCGCAGTATGCATCGGGGCTGGGTGTGCATAAAGTAATGCAGCAGCATACCGAAATTGAAGAACTGAACCAAAAACTGAATGCGGGTGGAGGCAAGCCCTTTAAAATTCTGAAAGGTATTGAGTCGGATATTCTGGGAGATGGCTCACTGGATTACCCCGATGAGGTGCTGGCTACTTTTGATTTTGTGGTGGCGTCGGTCCACTCGAACCTGAATATGACAGAAGCACGCGCCACCGAACGCCTCCTGAAAGCCATCGAAAACCCATATACTACTATTCTGGGGCACCCGACGGGCAGGCTGCTGCTTTCAAGGCAAGGATACCCCATTGACTACAAGGTCGTTATCGACAGTTGTGCGGCGAACGGCGTGGTGATAGAAATCAACGCCAGCCCATACCGCCTTGATTTAGACTGGCGCTGGATACAATATGCCCTTGAAAAAGGCGTAATGCTGAGCATCAACCCCGATGCCCACGAAATGGATGGCTACATGGATATGCACTATGGCGTAGCAGTAGCCCGCAAAGGCGGCCTTACTACCGGCATGACGTTCAATGCCCTGAGCCTGGCGGAAATAGAAGCGTTTTTGGCGAAACGGAAAGAAAGGGTAAAATGAAAGTTGATTGGGTTTTTATAAACGCAGCGTCTCGCTGAGTAAAAATAATAAATAAAATTTCTGGAAAATTAAAAGCAGAAGCAGGAAGCATTAAATTTATGCAAAAAACCATCACCTTTCTGATGTTTGTCGGTGAGCAGTACGGTAAAGCCGAAGAGGCCATCAGGTTTTATGTATCCTTATTTAAGCATTCAGCCATTCAGCACATAGAACATTATGAAACCGACGAACCGGGCGGACATAAAGGAAAAGTGAAACACGCCACCTTTACCTTAGCAGGGCAAACCTATATGGCCATAGACAGCAGCTTTGCGCACCAGTTCAGTTTTTCGCCAGCGGTGTCGGTCTATGTCAATTGTGAAACCGAAGAAGAAATAGATGCCCTTTACAGCAGCCTGTCAGAAGGTGGCATGACCATGATGCCCCTGGGTGAGTACCCCTTCAGCAAGAAATTCGCCTTCATTGCCGATAAATTTGGATTGAGTTGGCAGTTGAGTTGGGGTTTGGGGAATAAATGAATCAGTTTGCCCAGCGCAAAATTTTGAAATGTTGCATATTATTTAAAAAAAAAATAGTTTATCACCTAATAAATTAAATATTTCCTATGACTATAAAAGAGGCAATACTAAAAAGTTTAGAAGATATTGGAGGTTTGACAAATTATAATGACATAACAAATCATATTATTTTAAAGAATTATATAGATTTCAGAGATTCTAAAACACCTTCTTCAACGGTTTCAGCACAATTAGGAGATTTTATCAGAATTGGTGATTCGCGAGTAAAAAGAATTAAAAAGTCGGGATCCTATTTATATTATTTAACTAAAAATGAGCAATCAGTTGAAATTGAAATCCTTTCAGGAGACAATAAAGTAGTCCCTGATAAGTTTGAAAATAAAGTAAAAACAAAAGCTTTTCAAGAAAGAGATTTACATAAGCTTTTAAGCAGTTATTTAAAGAATACAGAAATTTATTCTAAAACAATCTTCCACGAACAATCGAATGGAAATGATAATAATCAAATATGGACTCACCCGGATATTGTTGGGATAAAGTTCTTAAATTTAAGAAGCAAGGCAAGTCAAAATTTCATTAAGGCAATTAATAAGGTAGATACATTCAAACTTAGTTCGTATGAAATTAAGAAAGAAATAAATACTGATAGCGAACTAAAAAGAGCTTTTTTTCAGGCAGTTTCGAATTCAAGTTGGGCGAATTATGGATACTTAGTTGTTTTTGAATATAGTGATAGTTTGACTGAAGAAATGGCAAGATTAAATGAATCTTTTGGAATTGGTATAATTAAATTAGAATCAAACCCATATCAAAGCCGAGTTCTATTTACAGCCCGATACCACGATTTAGATTTTAAAACGATTGATAAACTTTGTAAAATAAATAGTGAATTTGAAAAATTTATAGAGCAGGCTGAAAAACTCTTGACAGCAGAGGAAAGATATTATAAGTCGACAGAAAAAGAACTTGATGAATTTTGTGATAAATATTTCATTAATGATTCTGAAATTTATGAATATTGCCTAGATAGACGCATACCAATTGAAAAGCCAAAAGAAGAATAGAGCCAACACCAGTTTGGCTCAATTTCAATTGAGTCAGTGTGTCTGCCGTTCTTAGAACGGCATTCAGCAAACAAGCAATCTGTTTTAAAAATACATCGTCTGCCTGCTACCATCTATAAACCTTGGGCCGAAATACTCAATTTCAATTAATCCGCCTTTGTCAATAAAATTACTTGCCGAAGAGTAAAGGTAGTCTTCCGGTGTAGCTACAATACCTGCTCTTACCGGGTTCTCATGTATGTAATCAACTTTCTGAAAGAAAAACTTGTCAGTAAATATTTCTACGGCGTGGTTTTCATGCGTCCAGAATTGCAATGTTTTCATATTTGATTTACTTCTTGCTGCAAATTCAAATCGTTTCATTAACCAATCTCTTCTGCTTTCAGGTTCAGTTTCAATAGCTTTTAAAATCCTGGATGCCGTAAACTTTTTTATATCTCTCACTAAATCAGACAATCTACCGTCTTTTGAAGCCGCTATCAGATGAACATGGTTCGACATCACAACATACGCATATAACCAAAGACCTTTTTCTTTCTGACAATACCTGAAACTATCAAGCAGAATATCTCTGTAAACTTGTCTGGTAAAAACATCCACCCAGTCCACAACCTGAAAAGTCAGATAATGAATGGCAGATTGATTAGCAATTTGATAGCCCAGGCTCATTTTTAAATTTTGTTTATTAAAATCATACAAAGCAAAGAGGCTGTCTAAAAAGGTCTAAAAATAGGAATCCCCGGTCAAAAAAGACGCGGGGATTTTTCTTTGTTCCTCTAAAAAGTGTTATCTTAGAGGTGCAACACAAAGAGAAGATGAAGATAC
>NZ_JANUSD010000003.1:0-83631 GCF_024793945.1 Emticicia fluvialis
ATCAACAATGCCAAGTAAAAATCCGAACTTATAAAAAAAGAATCCAATTGAAAACTCCCAATTGGATTCCGTAAATTAGTTTTTTAAATCTAAATAAGTGTATCGCTTATTTAGGACTAGACACCTTTTTAGACAGCCTCGTTTGGTGTTCTATGTACGCGTTTTCAAGCCGGCAAAGCCAATGGGGTGAAATCGGGAGGTTCATAACTATACACCTTTTTAATTATTCTTTGCCTGGCGCAAACCATTCAATAAGTAATATTTGCTACCACTTGATAATAAAAGTTATAAAATATAAATTTGTGTCCGAAATCACAGACAGGTATCTACTTGTCAGGATTCAATTAATTGGCTGCTTCTACTGCCCTTGTGCCCTAGTGCAAATTATGCTTTGTCCGAACAACACAACCGCCTGCAGCAAATCATGAGCGCTACTGTTTTGGTAGTATTCAAAAAAAAGCCATGTTTAAAATAATACTTGTGATGAAAAACCCCTAAGGGCAATTAATATAAGTACCCCTACCATTCTAAAATACTTTAAGAATGGCCTCTGTTGTATTGAGTATTATCGTCTTTATATATTTTTCTTAACTAATTTAAACTAATAAAAAATGAAAACTAAAAACTCTCTACAATTTGTAAGCCTGAGTCTATCTTTGTTACTGGCAACAGGGTTATACAACTGCACACCTCAAAAATCAGAACCTGAAATACCGAAATTTGACGAGGAGTACAAAAACGTTAAATTGCCTGAAATAACCATTGTGAAGCCTGCTGAGGTGGTGTTAGTGCCTGGTAAGGTAGAAGAACCAAAGGCAGTAACTTCATTATCTGCCGAACTCACTGCCGGCACCGTTACTCCGGCTATTACCGCAGCTGCAACCGACATGGAGAAAATTGTTTCGGCCGATAAAGCTGCTGAAATTAACGCCGCCTTTACTGACGACGTTATCAATAAACTGGCCAAAGGCGAGCCAATACCTGCCAGTTTAAAGGCTTCCATAGATGCAATTGCGGCTAATCCGGCATTTGCAGCCTATTTGCCTTCATTAACCTTACCCACAGTAAACGGAAAACCGGTAACCGGAATAGTGAAAGAGCTACCATTTAAAAATAATCAGCCGCTGTTCACCGTTCCCGATTACGCCATTGCGGCCATCAACAGCCCATGTACAGACTCTGCTCAGGCAGCTTTTAACCGTGCCAAAGCTGTGATAGACAACGCCAGAATTCAACAGCGTGCCAATGTAACCAACAGTTACAATCAGAACGTAGCTTCAATAAACAATACCGAGTGTTTTTCAACATTCCAGACTACGATTGTTAGTTCCATTGCCACGTCCTTAAATGTGTTTAATACCCGATTGGTTTTAATAAACAAAATAACAACTCCAACATCGCGCATAAAAAGCCCTGCGAATACCCTGGCGAACCCGGAAGCACAATTGGTTAAAACACTATTTATAGTAAACTTTACTACTCAGATAAATTCTTTTAATAGGCTATCGGTTGTGTCAAGCTCTGCCTGTGATACCGAAAAAACAGAAAAATTAAGGGCTGCCGAAATTGCAAGAGACACTAACTTTGTAACCGTAGAAAACAATTATAAAACAGCCCTGGCAAATTTACAAGCTACGCTAACCAAAAGTTTCCAGACCTGCCACGATCAGGGCCAGGGTTGATTGACACACACAGGTTTCTGAGTTTACGTTTCTATTATACTGCCTGATAAAGGTTCTATACCAAATAGTATTTAACAAAAACCCCAATCTTTCTGTGCGGTTTTCGCCAGGTTTAATTCAGGATAAAATCTTTTTTAAACAGCCCCATAGATTATATAAAACGGACAGGCCATCAATCAACAGCCTGTCCGTTCTTTCGTTTAATTGCCTTCACCCAAAACCTAAGCACATTTTTGCAGCTTCATCACAAACTCAAGATACACCTGCAAAAAAGCTGCTCCTGCTCGGCTGATTATCCAATCAGTCGGAGTGTTGAGCATTCTCTGAACACACTTTTAATACCATCTACTAAAACCAAACAGCATACCCCAAGCCTATCTGCAATAATAATACCTAATAAATTGCAATCAACACAACCGATAAATAAGTTTTTGTTATCTAACCTGAAATTTTCAGTTAATTATGCCTTTGCATTACTGTATTGCCGTCTATGAAACCGATATTCGTATTTTGTATCTTGTTGCTCCTCCTGTCGTCACACGAAAACATCAATATGAATTGTTGCGAGAATCAGGATACTGAAACTGAAATAGCGGTGCTACAAAAAAACACAAACGTAAATCTGTTGAACCAAAGCCAGCCCGGGCAGTATGTATTCGGTAACATTGCACTCGCATACGCATGAGGCTTTGGGTGATTAAAACACAATAAAAATCCACCGGAATGACACCGACACGGACGTATTTACGTTGCATTTCAAGAAAACAAAGGGGCTGGCTGTATAGATATGATGTTTTTAAACAATAAACTGGTGTATAACCATGCAAATGGTGAACAATTTATAACCATACTCAAATAACAAAGCTGACAACTGGTAGCATAGGTAGCGCCGCTTCAAAGTTAAAGGCAATTACATTTAGGACAACGGTAGCTTAACAAACCATACACAATAAAACCCATGAAAACATTCTGCCTTGTTAGTTTAATCATTCTGTTTCCTGTTGTCTCACTTTCCCAGAGTTTTCAGCTTAACGGCAAAATAGATAACTGCCATAATAGATGGGTTTATATAGAGGAAGTCAATAAAAATACAAAATCAGACTCCGCACTATGTAAAAGCAATCAGTTCAGCCTGACGGGGTCTATTTCTGAACCTAAATTGGTGAGGCTGACGGTGAATGGCAGCGATAGCTGGGTAGATTTTTTTTTAGAGAAAGGTACAATAAACATAACTACACAAAAAGATTCTCTTTGGAAAATCAGTTTTACGAACTCACCGCTAAATCAATTATACCAGAACTTTAATACCCATAGCGCAAATCCAATCCGGATGAAATTGGTTGAGTTTAGCATTAAAAAAAACAATTTAATACAACCACAAGATTCGGTTCAAATAACTTTAGTGAATAATGCCATTGACTCACTGTACAACCAATCTGTAAAAAATATTATTAGCTTTATAGAAGAAAACAACGATAGTTTTCTGAGTTTGTATTATTTAGAATATCAGTATGGCGCTATTGGAATACCAAAATCGATTCAACTTTTTTCAGCTCTGCGTGAAGATATCAGGATAACACCGACCGGACAACGATTGATTGAAAAGTTGAATAAAATAGGAATCTTACAGATTAATGACCAGGCTCCGGCTTTTGTATTGAAAGATATGCAAGGAAAAGAATTAAGCCTTTCTCAGTTGGCAGGTAAAAAGGTTCTTTTAAACTTCTGGGCCAGTTGGTGCGGTCCTTGCCGTAAAGAGCACCCCGAGTTAGTGAAAATATATGAGAGACTAAAATCTAAAAATATTGAGTTTATCAGTATTTCGACTGACGAGGATATAACTAACTGGAAAGAGGCGGTAAAAAAAGACAAATTACATTGGCCTCAGCTTATCGATAAAAAAGATACCAAGGGCCTTACAATTGCTAACAAATATGGCATTTATGGCATACCAGCCAACATTATAATAGATGAAAACGGCAAAGTGATAGCAAAGGATATAAATTTGAAAGACATTGACAAGTTTTTAAATTAAGTATCAATGAGTGATTTGCAACTTATCCAAACACCTTTTTTCGCCAGATTATCCAGTCAGTTGCCGTGGCAGCCGTTCTCTGAAAGGCTGCGTAAATCACCAGCGGCATAGGCTGAAAACCGGATACATTTCCTGATTATGCTGCTACCCAAAATCTAATTGCACGGGTTTTGGCAGGAAGCAATTCAACAACCCTGCCAACGGCAAGGTTTATTTGTTTCAGAAACCCGCCTGAGGGCGCCTCCGGCTCAGCAGCAACGCCCAACAGTAAAGATACAGGTTGCTTACAGCAAATTGCGGTGTGACATCAGATACGCCAGCGCTTCGGTTACGGCCTGCTCAGGACTTTTGGGATTAAAGCCCAGTTCGTTTCTCGACTTCGATATATCAAAATCCTGTTGCAGCCCAGAAAACATCGCAATGTCTTTCCGCGTCAGTACAGGCGGTTTGCCACTCAGTCTGGCCGACAGCTCCATCAGTCCGGCAATGGCAAACAACCCTATTTTCGGAACCGTCCCCGGAATCTTGATTTTCAGTTCCGGATACAGCCTTTGCGCCAGCCGGGTGGTATCGGTAATGGTCATGCTTTTTTCGTTGGCCAGTATGTATCGTTCGCCGGGTTTGCCGTGTAGCGCAGCCAGCAGGCAGCCTTCGGCCACATCTTTTACATCTACCCAGTTCAGGGTAATGCCCGTGTCTACCGGTATCTGCCGGTTCAGTATCAGCCTCAGTATGCCGTAAGACACATTCAGGGGCAGAAAAGCCTCGCTGCCAATCATGGCGCCGGGCATAACGGCCACCAGCGGCACACCCAGGTTTTCGGCCAGCTCAAAAGCCAGTTTTTCACCATCATTCTTTGAGTTATAGTACATATCGCGCCGGTCCGGGTTATAGCCGTTGCTCTCCCGGGTAGGCAGCCGGCGGTAATCCAGCGCGGCTATCGAGCTCACATATACTATCTTTTTTACCCCGGCCACGGCGGCGGCCTCAATGGTGCTGCGGGTACCCGCCATGTTTACTTCATAAATTTCCTTTTTAGGGTCTTTGGCCCATAGTTTAAAGGCGGCACCTACGGCATAGAAGGTATCTACCCCCTGCAAGGCGGCTATGAACGATGCCTTGTCGGTAATATCGGCCTGCACTACCTCGCAGGCCAGCCCCTTAAAGCTCTCGCGGTTGTTTAGGTTGCGCACCGTAGCCCGCACCGCATAACCTTCTTTTAATAGTAACCTTACCAGATTATTGCCCAGATGCCCGTTAGCGCCAGACACCAGCACCAGATTTTTATTTTTCATGAATATTGATTTTAAATGATGGGGCAAAATTATGCCCGGCTCAGGTAAAACCACTTCACAAATGTTACCTAATGATTTGCTTCCGGATACGGCTGAGGCTTTTGGGGTTCATACCCAGAAAAGAGGCAATGTACTGCACCGGCACATGGCGGATAACCTCTGGCTGCCCGGCCATCAGCTTCAGATACCGCTGCTCGGCGCTGAGGGTGGCCAGGTCTCTGGCGCGGTTTTCGTTATAAGCCAGCGACTGCTGAAACACCTGAATGCTGAAATCCCGGAAAGCACGGCTCTGGTCAATGAGGTGGTCCAGCCCTTTTTTGGTTATGCGCAGCAGCTCGCAGGCTGTTATACATTCCAGGGTATCGCTGGCAATGGTCTGATTAATAAAATGGGCATAAGAAGTAATAAATCCGGGCGGACAGTTGATGTGCGTGGTTACTTCGTCGCCCTTATCATTATAATGATACAAGCGCACAAAGCCCGACACCACAAAATACAGATGCCCCGGTATTTTGCCCTGCTCTTCCAGAACGGTATTTCTGGCATACGGCACGGGCTCAAAGTATTGCAGGCACAATTGCCTGTCGGTGTCTGTAAGCCCCACCTGTGCCATAATTATGTCAATCAGTTGCTTGTGCATGGCACAAAAATAAACATTAGCCGCACATCTAAAGCTGATGCCTGTGTATTTTTAATGGGTGGGTTTATCAATAAGCATCTGTTTCAGATTTAATTTACCTTGCCTTATGGTCCAGAATTCTGAACCCCACCTCCTGCCCGGCTGATTATCCAGTCAGTTGCCGTGTCAGCCGTTCTCTGAACGGCAGCTTAAATCACCAGCGGCATAGGCTGAAAACCGGATACATTTCCTGATTATGCTGCTACCCAAAATCTAATTGCACGGGTTTTGGCAGGAAGCCATTCAACAACCCTGCCAACGGTAAGGTTTATTTGTTTGAGAAAAATTAAACCCCTGCCGAAGACAAACAATACCCCCCTACGCCATGGCATACTCTTTTGGCTTTAATAATATTTGTGAGCCTTCGCTAATACTTATATTTTTGATACCGCCATCCAAACCACTGCATTATGGCAAACCAGAGCCTTATTAAAGAAAGATTACCCATTACCCTGGCCATTGCTATTTTTATGCAAATGCTAGACTCCACCGTTCTCAACACTGCCCTGCCGGCCATTGCACAAGACCTGCATCAGTCAGCCATTAATATGCACTATGCCATTGTCAGCTATGTACTCACGCTGGCCGTGCTGATGCCCGTGAGCGGTTTTCTGGCCGACAGGTTCGGTACCAGAAAAATATTTCTGCTGGCGCTGGTGGTTTTCAGTGTGGGGTCATTGCTTTGTGCCTTGTCGCAAACGCTTACGCACCTTATTATTGCGCGTATTATTCAGGGGGCGGGTGGAAGTTTGCTTACGCCTGTGGGCAAGCTGGCGCTTATCAAGACTTTTAACAGCAAAGAAATGGTGCAGGCCATGAACTTTGCCATTGTGCCTGCGCTCATAGGCCCCGTAATGGGCCCGCTGGTGGGTGGGTATGTGTCGGTGTACCTTTCATGGCACTGGATATTCCTCATTAATATACCCATTGGTGTGCTGGGCATAGTGCTGGCCCTCAATTACATGCCCGACTACCGCTCCGAATCGCCAAAGTTCGATTTACGCGGCTTCCTCTATTTCTCGCTGGCTTCGCTCCTGCTCTCGCTGTCGATAGAACTCCTGGGCGACATCCAGAATCTTACCCTGGTGCTTACTATCTTTATTATAGGCATACTGCTGTTTGTGCTGTACTTTGCCTATGCCCGGCGGTCGGCCAATCCGCTCTTTCCGCTCAACCTGTTTATGGTACGCACATTCAGAGTAGGTATACTGGGTAATTTTGCCACGCGGCTGGGCATCAGCGCGGTACCGCTGTTGCTTCCGCTCATGATACAGACCATCTACGGGCAGTCGGCCATTGTGTCAGGCTGGATGCTGGCGCCAATGGCGCTTATGGCCATTTTTGCCAAGTCGCGCGTTATCAATATCCTGTCCCGGTTCGGCTACCGCAACACGCTGGTAGTAAACACCACCATTATAGGCCTGCTGATATGCGCCCTGGCTATACCGGGCATACATACCAACCTTTACTGGTTTGTACCCATTATTTTTTCTTTGGGGTTCTTCAACTCCATCCAGTTTACTTCTATGAACAGCATAGCCCTTGCCGACCTCCGCCAGCATCACACCAGCAGTGGCAACTCGCTATTGGCGGTCAATCAGCAGCTGGCCATTGGTTTTGGTATTTCAACCGGGTTGGTGGTAGTGAAATATTTTCAGTTTAACACCACCCTTACCCACAACAACGGGCATAACGCTTTCCGCTACACGTTTGTAGTGATGGGCCTTATCAGCATACTGGCCAGCCTGGTTTTCAGACGCCTGCACCCGTCAGACGGCACTAACCTGCAATAGCCCCTATAATACCTCAGAATCTAACCCAGGCCATACATACGCGTGGCCTTAGGCAATAAACCCACCTGCAAGGTCCATCAGGGTCTGTTCTGCATTGGCTAATACCCGTACCACCATGCGCTTAACCTGTAAACAGGAGCATTTTTGGGCAAAGCTACGCCAGCAAAACCTTCTGTGGGCGTTTGTAAAAAGGCCACAGCGAGTCTCAGTCTCGTAAATCGCATATACACCGGCCATAAGGGCGCCGGGCTTCAGAACTGCTTATTTAAATAAGCTCGTATCTTCTTTTGAGCCGAAGAACTTCCTGACAGGGGAACTTCGTCTGAAAAGAATCCTTAAAATAGTTACAAACACCATGTAAGCCGCCAGCCCGATAAACAGGCGTTTCGAAACAGGGATGTTAAAATAGCCTACCATGTAAACCCCTGCCACAAGAGGAGCAAGCAATAAAAAGAAGTAGTGACGGCGTCGCATAGATTTTTACGTTTTAAAAAGTCAAAAGGCCGGAGCAGTTTAAATCCGGCAAGCAGTTATTAATTAGTTATTTACTTTAGATGCAGATTTCATGCCATTGATACCTGTTGAAACATATAATTTTTTTTTCGTTTCGGGCAAAAAATTTTAATCTCACCAAATGTATCCGCCTGATAATTTTTTAAGCCTGCATCAGGTGGTCTTCAGGCAAAATCCTGAAAGACAAACCGGCAAAAAGTATCGACAAAACAGACGCCACCACCCATCTGTAAAGGTACCGCTTAATAAATTATTGGACTGAAATAAGGAAAAATATAACGTTAGCAATCAACAACCAGGCATTATGGTTAGTTGTGTTATTTTTTGTGTTTTTTTACATAAATAAATCTGTTACCGCTTGATAATTAGTTTTTTTTACAATATTTTAGTGCCTGAAATCAGATAGAAGATTTCATAATGTCAGGATTCTAATATTTACTGCATTCTTTCTGAACCTCGTTTTATCATTGGTATGTCTTTTGCTTGAACGGGTTTTCAGCTTTCACCGGGCGTTTTAGAATGTATTGCATACCGAAAAAATTAAAGGCCGGGTTGCTCTATTAAGAAATATAACGGGTAAAGGCGGGAGGGTAAAAACCCTCTGATTGAAAAACTTGTGCGTATGCCGTCCTCCCCACTCAAATCCAAACAAACTAGAAAATTTAAATTTGCAAAAAACCAATTCAGATATAGTTAAATTATTACGCATCCAAAGTAAAAAAAAATGAAACCAAGAAACCATTTCAAATTCTTAAGCCTGAGCCTGATTCTGACACTAGCTGTCGGCTTGTATAACTGTAAGCCAACACCATCAGAACCGGAGATTCCGAAGTTTGAGGAAGACTTCAAGGGCGTAAAGTTGCCGGACGTTACGCCAACTACGCCTAAAGCCGCTACCACAACTGCCGCTTCAATTCAAACATCAACGGCAGTTTCTAGCGTTGCTACAGCAGCTGCAGCGGGTCCTTCAGCACCAGCAATTGTTTCAGCAACAACAAACATGCAGAAAATTGTTTCTACCACTGAGGCTGCCGAATTAGTAGCTGCTTTTACGCCAGCGGTAATAAGCAATCTTCAAACCACGGGCGCTTTGCCTGCAGATTTGAGCATTAAAGTAAATGCAATTGCCTCAAACCCTGCTTTTGCAGCGTACTTGCCAAAAGTTACGCTTCCTACGGTAGATGGAAAAGTCGTTACTGGTGCGGTTAAAGAGTCAACATTCGACAAAAACCAGCCGCTTATCACTTTCCCTAACTACTCGGTAGCAGCTATCACCAGCCCTTGTACTGATGCAGCACAGGCAGCTTATAACACTAAAAAAGCTGAAATTGATGCAGCCAGAGCTACACAGGTTGCCTCTGTAACTAATACTTACACTGCTGCTGTTACAGCTGCCAACGCCTCAGGAGCTTCTTGTTCTTCGGCAATACCTGGCAAATATGCCACCTTAAAAACTGGTGCCGCTACAGAACTTAACGCGGGTCTTGCAGCATTGCTTTCAGCCAAAGCAATTTTGGGTGAAGGTAATTACAATTTGTTGGTATTACTTTATTATTCAGCTTATGTAACTAACCTGAATGCACTTTCTAATCTGCAAACAGCAGAATTGAACGCCTGTGCTACTTTAGTTACAGCCAGCATTGCCAACGCAGCAGCCGCAAGAGATGCAGACTTAGCGAACATCACCGTTAATTATAACTCTCAAATGTCAACCTTGCAAAGCATCCTGACTGCAGGTTTCCAAAAATGCCATGACCAAGGTCAGGGTTGATATAAACTTTAGTCTGGCCTGAAACTGGTTTTCAAAGCCGGCCATCAGAACTCTGTTTGTTGCTCTTTGTTAATAAGAGCCACAGGCAGAGTTTTTTTGTTGCCTGTGCACCTGATATTTTTTCATTTTAGCAGCAACTGGCACGATTATTTTATTGATTGCCCTGAAACAAAATACAGCAAAATGAACTATCTGTTTGAAAAATACTATTTCCTTGACGACGGCACCATGCCTAACAGCGAGCTGCCCGTTATTGTGTATCGCCAGGTAACGCAGGCCGCCAACAAAACCGAATCGCTGGAAGACACCTTTAAAACCAACGGCTGGACCAACAACTGGCGCGACACCGTTTATGGCTATGATCATTTCCACAGCATTACGCATGAGGTACTCGGCATAGGCGATGGCTCCCTGATCCTGCGCATAGGTGGCCGCAATGGACTGTCGCTGGCTCTGGAAGCCGGCGACGTGGTTATTCTACCGGCCGGCACCGGCCATTCGGCGGTGTCTGAGCACCTGAATTATACAGTGGTAGGCGGCTACCCTAAGGGTATGGATTGGGACCTGCTCATTGGCAATGACGACGAACGCGCACAGGCGGTTGAGAACATCAGCCGCGTGCCGCTTCCTGAAACTGACCCCGTTTTTGGCTTACAGGGCGAACTACAGAAACAATGGCAGTATCAGGAAATAAATCAGCTACCTGATTTCAAACGGGTAATAGGCGGTTGTTGAAAGTGTATTGCGCCACAGCAGCAGCATTTTTTAAATTAACAGCAGTCTGACGAGATAGAAACACAAATTTAAATTTCTGCCCAATGCAAATACATGGCAGATACCGCATAAACCGGCCATAAATTGCCGGGTATATTACAGACACAGCCCTTTTATGCCGTGGCTGTGTCTGTAAACTTAGGCTTGCCCTCTTATTGTTTCACCACCGAAACGCTCTCAACCTGAATATCTTCAGCCTTTGAGCCGTTAAATTTAAGAATCGACAAATCAAAAGTCTTCTTATCAAGCGCTTTTGTATGAGCAGATTCATTGGTGATTTCATAATTAAAGGTTTTGTATATCTTGTTACCTGCCTTATGGCCATGCGCCGCGCTTTTAGAGTGCTTGTGGTCTGCCCCGAAGAACGTCATAGAACCCACATAATACTTATTACCCGGGGTAGGCGTCTCTTTAGGCGGCAGATTCAGGTAAATCTCATAGTCAGACTTAGGCGCTTTGGTAAACGATACCTTCACCGACATCACCAGCACATCCTTGGGTTTTACGTTCTTTTGCATCCAGTTCAGACTTTGCTTTGGGTCACGTTCAATCACCAGTTTGGTCATTGGGTTAACCAGCTTTACGGGCTTTCTGGTATTACCCAGCGTATCTTCCTTGCTTACAGAGGCCGCCAGCATTTTCAAATTCTCTTTAGGTGCATTTTTAGGTTTCACAATGGCATCATCATAGTCGTAATCCAGGTTATAGATAATCTTCACCACCTCTTCAATGGTATAAGTAATTTTTTCGCCGTTTTCATTAAAGAAAACATAAGGCCAGGCTACTTTTTTCAGTTCTTCAAGCATTACATCCTGCCCGTTGGGCGAGTTGGTCCATTGCTGCCACAGGCGGTCAATATTAGAGTGATGCGCCCAGAAAATCGGGTCAAAAGCGGCTGTTGAAACGTCAGCCATCATACCGTAAGCGGTATTCTGATAAATAACCGAATACTGCGATTTACCGGTGGTGTCGTTACCAAAGCCTATGTAATTGTGCATGGCTCCGTGCGGTGCCCTGTTCATATTTTCGTTGTAAAGCGCATAGGTGCGGTATTGGTTCAGCTTGGTCAGGTCAAGGCGGCGCACGGTTTTACCCGATATCGGGTCGCCGTTATTGAGGCTGTCCAGCCGCTCAACCGTATACAGGCTGTTGCTGGTATTACGCCAGATAGGCGGCATGGTGCGGTTTTGGGTAATGTTGGTGGTATCGGTATAGCCCCAGTAAGGCAGGGCGAAATCCTGATAGCCAGACAATTTACGCACAATTTTTTCAAAATAGTAAATGTACATGCGGTGCCAAACCAGAAAATGTATCAGTTCACCCTGGTCCAGGTGCGTACAGTTGTCCCAGCCTGCTTTGAGCTGCAATACATTCTGATAACTGCTACACAACTTGTTCTGGCCCGTAATGGTATCGGGTACCCAGTGCATGGCACCCTGGTAATACCAGCTGGTGGGGTCTGAGCAGTCGGCTTTTCTCATAATGGCCAAGGCTTTATCAAGGGCTTCAAGGTCTTTGGCGGCATCAGCCGAATACGCGTTTTTCCGGATATACTTCTTGGTATCTGGCCCGGCAATGGTAGAGTCTTTTCCATCCTCACCTTTGTTGGTGCAGCTCATGGCCATAACGGCCAATAACAGGCAGGTAAATAGCAGTAATTTTTTCATTTTCTTGACTATCGATTTAGGTTGTTAAAAAAAACCATGTGCAATGTAAATGCAATTTCAATTAGTTTTATTGACAGGAACACTTACTTATTTTACGGTACCGTATTTTTACGCATTTACTACCGCTTAATAATTTTTTACCCAAAAACAGCACAAGGCAGGTAGGCAAAGCAACCGATAAATAGAATTAATTGCCTGTAAATAAAATAACTATAAAGCCTATACGCAGCAGCTATATATTAGAGGTACATTTACATTATGTACTTATAAAAAATTAACTATCAATATTTTACCACGGAGTGGCTCTGAGTTTAGCACAGCGTTTCACGAAGTTTAGAGAAAAATCCTCTGTGAAACTCCATATTTTCAACTTTGTGTTACTTCGTGGTTTAAATCTTTAATTTTAATTAATATTTTCTTTGTACTTACCCTCTTAAAAGCTGTACTCATGAAAAAAATTCTTCTCCTTATTTTTCTACTTTCCGGTAGTCTGTTGTATGCCCAAAAGAACCGTATCCGGCTGAATCAGGACGGACAAACCGTTGATAAAAACGGCAGAGAAGAAAACAGCCAGATGCTGCCCAATCAGAAAATACTACTTGAGGGCGAACTGAAAAAGCCCCTGCAAAACCCCGAAAAAATTTCGATGCTGGTGTATGCCTCATCTCAGGCACAGGCCACTGAGGTAAAAGCCGCCCCTACCACCACCGGCTACAGGGCATTGATTGGCCCGTTTCTACCCCGCGAAACCGTAGGGCTGGAGATATACGTTGAAAAAACACAGGATGATGCACAGAAACAGCTTATCAGAAATCAGATAGCCGGAGGCCTTCCTAAAGCCGCCGGGTCGCTGAGCGCCATTTACAAAAGCAACAACACCGGCTTAACGCCCGACGAGTTTAAAGCCGCTATGCTGAAGGCATTTCAGGAAACGCTACCGAACGACCTGAATATTTATTACGTGGGAGACAAAAAACTGAAAGATAGCTTTGTTGAAATATTTACACCACTGTCGGCAACCTCTGATTACCTCAATTTGCTCAATACCTCATTAAGACTAGCCAACCCTGGGTTTGCCCCCAAGGCTGATTCGCTTAAAAAAGTGATGGATACCGAAACTGATAAGATTTTCAGCGAGGGGCTTAAAAACCTGGTAGCCAAAGAGATTACGGCCGCTCAAACGCTGGATGTATCAGTCATTGTAAGTGAGGTAATGTACTACGCCTCTTTTGACATTACCCCAGCCATGACGTTTCTCGGCAACTCAAGGCCAGACTCCGTTAAAAGAAACTTTGGTATGTTCTTTACCATAAGCCCCTATTTGTTTGCCCGAATACCACCCGATGTATCGCTGAAAGATTACGTTACAGCCGCACCTGCCAAAAGTTTCCAGCGTTTCCACAGGGCAGTGGCCTATCTGATTCAACCTACTGTGGGCGTGGGTATAATGGGTAACAAAGACGTAAAACTAACGCCCATTATTTATGCAGGTGGCACGCTCAGGTTTAACCAGCTGTTTAAGTTTACCTATGGGGTAGCTTTAAACAGTAAAGATAAATACAACACCCTGGGCTTATCTATCAATATCAACTATTTCGGCGACATCCTCAAAGCATTCCAAACGGCGCAGGCCAATTCAAAATTCTAAAACAATGGCACTTACCATAGACATAAACTTTTCAACGGCTCAATGCAAGGTAATTGTAACCGTGGCCGACACCGCCAATACTGGCCAGCCCGGCACCATTACGCTGGTAAGAGGCAATAGCGCAAAACAGGTAAAACCTGTACCCTCTGTTACGGCAACCCCATTAGATGTAGATTTTGATGCCCCCAAAGATGGCCTGATACACCAGTTTACAGCCACCCTGGTAGTGGGCAACAGCCAGACCAGCCTAACACAATATATACCCGTTTGTGATGCTGCCGCTGCCAAAGATGCCGAAGAAGCTGAGCCGGACACCGACACAAAAGAAGAAGAAGAAGAGAAAACAGACCAAACAGACGAAGCACAACCAGACAACCCTTAAAGCGCCTGCTGATAAACGCAAAAAGCCGCACATACAGGCGGCTTTTTGTGACACGGCAAAAAATGAACTGCAGGCGGCAATTACCTAGCGGTAATCGTAGTACTGGTCATCAATGCCGGCTTTCAATCTTTCAAGCTTTTCTTTAGACATAAAAAGCTTCTGAACATACGAACTTTTCTTGTACAAAATCCGCAATAAAATAACTACGGTTATGTAGATTAAGAATCCAAGGATAACAGGTTTAGAGAATCCAATATTCAAAAAACCCATTAAATATCCCCCTAATACCGGGGGTCCCAGCAGCAGAAATAAAAAAAGACTACGTCTCATAAGGTAGTGTAAATTTAAAAAGTCACTAGAATTGGTTGGTGTGTTTCACCGGGTTAATTGATGCAAAATTAAAGATTCAGAAAGTAGCGAGGCGCAAAAAAAACAATAACTTATCAAAAGGTAGCAAATCATGTATATACATATAATTCTCAGGCACTTGAACGGTAGCACAGATACGTAAAATTACGCAGTTGCAGCCCAAACCGCATCAGCTATAACCTGCTGTTTTTATCTGTAATCAGCAAAAAAACATAACCGTTTTTACGACGTGCCGGGGCGTTTAAAAATCAGTTGCCATTAAATAAATTCATCTTGCTTTACCGCCAGATTCTTTATCATTTTGTGCAGCCTTAAGCCAGAGTAAACCACTGGTTGTAGCTGTGCGCTGTGTTGCTCTCGCTCTTTACCCATTGCCTTAAACTAACCTGCAAAACCATGCTTACCCGACTGACACTTTTGTATCTGTGCGGCCTTGTGCTGGGCTGGCAACCACTTTTGGCGCAACGCTACAACGTATATTATGGCAATATTCATGCGCATACGTCTTATTCTGACGGCTGTAAAGACGGCGCCGAAACCGGCGTGAAAACCCCGGCAGATGCGTTCCGCTTTGCGCGGGAATCTGCCCATCTCGATTTCCTCGGTATCTCAGAGCATAACCACAGCCAGGCGGGTATGCAGCTTGCCAGCTATGCCAAAGGCCTGGCCGATGCCGACGCACTGAACGAAAACGGCCGCTTTGTGTGCCTCTATGGTATGGAGTACGGCGTTATCAGCAAAGGCGGGCATATTGTTATTTATGGCTCAGACAAGCTCATTGGCTGGGAGCGCGACAATTATGATGTTTACTCGGCCAAGTCAGACTACGCCTCACTGTTCCGAATCCTGGCCGCCAACCCCCATATTTTTGCCACGCTGGCACACCCGGAGCCCACTCATTTTTCAGACCTGGCTGCGCAAGGCTATAACCTGACGGCCGACCAGGCCATTTGTGGCGTGGCCATCAGCAGCGGCCCGGCGTTTTCAAAAAAAACAGATTATTCAGACAAGCCCTCGCCCCGGTTTTACAGCTACTATAAAACGCTGCTGTCAAAAGGCTATATTGTAGGCCCCACCATAGACCACGACAACCACAATACCACCTTCGGGCGGATGTCGGCCACAAGAACAGCCGTGCTGGCTCAAACCCTGCACCGCGACAGCATCATAGCCGCCTACAAGGCCAATCGGTTTTATGCTACTGAAGACTGGAACGTAAAGGTTGATTTCACCCTGAATGGCATGCCGCTGGGTAGCTACAGTAAAAACAAGCGGACACTGCAACTGACGGTAACCGTAACAGACCCCGACACAACCGATGCCATTAAAAGCATAAAGGTGCTGTATGGCAAGCCGGGTACAGGGCAAATGCCCACCGTGCTTGCCAGAAGCACCACCGACACCCTGAGCAAAACCGTAACACTGGCGCCGGGTAATGCCTTTTATTACTATGTTGAAATTGTGCAGCAAGACGGCGACCGCATCTATACATCACCCATCTGGGCAAAAAACTAAACATTCATAAATATGAAACCTGTTCTTTGGTATTGGCTCGTTTTCGCGGTGCTTACGTTCTGCGTAGCCTATTGCAATCACAAATATTGTATGCTGAAAGACCAGAGCACGGCCGAGAAGCAGCCGTACAGCTGGTCGCGGGTGCAACTGGCCTGGTGGACGGTCATCATCATGTCGGCCTTCACATCTATTATGATTACCCACAACAATGCCCCCGAACTCTGGGAGTCGACGGTTATTCTGCTGGGCATCAGTGCGGCCACCATTGCATCGGCACGGGTTATAGACGCAGCCGATGAAAGCGACCCGAACATCCAGCGGCATCAGGATACTAACGGAACCAACTTTGTGGTAGATATCCTGTCAGACCAGACAGGCGTTAGCATCCACCGCTTCCAGACAGTGGTTTTTAACCTGGCCTTTGGTATCTGGTTTATTCTGAAGGTGGTCAACAACCTCACCACGCCCCCACAAAACAACATCAACCTGATAATACCTGACATTGAGCCCAATAACCTGATTCTGCTGGGTGTGAGTTCGGCCACTTATGTAGCGTTGAAAGTTACTGAAAACAAAGGCACCGCAAGCGCCGGTGCGGCCGGTACGCAACCCAATCTGGAAGAACAACCCGTAGGCTAAACCAATAACAAAATGGCATTTACAGAAAAATTCAGCATTGGCACCAGCTACCTGCCCAGGCCGTCGCGCAGGCGGTCGGGGCTGGCCATAGCCAAGGTCAGGTTCCTGGTGGCGCATGACACCGGCAACCCGGACTCAACCGCGGCTGGCAACATCAGCTATTATACTAACACCGCCCAAACGGTACCGCCCAAAAAGACGGCCTCGGCCCATATTTTTGTTGACGACCGCCAGATACTGGAATGTATTCCCGCTCTGACAGCCCCACCCGAAAAAGCCTGGCATGTGCTATATGACCGCCCCAAAGACAACGAACTGTTTGGCGTAAACGCCAACGATGCCGCCATTGGCGTAGAATATTGCTACGGCGACAAAATAGATGCCGACAAAGCCTACAACAAGTTTGTGTGGGTGCTGGCAAAGTTATGTTATGAGTTTCAGCTAGACCCGGCCAAAGATATTGTAGGGCATTTTTTTCTGGACCCCGGCCGTAAGACAGACCCCCTCACGGGCCTTGCTCACAGCAGGCGCACCTACGAGCAACTGCTGAAAGACGTAGTGGAAGAATACCGCGAATGCACCGGAGAAACCCAGCCAGAGGCCGACACCACCCCTACTGAAACCGGGCAGCTTACCACTTCAGTGCGGCTAAACATACGCACCCAGCCCAACAGAAGAGCCGCGGTGGTAGAAACCGTAGCCGCACGTACAGTGCTGGCTTACACAGCCAGAACAGAAAAGGGCGAAGCCATCAATAATAACCCGGTATGGTATCAGACAGCACAGGGCAACTGGTTCTGGGACGGCGGCATTCTGCATGGGTAGGATGCAGAACCCCGTTCCGTTCCCCGCCCGTTTGCTGTAATTTTGTAGCGTAAAACCAGAGCCGGGTGAAGGTCCCGGCTCGCTTTTTGGTACGGCCTGTGGCCGGGGCTTTCACACAGCTTTTGTCTCTGCCGCGCAAGGCGTTATGCCCATGCTGCCTTGTATTGATATAGCTAAATCTGCAATTTTTACTGCAATAGCACCGTATAATCAAAAAAACCACTCAAACTGGCTCAATTTTAATCGGATATTCTAAAATGCTTACAATAAATTCTAAAAATAGTAGAAATATGACTTGCTTTTTCAAATACCACACTTTAACTTTGAATAGGCATTTTTAACAGTCTGCCACTTTACAACACAACAAAACAGCCCACCGTTAATGACCAGCCACAAGTGCCAGCCACACTGGGGGAATCTGTTTTTTTTTAATGTGCCAGCCAGCCTTATCACCAGCCATAAAAGATTGATAATCGGCCTTTAATGCATCTCTATACACTATTAGAAGCCTATTGTTGATAGAAATACTTTATTTATCGTTAATATTTTTGCGCTTTAATAATTACTTTTGTGGGTTGAAACAAACGAAGCAGTATAAGACTTAAAAAAGAAAAAGGCCTTTTGGGCCACCGGTATTCAACCTTTAAGAACCAAACCCGCTGACTACCAGGCCTTAGGCCGTACTAATCTATTATCTACCCGCTGGCAGGCTCCCCAATACTGCCCGGGCGCCGTGTAAAGCGATATTTGCACCCCGTTACGTGTTTTTTAACTATTGAAACTCCTATGGATTTGACGCTTTGCACTATGGCTTTTTTTCAGGCGCAAAAGGCAACCCTCAGTTTGATATTTAATAACAAGTACCCGCCCGTGTTATTATAAGCCGGGCAAAAGCAAACCTGTGTTTCGTGAGTTTTTTCAACATACAAAACAAAAAGCGATCAAACTGAAACTTATTTAACCAAACAATTAGTCTTTATGCAACCTATTTTCCGCGAAATCACCATTTCCGCATCATTTCTCTATTTTTCCGTTTTCTTTATCCTCTTCCTGCTCTATTTACTGCTATTTTTCACAAAGAAAAACGCCATGCTGAGGGTGCTTTCGTGGCCCATTAAAAGAATCAGCAATGCCAATTTCAACAAACTGCTTGATAAATACTCTTCAGACGAGAACAAGGATTTCAAAGGAATCATGATTATTACCTATACGCTGCTGTATCTGTTTTTCTCGGCGTTTGTGCTAAAAATCATGTTCATTTTCTTCAAACAGTTGTTTATTGACAGCTCTACCATTACTACCACAGGCGGTAATGTGCAACAATTTGTGCCGGGTGCCTTATATGAGTTGCTGCTGCACATGGACCTCGCCGGTATCATTATCGGGTTTTTGGGTATTCTTTTCGGTATTATTATTGCGCTGATGGTTGACGGCGAAAACCGGAAAGAAAAAGAAGCAAGTTTTGCTACCATTTACGACAAGAGCCATAATCTGCTCGAAAAAACAAACGCAATAGTAAAGAACTTTACGGCCGTACAGCCTAAATATACGCTCAGAGAAAGGCTAGACTCGCTGAAAAGCATTCTTGCCCTGAGCCTTGAAAACGAAGAAGAAAGCGAATTGTATATCATGAGCTACTCTGCCGACCTCAACTACATGACCAGCCATAACATGGAGGTAGTGCTGAACTCGTTTGGGCAGGGTAATACCGATATCAGCAAATTAAGCCAGCTTGACTACCACAAGTATTACAGAAAAATAGACAAGCAAAATACTGAAATAAACGACCTGATTGAGAAACTGGTAACACGCTACCGCCAGAAGTCAGACTCCATACACATGGCTATTCTGAACACTAAAAAAGACGACATTGAGTTTAGCCAGTACGAAAAATACCTTGAAAAAGGATTGGAAAGAGCCGATATTATTTACTACGACCAGTTTGGCGAAGAGGCGCTCAGCACCGGAAGTGTAAGCCTGAACGTAGAAGACGGCAACGTATATTATGCATTTGCCAAGGGTATTAACCTGGGCTTTGGCGAAACCATTGAAGAAAAACGTGAAGAACTGAAAGAGTTTTTATATGCCAATAACCTGAGCCAGATAGACAAACTGGTTGACTGGGGCTACCTGCGCGAAAACATACATGAGTTTGACAGCATACCGTTTCAGTTTGTGCTCACCAAGTCTATCACAGGCACTACGCCTTCTAAAGCCTTAATAACCCTTACCAACATAGACGCCCTGGGCAAAAACGGCGGTATTTTCAGCTACGAAACCACCGACCCTAAAACCCTGGCTAATCTGGTAAATATCTTTAATGCGTACAGCAAAAGCCAGGAGTCTCGCGACAACGACGCCCGCGCCATTAAAGAAAGACGTGCCAAGTTCAGCAACCTGTTTAATGCCAACACCATTAACAGAAACAACATTGCCACTATACTTAAATACAAATTTATTGATACCGACAACGACGATTTCTACCCCGGCGTACCCAAAACCGATATTAAAACGGCGGTGGCTATCAGAGAGGCCTTCTACGAAACCCTGGGTATTATACCCCTGCCGGTTTATATTGGCGTAGGCGAAAAATACAAAAACGTAAAAGAATTAATAAAAACCAGAAAACCGGGCGTATATGTAGCCATCGGTATTTTTGGAAGCGACCAGAACCCGCCAACCGTAGCTGAGTACATCATCAACTCCGACAACTCGTTGCCGTTTGAGCTGGTGCGGAAATCTACCAGACCTAAGAAAATTGAATACAAAGACGAAAGCGAAAGAAACATTTTCTACGCCAAGTTTGCTGATAAATGGGTTGAGTATGAAGAAAAATGGGTGAACGACGATTGTGCTGACTACGGTATTATTGCCAAACTAACCCTCGGAGACGACATCTCGGTGTTTATTATCGGTGGGTTGAACCACTATGGCACCGAAAAAATTGGCGCGTACCTGAGAGACTCTTGGGAAACCATTGCCGACGAAGTGGGCGACAACCAGTTCCTGTTCCTGTACGATATTCCGGAAAAACAATCAAGTGAACCTATCACGTTGAGAGAAAAAAGAATCTGGTAATAACCAGCCACCCGTGTTTCAGAAACCCTTTACCAGCCCCGTTGCCGGTAAAGGGTTTCTTGTTTACGAGCCCTTATAACCAACCTTTTTCAGGCTTGCATTTTACGTAGCTGTGTTCGTATATATGCTACGTTCACCTATGCGTGCAAATGCAACGCCGTTGCGGAAAAAAATATTCTTAAAAGTTCATTATTGTTCCTGCAAGTGCGCAAATGAGCCTTGTCCTTTAAGATGTTACTACTAATTTTGAGAGCGTACTAAACCTTTTTTAAAATAATTTTTCACGGCTGGGTGCTTTGTTGTCAGAGGCGTCATTAAACGCTTTTGGCCCGGCCTTGCAAAACCCAATTTCTACATAACACTATAAAATATGAACTCGGCTAAAAAAGTCAATCACGGAAAATCTCTGTCATTACTGTTTATATCATTTTGCTCGGGTTTTACAAGTTTCCATTATCAGGCTGTGTGCTCACAATACCTGTTTGCACATCATGGCTTTAGAACCTACAATTTTCAGATGTCGCTGGTGGCATTTTTGCTTAGTTGCCCACTGGGTTATTTGATGGCTAAACGGGTGCTTTTTAGCATCGGAAACCACTCTTTATTGCTGATGATTACCATTTTTGAAATTTTCTTTATTACTTTTGCTGTGTTTAGCAAAAATATTATGTGTAGTGGTGCGGTGTCTGCCATCCTTTTACCATTGCTCCGTTTGTTTGAGGCCAGCCTGCTTTATATCATTTCGTTAGCACTGCTGCCTTTATTAATGAGTACCTCTGTTGCTTTGCTGTCCAGAATTTTTGAAGATGCCGATGCGTCTACCCCAAAAACATTGTATCTGTGGTTCATAACAGGTTCCGTAACCAGCCTGTTTTTTTCGCAGGTATTAAGGCTAAATCTGATGGGGCTTGAAAATTCTCTTTACCTCTGTGCCTTTTTGAATTTTTCCTGTATTTTAATTTTGCTGATTCATTACAGTTTTACCCAGAACAGAAATCAAACTGGCAGGTAATTTGTATGGGTTGTCTGGTGCTATCCTTTATAACATGAAGCTATTCTGATTTTTTTACCGGCAAGCCAGTAGACGGATTGCTGAAACATCGAGTAACTATGTGCTAGTATTTTACGGCAGATTTTTTTACCTGCCTGTAAAGCAAGATAGCCTTAGAATGACGAACTATATTAAAACTTAAAGTATGTTGATAGGAAACAGGCTAAGGAAATTGCGTGAGTTAAGGAATTACACGCAAGAATATGTAGCTAAGGCACTGAACATGACTGCCACAGGGTATGGTAAAATAGAAAGAGATGAGTCGGAGGTATCGTTTCAGAAACTCAGAAAAATTGCGGAAATACTGGATATTCAACTGGAAGACATCCTGAATTTTAACGAAAACATGGTGTTTAATGTTAAAAACAGACAGGGCGCCGCAGAGAATGAAATACCAGGTGCTAACCCCGGGCTGGCAGATTCTGAAAAACGGCTATATGAACAAATCATTGAACAGCTAAGGCAAGAAAACACCTACCTAAAAACAATCATAGACAGGCTGCAACTTAAATGAAGCCGCAGGTTTTTACCGCAGTTTCGGTGTATTCAAATTAAAAAATTCCGGATTGCATTGCGTTGTCCCAACCATTTTCAGTGTCAATCCAGCAGAGTATCACTTCGGTAAATCCTTCCACACCTTTCAGCCTCACCGGGCACTTAACACATATATACCTTTTAAACGGCGTTTTTTAGGCTTGGCCTTACATTTGCTGCAACGGAAGCAATTAAAGTATTCTTCTGAACTTACGCTTAACACTGGCAGAAGAGCGAAAACAATCTTTTATAAGGCCTAGCAACTCAGGCTTTAACTGCCCGATAATGTCATAATCAATACCTTCAACCGGATAAATGTCATGCAGAATGGCTTCGTCATACGCATCAATCTGGCTGCCATACAAAAATGTTGGTAAGGGGAAGCCCCAGCCAGTAGTAGTTACAGCAGATTGCGGCTTTATAAAAAAGCAATTGAAGTTAAACTCTGCCAACTCAATACAGGTATGATGGTCATAATCTTGCCAGACAGACGGCACAAAATCTTTACTGGAAGGTAAAGTAGCCAGAATAAGCATCGAATCGATTCGTTTCAGAACAATAAAATATTTGCTCTTTGAATCGCTTCCGTTTTTAAAACGGAAATCATTGTAGTATAAAATAAGACCTTCCTGAAACACAGCAATCAGAATTTTAAGGAACGGCTAACTTCAACAAATTCGGTTTGTTCTAAATAGCGCGTATATTTTTGTTGGTCACTTAACAGTAATTGAGAAAAATCTATTTCAATTGCTGTACTATTCATTGAATCGTTTTCAAAGTATTCAAGCACACCGTTATCTTTGGCTGCCTTGTGCCAAAGGCCATGCTCACGATGGGTTAGTTTTACCAGTTCTTCTGCACTTACGTTTTTAAATTTTTCAGTTATAAAATCCAGCAATTCAATTTCATTGTCTGAAAACTCATCATCCACAAACCCCTTGCGCGCGCTTATTGTAGTTGTGCCATTTACAACAGTACTGCCAATGTAGCTATCAAATAGCGTAGGCTCAGAGCCTGACGATAAATCAATGAAAATATCTTTGGCAACGGGGCCGAACTTCCAGACCTGAAAACTTAAATTAAGAAATGGCATTCCGTATTTTTTCACCGACGACTCCTCAAGCAGATAAAGCAATTTAAGCAGCTTTGTTTTTGAGAGTGGCTGTATGCGCTGCGCCATATAAATCATAGAGTTACCTATTTTATCCAAGTCTGCTCTGGTATAAGGGGCTACAACTTTCATAGCGCTATTGATGGGGGAAGTCATATACAAATATAACAATAATCAGCCTTAAAAATTTCAATTCCGAACAATTTTTAAGTTTTCATTCTTTCTGCTAATGCTTTTGCCTTGCTGTCTTTTTTTAGGCCTGGCCTACCCTTTATTTAAAATGTTCTATCAGCTCGCGGCGGTAGGTAAGCCCGATGGGCAACGAAACGTCATGAATAAACAAGGCATTACCACTGATGCGCGTAATGCGCCTCACCGCCACCAGGTAAGACTTATGCACCCGCACAAACTGCCCGGCTGGCAAGCGCTGGTCCAGCTCGGTTAAGGTAAGGGCTGTCAGGTAGATTTGGGTATCGGTAAAAATCTTTACATAATTACCCCAGCTTTGGGCATACTTAATGTCGTTGGTTTCAATCCGCATCCAGTCGCCGTCTACCCTTATCATTATAGAGGCATCAGGCACAACCGCGGGTAAGGCCTGAGTGGCTCTGTCGGGCAGTCCAAACAAATAAAAGGCCTTGTCTACGGCTTTCAGAAAGCGCGCAAGCTGAATTGGCTTCAGCAAATAATCAACCACATCGTAGCAATAGCTTTCAAGGGCGTAGTCAGAATAAGCCGTTGTAAAAATAACCAGCGGCTTTTGTTTCAGGGTGTTCAGCATCTCAAGCCCGCTCATCTGAGGCATGTTAATATCCAGAAAAACCAGGTCTACGGGTGTCTGGTGCATCAGGTTAATGGCCTCAATGGCGTTTTCGCAACTACCGGCCAGCTCAAGCCTGTCTACCTGCGCCACATAATGCTGCAACACCAGATGCGCGCCGCGTTCGTCGTCAACAATTATACATTTCAGAGTTTTGGGCAATACCGGGTCAGTCATGTAGGTCGGGGGTTAGTTGAAGGCGAAGCAAAGTATGGTACTGGCACTCGGTTTCGTGCATATCAAGCCTGAACCGCCCGGCATAAAAGGCTTCCAGGCGTTTCAGGGTATTGGGTATGCCCACACCCGTAGAAACCAGCCGGGGCCTGCGCGCCGGTATAGAATTGAGTATATCAAGCACCAGCACCTGCCCTGCAAGGGTAATAGTAATGCTCACAAAGCAATTCTTAATGGCGCCGCTGCTGTGTTTAAAGGCGTTTTCTATCAGCGGCAACAGCAGCAAAGGCACTATATAATGCTGTGTGCCGGTATGTGCAGGGTAAACATAATTAAGCGTGCAGCGTTGGCCGATGCGCTCTTTTTCAAGATGTATATAGCTGGTGAGATACGCAAGCTCGTCGCTTAGTTTTACCTGTTTCTTTGAGGCCGACTCTACCTGATACCGCATCAGTTGCGACAACTGCATGATCATATCGGGCATTCGGGCAGGCTCTTTTATGCTGATACCGTACAGATTATTAAGCGTATTGAACAAAAAATGCGGATTAAGCTGCGCCTGCAGTAGTTTGGTCTGGGCTTCGCTCAGTTGCAGCAGCTGATTACTGCTTCTGATTTGCTGGCGGTAAAAATACTCAAGCAAAAAAACGGCCTCCATGGTAATGATACTGCCAGAGGTAGTAGCCAGATAAAGCAGCCCCATTTTTACCGGATTCTGGTTTTGATGAAACTCCCGAAAAAACCAGAGGTAGTCGGCCAGATACAATACCGCGCTGCCAGCCAACAACACCACCATCGACACCACCAGAAACCGGTTAAACTGCCCGCTTTTAAAAAAAGGAAAAACAAATATGCGGTAAAAAACAGCCATGGCATAGAGCATCAGAAAATGAAGAAAACCAATGGTGATTTCTTCAACCGACGACAGGAAGTTCCAGCGGCTGATAGACATCAATATAAAGAAACCCCAGAAAAACAGCAGTTCTCTTACCCAGTCTATTTTTTTTAATTTTATGCCTGCGTGCAACATTTTTTTTGGAGTTTCTACAAAAGAAAAAAAATCATGATTTGTTACCAAAAACAAATGACAAACCCAGTTCATCACAAATATTAGCGGGTTTATCACTCATTTTTCCGGCAAAAGGTTTTATAAATTACCTTAGCTGGCAATAATTAAGTAATATTTAATATTTTTTTAAGGTTGTTTCTATTATATTTGTAGAAATGACACTTATTCTTTTCCGGCTTTACCCAAGCCATAGTACCATCGGCTGCGACAAATATAAATGAAAAAGTTATTGACTTATCCGCACCAGCCAAAAACTGTCACGAACGTCAATCCATAAAAACAAAAAAGATGAAATTATTTTTCATCAGTTATCAGTGTTTTATTTAGCCATGAACACAAGATATTGCGGGTATGTAAATACCCCTGAAGACGTTAGATTCTACATGAATCTTTCATACGCTTGTAGCAAAAAGCCCCTTAATTTAGGGGCTTTTTTGTTGGTATTTTTCCAAAAACTATCTATATTTTATCTTTGTAATTAAAAAACGATGAAAAACAGAAAAGCCTTACTGGTGATTGATATGCAGAAAGGTTCGTTTACTGCATTAACTCCGCGGCACGACACCGATGGGGTGGTTCAAAGAATAAATTTAATGGCTGAGGCTTTTCGTACATTGAGGGGTAGAACGAAACCTGCGCGCGCGAATTTTGCAAGTGTTTGATTATTAGCCTCTTATAAAGGTTTTGAGAAATTACTAAAACTGCAAATTTTAATAAGAATTGAACTTTGATTTAATTTTGGAGCTGTTTTAGGGCTATTTTGGAGGAGTTATTTGAATTAGCGTTTAATTGTGCAGAGTAAAGTAAAAAGGCTTTTAAATTGGCTTGAATGGGGTTTTTGGAAGATTTTAAAAGGTTTTTAAACACTGAATATTGGGTATTTAAATGAAAATAAAAATGTTCCGCTTTTATGCACTTTTGGTAAATAGCGGAACATTTTAGCGGAACATTTTCTGGTTTTATAATACATCATTTCTTTGATAGGCTTCAAGAATTTGGACGCAAACTGCTGCTACCAAAAGACCTGACGGCTAAGCAGCTTGCACAGCACTACAACGTATTGTATAGCTCAAACTTTCAAAAGGCTTGCTTTAGAGTGCTAGGTATGAAGAAAAAAGGTTTAGGGGGCGCCCGTCGTTTTTCAGGAAATGTAAAAAACAAAAAAACAAAAGTTCAGCCGTAACAACGTGCCATTGCCATAAGTCTCAGCCCTCGCGCACTTGAAATACTCAAAAACCAGAAGGACACCTACACGCATTACATAGAGCGAGCAATATTATATTACCACAAAGTAGCAACCCTCCCCGAGTCCGAGTAATTTTTGCATTTTTGGAATTGCAATTTTGCATTTTTGGTTTTGCGATTAAATGTACCTATGGTTTGCCTGAATTTTTTATTCAGCACGATGGAACCCACTCCGGCAACTTTGTACCCCATACAACAGAGTGGGAATTGTTGGACGACTTAAAAGTGGAAGCCGGTGATATTCTGATTGACAAATACGCAAATGATGTTTTTTACAGGTCTGAACTTCAATCGCAACTGGATCAATATTTGGTTGATGAGCTGATAATTTCGGGCTGCGCTACAGACTTCTGCATAGAATCAACGGTGCAATCGGCATTAACACGCGATTATAAAATAACAGTGGCTGAAGATGGCCACACTACGGGCGAAAGGCCCCACTTAAAAGCAGTGCAGGTAATTGAGCATTACAACTGGGTCTGGAAAAACATGATTCCTACCAAGGGCACTGTAAATGTCATGCCTCACCGGGCGATATTAGATGAATTGGCAGGTACCGCCCGATAGATTATAAAACCAGCAGGGCTTATTGCCGTGTTGGTTGCAATAAGCCCTGTTAAAGTACCTGAAGATGTTTATTTTCTGGCCACAACGGTCATCATTAACTCAATGTTATCAGATACAACCTGGTCGGCGGCTATATCATAAAACCTGCCTGAATTATACCTGATGCCCCATTCGGTGCGGTCAATCACCAGTTTGCCATCTGCCTTTAAAACTCCGTCGGCTAATGTCATTTTTGCCGGAAAACTAACCGTGCGCGTAACACCCTTAATGGTCAGTTTACCTTTTACTTCCAGCGTTTTTCCGGCTGCAGGCGTTACGCCCGTAATAACAAATGCAGCGGTGGGGAATTTCTCGACATCAAAATAATCGGCCGATTTTAAGTGAAACACCGGGCTGTTTTTATGCTGCTTGTCTTTATAGACCATTGACTTCATGTCTATTACCACTTTGCCACCCACCAGTTTGCCATTATCTGTTATCATTTCTCCACCCGACGGATACACATACCCGGCGTGGTCTTCGCCGGTGTCTAGCAGCAAGGAGCCGCGCCAGGTTACAAAACTTGCTTTGGTATCAATTATAAACTTTTGTGCCGACGCCCCATAGCTGCCCGCGGTGCTGCCGGTTTCATCATGGGCAGTTTGGCCGCAAGCCAGGCACCCCCAGGCACCCATAAAAACCAGACACCTAAATAATAGCTTGTTTTTCATAGTTCAGAAACACAATTGAGCAATAATGAATGATTTTAAACCAGTCGGGTTTACCCTTGCTTAGCAGCCCTTAAAGGGCATAACATACAAAGTATTACCCGAAACAGACACATGGAAGCCGTAATTGCCGGTTAGAGGCACCGCCAGTGGCTGCCAGGTTTTGCCCATGTCTGCCGAGCGGTAGATGCCATCTGCCCGCCCGCATATTAAAAATTCACCCATTTGTTTAATAGATAAAATAGTAGATGACGTAGGAAGCATACCTATTTTTCTCATAAACAACCTTTCGCTTGATGGCAGCAGGTCTCCGCCCACCGCATTCCAGGTTTGGCCTTTATCTGTTGAAATATACAGGCGGTTAATGCGGGCTTCCTTGCTGGTAACAATAGCCGCAAACCCACCTGTTATGGGTTCAACGGCAATGCCAACGCCCCCCTCACCCAACACGGGCGCCCAGTTCAGTCCATTGTCCGTCGACCTCAGCACCCCTTCTTTATACGTAGCCAGAAGCACCCCGTTCTGCTCTGCCAGTTTCATCAGCCCACCCCCGATATGCACGCGTTTCCAGGTTTTACCATAGTCGGCCGTTCTGAAAAGGTGGTTGCTGGCGCCTATAAAAACAATGCCTGCGGCCGTTTCAAAAACGGTATTTACCTGGCGCTCTTTATAACTGTTGTACATCCAGTCGATGGTTTTATCTAAGCTCACGGCTTGTTCCTGAAAATTGGTATAAATGGGTGCCCAATCGTTGGTTCCGTTTATTTTTCGCATGAACTGACCTCTGAAATCAAAGGCAAACATCTTGTTGTTGCCCTGGGAAAGATACCGTTGCTTACCGGGGAAACCCTCTTTTGTCCAGTCTGAATTAGCCTTACTTGCTTCATTATAATAAACCCCGTCACCTGCACGTAAAAACAGCCCGTTGTCGCTGGCAATCAGGCTCTCTCCCCTCACCCCTTCTTTCTGCAATTTTTCAGGCAGCCCTTTGCTGATGTCGTGCCAGGTTTGTCCGCCATCGGTAGATTTAAAAACAATGCTGGCAACACCCGCCGGTTTACCTGTTCTGTCTCCCTCCTTTTCTTTCCGCACAAAAGAATTGAGAAGAAATAAACCCAGCATAATTACCGGAATAAACACAAACAATTTTTTCATAATTTTATAAATTTAAAGGTAAAACCATAATTAATGATAACCAGCCCAAAGTAGCAGGCAATGGCAGTTCTGGTTTAACAATAAGCCCTGCCTGGTTTTAATTGCCGCTGCTTTTCCGGTGGCCGTTATATCAGCAAATCTACCTGTTGTTATTCCGGCAACTGTTAAAAGCCTGTAAAAAGAAGTAAACCAAATGTAAAATGATGTTTGGGCTTGCGTTAAGAACCTAGAAAATTGCCACAACCCCCAATAAAAATGTATATTTGTAACCTAAACAAAACCACCGTATTAGCAGGAATAAAACCCAGACGAAAGCCCAAAGCTAAATCGATAAATCACCGAAACCCCAGCCGCTAATTCGCTAATTCACTAATTCACTAATTCACTCAATCACTCAATCACTCAATCGCTCATTCACTCAATCGCTCATTCACTAAATCGCTCAATCACTCATTCCCCGGAACGCCGGCCGCTAATTCACTAATTCACTAATTCACTCAATCGCTCATTCCCCCATTCTCTCCTCATGAAACTAAAAACAATATACCTCTTGCTGATGCTGCTGGCCAGTTTGTCGGCCATGGCACAAAAACCCCGCACCATAGTAACCACCGACGGCGAACTGGACGACGTGGACTCGTTCATCAGGATGCTGCTCTATGCCAATGAATTGAAACTGGAAGGCCTCATTTACAGCAGTTCGCAGTGGCACTACAAAGGAGACGGCAAAGGCACGCGGTTCAGGTCTGAGATGCAGTTAACCGCCGAACGCTATGGCGAGCGCACCGAATTGCGCTGGCCCGGCACTACCTGGATGGAAGAACTGCTTGACGAATACGCCAAGGTACAGCCGTATCTGGCCAAACATGCGGCAGGCTACCCCACCGCCACGGCCCTTAAGAAACTGGTAAAAGAGGGCAACATAGATTTTGAAGGAGAAATGGACAAAGTAACCGAGGGTTCAGAACTGATAAAAAAAGTACTGCTGGATGCTAACCCGCAACCCGTGTATCTGCAGGTTTGGGGTGGCACCAATACCATAGCGCGCGCGTTGAAATCGATAGAAGAAGCCTACAAAAACAAACCCGACTGGCAGAAGATATACAACAAGGTATCAAAAAAAGCGATTATCTACACCGTGCTTGACCAGGACGCCACCTACCGCAAATACATAGCGCCCAACTGGCCGCAGATACGCGTCTTTTATAATGCCAACCAGTTCTGGTGTCTGGCTTACCCCTGGACACAGGTAGTGCCTGACGCATTGCAACCTTATCTGCGCGGAGAATTTATGAGCCGGAACATCATTCATAACCACGGGCCTTTGCTGGCTAAATACTATTCATGGGGCGACGGACAAAAAATTGCCGGAGACCCAGAGCATACCCACGGCAGCCCAGAGGATATGGAAAAATACAAAATGACCCCTTATGATTTTATTTCGGAGGGCGACTCACCCGCTTATTTTCAACTGCTGGATGTTGGCCTGATGAACCGCAATAACCCCGAATACGGCGGCTGGGGTGGCCGGTTGGTGCAGTCAAAAGAGAATCCGTTCCGTTGGGAAGATGCCCGCACTTTGACAGACTTTAATCATTTTACTGGTAAGCAGGATGCCTCTTTTCCGCAAACCCGCTGGATAGATGCCCTGCAACTGGATTTTGCCGCCCGTGCCGACTGGTGTATAAAACCTTATAAAGACGCCAACCATGCCCCAAGAATTTCAGTAAAAGGGGGTAACATCAGAAGAGTAAAAGCCGGTGAAAAACTGAGCATCAGCGCAGCAGCCACCGACCCCGACGGACATTCGGTGGCGTTTACGTACTGGCAATATGCCGAGGCAGGTACATCGCCCGAAAAAGTAACCATACAGCCAGCAGCCAACAATACGGCCACCATAGACATACCACAAACCACCAAAACCGGAGATACCATACATATTATTGTAGAAGGGAAAGATAGTGGAAGCCCGGCTTTGATACGGTACCAACGCGTAATACTGGTAGTTTATTAATTACTACTTGTGGCGCGAATCTCCAGATTCGCAGCATCCACCAGCGTGGCACACCTATACTCGACCGAGAAAGGGCGTGGCGCGCTTAATTATTTTAAAGAAGGTATCTGGCAGGTATAAAAAAAGGCTTAAACCCGCCGGTTTAAGCCTATAAGAGGAACGGTGTTCCCAAACCGGAACCGATGATAGTGTTTCATGACCCAAAGATTAGCATTTTTCCTGCCCGTTCAGGCAAAAAGGTACATCTCTTCAGGAAATTAAAGTTTGGCGCTATGCGTACTATCGTTCTTGTTGATATCGTAAGATACCAGTATCCGGGATACCTTACGAAGTTAACAAAATAAATTCCGGATTTCAAAAATGTTTTTTTTGTAATGAAACAGAATTGAATGAGTTTTTCAAGGCATAAAGCCTAAGCCAGCGGTGTGAAGCCCTTTTTCAGCCGGGTAGAGACGTACCAGGCAGCCCCCTTACCAGCAACCAGCGGCAAAGTACCCAGAAATTGGCAATAAAAACTATCAGATTAACCAGAAAGATGTTATCAAAAAAATAAGAGAAGTACCTGAACTCCATGCTGTTGTCGCCGTCGTTTCTGAACGACCCTACATTGGCATACAAATACACTACAAAGCAACTTACCAGTGCCAGCAAACCAAAATGCAGGTTATTTAATACCATAGCCCGCGCCTTACCACTGAACTGCCCCCGCCAGAGTAACACCACGTGCAACGCCTCTAGCAGCCCAAACACCACCCAGAAACTGCGCGATACCCCGGCGGCCTGAAAAGTATAAAAAGCCATGGCCACTATGGCCGCCACCACCAAAGAAACAACAAGCCAGCATAAATGATACAAAATACGGTAAAGCATGTGTATGTTTTTTTGTAAAGGTAATGATTTATAATTACCCAATCTCTGCCTATATTCTCACTGAAAAAATAACATAGTCCCCTATCATTTATAATAGTAAATTTTGGTAGAGGTGCGATGCTTGCGGCTTCAGGTGGTTGTGAAAACAATAAATGATTAATATTGGCATGGTTCTATGGCAACCTAATTCTGCGATTAGCCGCATTCAATGCACCTCTACGAATGGCTACAGAACACAAATCACCCGGTAATCTTCAATGACAAAATCTTATCATTATCCAATTCAAAATGATATTTAAACACAATCGGACTACCAGGGAATGTCCCCGAACCCAGGGTTGTCAGAATACCTCCTTTCGGCGTGGTGGCATAATCAATCGGCGCAAGAATGGTGGCGTATTCGGCATTGGTTTGCTCGTTCCAGGCTTTTATTTGTTCAAAGCCTTGATGGGTGCGGCCTTCGTCATACACCAAAGCATTGTTTGCAAAACATTGGGCATAAGCTGTGCTATCGAAATCGTTCTGGGCTTTCAACAAAGCCACTATTACATCTGGTAAATTCATTGTTTTGTATTTATTAAAGTGATAAAATTTAACCACGCAGTGTCACGAAGCTTTACGCTGAGTTTCACTGAGTAAAAAATAACAAGTAAAAATTAAAGTCCCTAAAACATCATTTTCTGTTTGAGGCGGACGGCTAGTCACCGATTAAAAATCGAGCGATGAATCAAGAGAAAGTGAAATGAAATTTTCGGATTTTTAATCGTACGAGTTTAAATAATGCGGGTTTTTGGACTGCCCGTCTGGATTACTTTTTCCGCAAAAAGTAACAACAGAGGAAGAAAAAAAATGTAGATTTTTTCTTCAGAATTGTACTATGCGCCTGAAAGTATAAAAAACCACTAAACAGTCGGTACTGTCCCACCATCAATCACATATTCAGTTCCGGTGAGATAAGAAGCTCGTGGAGAAACCAGAAACCCTACCAGCTCGGCTACTTCTTCAGGTTGCGCCGGTCTGCCGACGGGTATTCCGCCCAGGGCATCCATCACACCTTGGGTGGCCTGTTCTACCGTTATGCTGCTGCTGGTGGCAATGCGCTGCATCATTCTTTGTGCTGCGCCAGTCATAATCCATCCCGGCGAAACCGTTAGCACACGTACCCCCTGCGGAGCCACCTCGTTCGACAACCCTTTGCTATAATTTACAAGCCCTGCTTTGGCGGCCGCATAGGGTAGCGTTGAATCATACAGCGGCAACCGTGCCTGTATAGAACCTACATGAATAATTACCCCGCTCTTTTGCGCCAGCATAGCAGGCAGAAAAGCCCTGTCTAACCGAACCGGAGCCAGCAGATTAGTTTGCAGGGTTTGTTCCCAGTCGTTATCAGTCAGTACGGCAAAGCCTCCGCCGGGGGTTTCAGAGCCACCCAGGTTATTCACCAGTATATCCAGGCGGCCATATTGTGCCAGTATTTCATCGGCTACCTTGCGGGTTCCTTCTGCCCGGCTTAAGTCTGCCCTTATCAGGTGCATCTGGCTGTTGCGCTCTTCGGGTTCGTTTCTGGCGGCAATAATCACCGTTGCGCCTGCTTGCAGCAAGCGCTCTGCAATGGCCCTGCCCGTGCCTTTGGTTCCGCCGGTTACCAGCGCAATCTTGCCTTGCAACTCATTATTGAAATTAAATTGTTCCATTTTCATTGTTGTTTATGGCGCAAAATTGGGGCATAAAAACAGTTTGGACAAGTACTGAAATACGATTCAGATACGGATAAATTTATCCCCTGTTGCGCATACAGGCACTAAAACATACATTTGTACTATGTACGAAAGAAAGACCTTACCGAACCTCAATTGCGGCCTCGACCTGATAGGCGAAGTGCTTTATGGCAAATGGAAAATGCGTTTGCTGTGGTTTATTCATCAGGGACATCAGCGACCAAGCCAGTTGCAACGCAAAATTCCGGATGCTTCGCGGCGGGTTCTGAATATGCAACTGAAAGAACTGGAAGAACACGAGCTGGTAACAAAGGTGATATATCCGGTGGTGCCGCCAAAGGTAGAATACAGCCTGACCGACTTCGGCAAAAGCCTGATACCCCTCATTGGCGCCATTGGCCAGTGGGGCGATAGGCATGAAGAACGCCTGCGACAGCTCATTTTAAGGCAGCTTGAAAAGACGGATACAACAGACGTACAGAATTAATATTCCTATATTTTCAATATATACTGAAACATCAAAACTATTCATATTTTCAATACGTTCAAATTTTCATTATTTCTTTAAACGCTTTGGTATATACGGAAAATTGATTATGTTTAGATAAAAAATATCCCTTAATGCGCCTCACCCCTGAAGAACTATCAACAGAACAATATGTCTTGCTTGAGAAGCTCGACCATCAGGAACTTATCCCCTTTGTGCAGAAATACCTAAAGCAACCCACCTGGGCATCCAGGTTTTACTACGCTGCTAACCTGCTTATAATGGCAGCCATTGCGCTGCTGGTATGGCGGTATGGCACACAACCCGGCGCCAAATGGTGGAACGCCCTCAACTACCTTGCTATGGGCATTGCTTTTACTTTTTTGCTGATACCTGTGCATGAGTACATACACGCGCTGGCATACCGCAGCGTAGGTGCAACGCATACTTCATTTGATATGTACCTGCGGAAGTTCTACTTTATGGCCGTTGCAGACAAATTTGTGGCCAGCAGAAAAGAGTTTACCATTGTGGCGCTGGCGCCGTTTGTGGTGATAAGCGTTGTGCTGCTGGGGCTGTTAATAGTAGCCACGCCACAACAGGCTTTTATTATTATGGGTACTTTGCTTTTTCATACGGCGGCTTGCTCGGGCGACTTCGGCCTGCTGAGTTTCTACAACCACAACCGGCAAAAAACCATTCTTACTTATGACGACAAAACCAGCCGGATTTCTTATTTTTATGAGAAGGTAAACTAGCACCTGCTACAAAAGGCATTGAAGTGGGGCATCAGCAAAATACAACAGGCTCAACCGGCAGGCAGGCCATGCTAAGCACACCCCGCCCATTACATAACTACACCATAAACCCGGCGGTAAATTTCGGTTTTAACAACGGTTAAATCTACTATTCCGGTGGCCATCAGATACATGTGTATGCTGTTTTTGGTTTGGTCGTAGGCAGGTTGGCGATACTGCTCATCTACCACCTTGAAACCGCTGTTTTCGTAAAACGCAATGCGTTTTCTGGCCACGTTGCCCAGTTCGGGTGGTTCGGTCTCCAACACAATTACCTGATACCTGTTTTTTAAAGCCTGCAATGCCCGGGCTCCCAGCCCTGTGCTTCTGAAAATGGCATAAATCTCAAAAAACTCAACAAACAAAAAATCTTCAAAAGGCCAGGTTACAAAATAGCCCATCGATTTATCGTTAGAATCGATACTGAAAATCCGGGTGTGTTCGTTTTCGAAAAGCTGATGAAACTGGCCTTCGTTTCTACGTTCGTCTACAGGAAAAGTATGTTCATATTGTTTATATATAAACGTGCGCTCTTCTACTGAGGCACCTTTTAAATCTCTGAAATCCATCTCAATTAGCAATTTATTTTTACAGCACAAAACTACGGCTTTCAACAAAAAACACGTAATTATTCTATAAATTTATTCATTTTTCAGGCCAAAACTACCAAAACAACCTAAATTTTTTTCAGAACGCGCCCACATCATCCGGCTTAGCGGGTGTGGCGACCTCATTGGCAAAAAACGTTTCAGGCTGCATTCATAAAAAAAGCTATATTTGTTTCGGACTTCAACCTTATACCACAATGAAACATTTAACACTGATTACTCTTCTGTGCGGCCTTACGCTGCACTCCGTTGCACAAACCACCCTTAGCCCCGAAGAAAAAAAAGCCGGCTGGAAACTGCTCTTTAACGGCCGCGACCTGAAAGGCTGGCACGCCTATGGTGGCGGGCAGCCAGGCTCTGCCTGGGTAATTGACCAGGGCGCCATTAAACTGAACGTACCCGAGCGCGCCGGAAACAAGGCCAAAAACGGCGGCGATATTGTGATTGACGAAGAAATAACCGGCGATTTTGAACTGAAAGCAGAATGGAAAGTAAGCAAATTTGCCAACAGCGGCCTTTTCTTTTTTGTGAAAGAAGCCCCTCAATACAAAAACATGCACGACACCGGCCTTGAACTTCAGGTAATTGACGACAAGATTTATGAGGGCTCGCCGGAAAACACCCATCGTGCCAGCGATTTCTTTGGTGTGGCCAACGCCCGCCTGCGCGAAAGCAACCCGCAAGGCGAATGGAACAGCATTCATTTTATAATGCGCAAAGGGAAACTTACCGTTTTGCAAAATGGCTTTACCGTGCAGGAACACGACCTGAACAGCCCCGAATGGAAAGAGAAGATTGCAAAAAGCGGCCTGGCTAAAGCCCCCATAGGCAAAGGTAACTACAGCGGCCGCATTGGCCTGCAAGACTGGGGCAGCACTGTTTGGTATAGAAACATAAAATTAAGAAAAATGTAAGATGCACCGCCCAACTGATAAAGCTGAACCGGGTGCATTACCGCAGGTGTTGAAGACGAGACACTTTATTGATGATTGAGACCTGCCTGAAAAAATAAAGACTGCTCAAAGAGCAGTCCCTATCTAAAATAACTTTTGCTGTGACTTTTGATGCAAGTTAGCTTGTAAACACACGCTGACGGAAAAAAATAGTTGAATGAACTGAAATCATCGCCGAACTGCAAAAAATTAAGGGTTTTTGAAATGGCTTTCCGCCAAAAGACAGATAAAACCAACAAAACCAGGCGCGAATCAGGTGCCGGAAGAGCCCGGCATTTGTGGGGGTATATAAAAAAATAAAGAGCTACTCAAAGAGCAGCCCCTATCCAAAACAACTTTTGCTGTGACTATAAGTCTCAAATTTATAGCATTTTTTTTAAGTAGCAAAAAAATATATCAAATATTGTTACATTTTAATCTGCACCTGGTTATTATTTTATTAAATGGCTTTTACTGATGCCTATATGGCATCTGCCGGATATACGCCCCTTCTTCCATTATCTGCCTCCGTATAAAACCTGCCGTGAGCGCAGCGATTGCTGCCTCAACACATTTTATCGGTAACGGGTTTGCGTATATTCATTAGGGAAGCATTATCGGGCAATAGCACTTAAACACCTCATTATAAAAAAGTTAATGCGAAAATATTTTTTATTTTATACTAAAACCAATACCTTTGGTAAGGCATTTCAATCAGTCAACTGCAACGATTAAAATCTGACAAATCGAAATGCCCTAACGATGCTGTAGATTAGTGCGCTTCTGTTTTTTCTTTCTATTGAGTCTCTTAATTAATACACCAGTATAATCTGCTAGAGCCAGCCGTCAGTTAACCATGCCTATGCGTGTTGCCGGTTGTTTGGTTGTGCCTGTATGAATATTCGTTACCAATTTTAAGCCCTTTCAATACCCTTTTAATTACACAATTAAACCAGCAATTTTATGTTAAAAAACGAGCAATTAAATGATCAAACACGCTGTACTGAAAAACCTGAGGCCGTTTTAAAAAAGAAATGGTCCACACCCAGGTTCGAGAAAATTGAAGTTGCCTTCAGAAGCCTGTGGCTATTGCAGCCCGGCCCTGGCCCGGGGCATACGCCGTCAGGGCCATCTTCCTGAAATGATAACCGGTTTTACCAGATAGCAGTTTTAAAAAATACCCGGGTTTACAGGCGGCAGCACTTGCTAAAAACCGTATAACCGGGTATTTGCCTGTAAACTGCCCGGCAGACAGCAATGCCACCCAAGCTCAGAAAGGGCATTTTAACAAATAAAATCTGTACTATTTTTTGTTAAAACTAATGAATATCTTATTTTTGTTTCAAATACTTAGATAACCACAATGCAAACACCGCCTATCAAAACCAACCATTCTGTTGTGAAAAAACACACCCAAACCACCAAAAAACGATGGGCTACCCCGGCAATAGAAAAAATTGAGTTGAATACCTCAGTTTTTACCCGGTTAATGAAAGCGGCCGAGCCGTTTGGTTCTTGATACATCCATCTGCCTTTTAAATCTAAAAGTATATTCAACCACAGGCACGCCTTGATGCGTCTGCTTGTCTTACATTTCAACCTATTATAAACGCAAAACAAAACTGTACATGAAAAACAAAGCAAACAACCACCCAATGCCAACCATTGCCAACCAACCCGAAGCAAAAAAAATGTGGATAAAGCCATCTATTCTAAAAATTGAAGTAGCAACCCAAATTAATGTAGCCAGCTTGCTGGGGCTTAATTCAGCTACCCCTATTCACTCGTAATTATTATGCCTGCTAATGGAACAAACCCTCCGAACAGGCACTGGATTCAGAAAAAAGAATGAGTATACCTTATTAATCTATTAATGAAATTGCCAGATGATCAGACAATCAGAAAAGGAATCGACTTCGGCCATTGCGAGCCGTGTAGGTTCAAAAAAAACTTGGGTGAAGCCCGGAATTCAAAAAATTGAAGTAGCCTTCAGCATAAAAGCAGCATCTTTACTGAAACTGGACCCAACAGGTGCGGTATCCTGATAAGTGTTGCGCCAGTTGAAAACTGTTTTCTGAAATGCCGGCAAAGTATGAATCTTTCAAAAATCTTTAAAAATAACCGTAACATGACAACAAATTCAAAAAAAGGGCTGGGACAATTTGCCAACCAACTTAAAGCAAAAAAAGCCTGGGCAAGACCGTCATTTCAGAAAATTGAAGTTGCCGCCAGAATCAACGCAACAACTTTGCTGAAACTGGACCCAACAGGTACTTTATCCTGATGAGTGTCGCACCTGCTGAAAACAATAGGCTGAAAGTCTGGCCAAAACATACATTTCAACAGATGCAAACGCGCCATCTTGAAAGGCTTATCGTTGAGACCATCATCCCTGCCGGGGCGATGGTCTTTTATATTTTACCACTACCCATTGTATGGCCTAAACTACCCCCCGCAAGCAAGCCAACGCAAAACCAGCAACAGCACTACCAAAGGTTGATTGACACGGCCAACCCCTGGCTACTGCGCTAAAAATATTGATTACTACTTTGGTTTATTTATTATGGCTATCTTTGCAGCTATTAAACCAAGCAAAGATGACAGCCCAACAGGTAGATAACGTGCTAGACAAGCTAAGTGCCAACAGTTTCCTGAACCATTTTGAAGGCATTAACCATGACGCCGACATGCTGCATGTATTTTATACGTCATTTACGCTACTAAACTATGAGGCGCTGGTTGAATTTTGCGCCGAAGAAGAACTCTTCTTTTACTCAGCCCCTAACAAACAATACTTCCAGCTGACGCTCATCAACGACCCGGTGTACGAAGCAGGTAATTAGTGCTGGATTGAAAGCTACCGGCTGATAGTTTATTGTCCCGACAGAGTCTCCCGTGTGCGAATGCCAAAGCCTAGCAAGGGGACTCTGTCGCGGAAACTGTCACAACAAATAGAAAAAATAACAAAAAAATTGTCCCGACAGAGTCTCCCGTGTGCGAATGCCAAAGCCTGGCAAGGGGACTCTGTCGCAGTGGCCTTTCAAATAAACAATAACTGTCATAGCAAATAGAAAAAAAAATTGTCCCGACAGAGTCTCCGGAGTGCAAATGCCAAAGCCTGGCAAGGGGACTCTGTCGCACAGGCCTCTCAAAAAAACGATAACTGCCATAGCAAATAACAAAAAAAATGTCCCGACGGAGTCTCCCGTGTGCGAATGCCAAAGCCTGGCAAGGGGACTCTGTCGCAGAGGCATTTCAAAAAAACAATAACTGTCATAGCAAATAACAAAATAATTGTCCCGACAGAGTCTCCCGTAAGCCATGCCGGAACTAAGCAAGGGGACTCTGTCGCAGAGGCCTTTCAAAAAAACAATAAATGCCATAACAAATAGAAAAAAAATGTCCCGACAGAGTCTCCCGTAAGCCAGGCCGGAAATAAGCAAGGGGACTCTGTCGCACAGGCCTTTCAAAAAAACAATAACTGCCATAGCAAATAACAAAAAAATTGTCCCGACAGAGTCTCCCGTAAGCCCGGCCGGAACTAAGCAAGGGGACTCTGTCGCGGAGGCCTTTCAAATAAACAATAACTGTCATAGCAAAAAAATAATTATCCCGACAGAGTCTCCCGTAAGCCCGGCCGGAACTAAGCAAGGGGACTCTGTCGCGGAGGCCTTTCAAATAAACAATAACTGCTGACACCCATGGCTGTAAGAGTAAGACAAAATCAAAAAGAAGCGGTTTATTTCGTGACATTCACCTGTTACAACTGGATACCTCTTTTTGAAATCACTCAGTTATATGATAACCTCTATCAATGGCTTAACCTACTGAATCGGCAGAACATCCGGACGTTGGGTTATGTTTTTATGCCAAATCACCTGCATTGCATGATTTACTTACCCAAAGATGCTCCTGAACTCTACAAAGTTATCAGTAACGCAAAAAGATTTATGGCCTATGAAATTGTCAAGCGGCTAGAACAAGCTAATAATTCAGAATTACTGGAAAGGCTCCAAAATGCAGTAAAAGCCAGAGAAGTAAAAAAAGGAAAGCTACATCAGGTATTCAATGAGTCTTACGATGCCAAAGAATGTTTTAATGAAGATTTTATAATGCAAAAGCTAAATTACATACATAAAAACCCATTAAGTGGTAAGTGGAATCTGGCAGCAGATTATCTGGCTTATGCTTATTCATCTGCCAGATTTTATAATTTGAACGAGAAAGATGCGAAAGTAGAACTGACTCACTATCTGGATATTTAGTGTTTAGATAGTACCAACGACAGAGTCTCCTTGCTTATGTTAATCCCAACACACGCGGGAGACTCCGTCGGAACCACCTTAAAACTTTAAAAAGCAATCCCCAACCCAAAGGCCACAACGACAGAGTCCCCTTGCTTATGCTCATACCAACACACGCGGGAGACTCTGTCGGAACCAGCTTTTCACAACAAGAACCTTATAACTATACAAAAACCTTGGCTGTCTCAGCAGTGTCTCCCGACTGTGCGTCCCCGTGCGCCTAAGCCCACTTTAAGCAAAGGGACTCTGCTTCGGTCCGGGATATCCTAAAGAAGAAATTGGCTAACCGTAAAAACTTTAAAAAGCAATCCCCAACCCAAAGGCCATAGCGACAGAGTCTCCCGTGTGCGAATGCCAAAGCCTAGCAAGGGGACTCTGTCGCAGTGGCCTTTCAAAAAAACAATAACTTTCCTAGCAAAAAAAAAATTGTCCCGACAGAGTCTCCCGTAAGCCCGGCCGGAACCAAGCAAGGGGACTCTGTCGCAGTGGCCTTTCAAAAAAACAATAAATGCCATAACAAATAGAAAAAAAAATTGTCCCGACGGAGTCTCCCGTGTGCGAATGCCAAAGCCTAGCAAGGGGACTCTGTCGCAGTGGCCTTTCAAAAAAACAATAAATGCCATAACAAATAGAAAAAAAAATTGTCCCGACGGAGTCTCCCGTGTGCGAATGCCAAAGCTTGGCAAGGGGACTCTGTCGCTGAGGCCTTTCAAAAAAACAATATCTGTCATAGCAAATAGAAAAAAATTGTCCCGACAGAGTCTCCCGAAAGCCCAGGCCGGAAATAAGCAAGGGGACTCTGTCGCAAAGGCCTAAAATTAAAGCAGTTGAGAACATATATTCCATGCCTACTATGATGAAGGAAATATCTCCGCTTTGGGGAATAAAAAGTAGAGATTGCGCCTAAGCCCACGTTAAGCAAGGGGACTCTGCTGCGGCCAATGACTAGAAATTCATAAAGAAGAAAATGACTAACTTTAAAAAGCAATCCCCAACCCAAAGGCCATAGCGACAGAGTCCCCTTCCTTATGCTCATACCAACACACGCGGGAGACTCCGTCGGAACCACCTAAAAACTTTAAAAAACAATCCCAAACCCAAAGGCCACAGCGACAGAGTCCCCTTGCTCATGCTCATCCCAACACACGCGGGAGACTCTGTCGGAACCGGCTACAAATCTCCAATAGACCCACGCTTTACCTCTTCAATTCTATCATTGTTTACATGTATGTAGTCAAGTTCAAGATTATTCATATCAAACTCATTTTTAGTATGAGGATGCTTAACTAACCAATGTCTGGCCACATGAAAATTTCCAAGATTTACCGTTGTAATAAATACCCCTGAAATGCTACCACAGGAAAACTTTGAAGTTAAATCAAACAAGCCATCACAACTTGTTTTAAATTCCTGATTTAGATTCTCTAAATTTTCATAAAGAACATTCCTATTGCATCCAAATAAAGCTTTATAAACATCTTCGGTACGAGTAAATTTACTGCTTAAAGAATTTATACAAATAATAAATGGTTTATCAACATCACCGTATTTATATGCCTTTTCTTTTATTGCTTTACGAATTGATTCTTCACAACCCCCAACAAATGCATTAGGTGGATAACCAAACATTGTATTGTTTAATTTAACACTAGACCTTATAATTTCAGCTTCAATTCTAATATGCTTTGTTTCATACAATATTTCATCATCAAAATAATTCCAATCTACGTCAGTGCCTTGCCATTTATTCATTTTTTCGTCAATTTGCTTTTTAAAAAAATCTTTAATATGACTAAGTTTAGGTTGATTTTTAGTCAAAAAATCAACTGTGTTAACGCATACACCCAAATAATCCGATTTAACTTCGTTTATTGCGTCAAAAATCGCATTCTGTTTATTTTTTAATGTTTGTTCTTCAGTAGATTCGTCAAATACAGTTTTTGCCTCTAAATACAATTCAACATCCCCTTTCTTTGCGAGAAAATCAGGATTCTTTGAAGAACCTGGCAAGGCAGGATGAACAGTTAAAGAAAAACCCTGTTGATAAAACAGCTCGTGAATAAATAATTCAAAAAAAGCTGAATCAAACTGATTTTGCATATCTCTCCTTAATTGCTTTTTTGCACTATCCGGATATCGAGAAAACCAATCTTCTAGCTTTTCTCTAACTTCAACAAATTCTTCTTTTGATGTATCATTATAAAAATCATAGCTATTATGCTGATTCTTAGCAAAATCAAAATTGAACCGCTCTTTTTCGTCAAACAGTTTAATCATAATAATATTTTTTCAACGCAAATATATACTCTGAACCCTTACAAAAATCAAATGAGCAACCCCTACACAGGATTGCCCATTCTACGGCACTTCTCGGCAGGACCTTGAAGTAAAGCAAAATTAAGCCATTTTTTGGTTCAAAACAAAAATTGAAAGCATTTGCTTAAACTAAAACCTGCCAGATTGAAGTAGCAAAAAAAAAGAGCATAGAATTTAGCTATTCTATGCTCTCTCCATTTTTCTAAGACAATTAATTATCGCGAGTTCAAAATTACTTTTGATGCAGACACTTGAGAATTAAAACTCTTTACTGCATACTCACGTTTTGCTTGTGCCATATCCTCGCTAACTTGTCTTCTAGCTTTAAAATCCTCCTCTGAATTCAAAGGCGTTGGATTCTTTTCTTTGCTAATTTTTTCTATTGTTTCGCGAAATTTATTAGTCATTGTAATAATATTTAAAGAGTTGATATGAGTCTAATTATAGGTATTTAAGTTATTTTTGTATGGTGAAAAACACTCTACTTTACTTAAATAGTATAAAATTATATCCTCACTCTCACTAAACTTGGGTGCAAAATTAATAAATTTATCATTATAAAGAAAGAATATAATTGGTTTTGTATCTATTGCATTAGGTTCTGTAGCATCTATCAGTATAAGTCCATGACATTTATCATTAATGTATGAGTCCTTAGTAGACAGCTCACAAATCCAAATAAATTTTGGCAATGCTATACTTAAAATAATTTCTTTAAGATTATCAGAATACGTAGAGTTACTTGAAACACTATTCTTATATGATCTACTAGAGGTCAGAAAATACCTTATTAGGTTACCGTCTGAAATTTCAAGTTTTGAACTATAATTTTTTAGAATACTATAAATAGCTTTCTTAACGGCGTATGCTTCAAGATATATCTTTGGATGAAGAGGTGCTACAAAGCAGAAGATACGACATTCTTTCCATTCGTCACTTTGATAATGTTCTGTTGGCTTCTTTGGGTGTGCTTTTTGGTACGGCCCGAAATTATCATCAAAAAATACGAGTTGCTTATTTGTAGTACTAAAATCAAAGATATTAAGACTATCAGACAAAGGAGTTTGACTGATGCCGTTTATCATCGCACTATTAATATTTTCACGACCAATTGCAATAATCGCATGACCTATAGTTTTAGATTGAATCCCAATTGTTACAGGGATACCACTTTCAATATACGTGCTCAAAATCATTCGTAAATCGCTTTCACTATATTCGTTGCGAGTATAAATCTTAGTTCCAAAACCATATTCTTTAAGAGCAAATGAAATGTGCTCAAGACTTAATCCATTTGAAGGAATTTGGCGCTCGTATGATATTTTCTTTAGCGTGCCTATAATTTCAGAAGGTAAAACTGGACGGTACTCCGGGTATCTATGACTAAAATATTCCATTGTAGCCCAGATAGTACTTTCTGCGCAACTATGTGTTTCAGAATCCTGAGATAAGTGAGGGAATCCTAAAACCTCCAATTTCTTACCATTAATTAAGGTAGAAAATTTAGTTGTACAACATGAAAAATTTACCACCTTTAATGCTTTAGGAGAAATAACATTTCTTCCTATTGGTGCTAAAAGAGGTCTAATCACGAAAAAACCTAAATAAATGTCCTGTACTTTATTAGTTGAGGCCGTTCTAAAATCCAATTCACTAATTTCATCTCCAAATAAAGCAATCCTTATACAATGTCTATGATATTCAGTAGATTTTGAAGAAAAATAATGATAATAACTATCTCTAAAAACTCTGTCAGTATACGGATACTCAATGTACAACCATAAATCATCTCGTAATTTATCTAGATAATGTTTGATACTATTTCTCAAAATACCGAGTTCATATTTCGTAAAGTCAATCTTATCTTTAAAATAAGTTGCTAATTCATCATTTAGGTCTCCAATTCTGATTATAGAAGTATCAATTGTCATAAATTCTACAATAAATGTTTTAAGGAATATATAAGTTATTATTTAAAGCTTTTTTTAATCAAATTGCGATATATTAAAATAATCCTAGAAATACTAAAAATATTATTTAACGGCACTACTTATTTAAAGTAACACCTTTAATATTATACATTTATTCCATAAACTCTGCTCGCCTAAATATCCATCCATACGAGGTACACACCTTTCCCAGAACGGCATTGAATAGAACCAAAAAAGCCGCTCCCGCGGCTTTTTCTACCCACCCCCATTCAGACTATTAAAATAATCCATCATTTCCTGGGCGTTTTTGTTGGTTAGTTTTTTGGCGTGTTTCAGGTTTTTGGGCTTGCCTTTGTCGTCGGTATCATAGTTATACTGCGGTGCGTCGGCCAGCATGCGTTGCACGATACCCCAGCGAATACCCCAAACCAGATACTCATAAGGCCAGTGAAAATGGCTGCAGATAGCTCCTCGTGAGCCAAACGGACTGTTCAGTCCGCTGGTGCGGCTGTCTCTATCCGATGAGGAGCTGTCGTCCGGGTCGCGGACATCAATCTGATAGAGCTGATAAAATCCCCCAGGTTATTAATCTGGTTAATGTATATCGTCAACTGAATTAGCTTAGATGGCTGTATGTGCCACAGAAAATAATTAGCCAGCAAACCGGCAAACAATCGTATCTTCCATTTCGAATTCAGCACTGAAACCGCCACGGCCATAGCACATTTCTTAGCCGACTCGGCCGTTATACGTTTGGCCTCAGCCAATGCGTTTTCCGACAGCATTTCTTCATTAAACTCAATGCTCAGAAACAAATGGCTCAGGGTATCGAGCGTACCCAGGTAAGGCTGTTCAATAGAAAATGTACGCTGCTTCTGCTTCGAAAAATATCTTAAAATGCTGCGCTTAGGCACCGTAAACTGCACACCGCGGTTTATCAGCACATCGGCTTCGTTCATTTCTGCTCTATGTGGGTCAAAATTCAGGTTTTCAAACATAATTGGGTGAGTTTTATGGTAAAAACACCTCACCCCTGCCCCTCTCCTTGGAGGAGAGGGGTTTTAAAGTCTCCCTCTCATTTAGGGAGAGGGAGATTTAGTGGGTGAGGTGTAGCTTTGTCAATCAAAATCAATCTTCTTCTTCACCTTCATTAGCTGCCAAAGACAAAATCATTGGTGCTGCATTACCTGCAGGTTTCAGAACAGTAATCACCACTTCAACTTTCAGAGTTTCAGAACGACCAAACTGACCCGTAAACTTGGCAGTAATTTTGGCTCTCGGAATTTTAAATACAATTCCCTCTTTAGGCGTAATCTTCACCGATTTTTCAATTTTTTCCAGACTTGACGGGTAGTTCCAGACTGCGGCCGAACCTGTTCCGGTTATATTACCTCCAAAAACAGCCTGGCATTGTACTAAATCGGGTGCCGCCAGTTGGAAAGTAATGGTTGTTACAGCCATTTTAGCTGCCGTATGGATGGGTTCATCCTGCTCTTCTATAAAAAAATCTGTCAGCTCCGGGTCTGCTGTTTCAATGGTGCAGCTACCTTCTGCAGTGTGTCCGATAGTTGCCAGCGGACTGCCCATTGCTCCGTCAGTTCCCAGAGGAGCTACTTCTATTTTGGCTAAGCCAATTGTTATTAAATCTGCCATTTTATTTGTTAATTTTTAATTTGTATCCATTAATCTGAATTCAATTCTGAAATGAAGCCTGGTTTGTTTCATCTCAGGCTCATCGTAATCTCCCTGCCGAGATGTCCAAAGTGAATAATAGCTCCCATAAGCCTCTCTCAACACCCCTCGCGCTACTGCCAGCACCTCGTCTACCCTTTTGGTATCTTTCAGTGTCTGCTTTTTGCCGTTAATGTTCTGGTAAACCTTGGGTACATAAATATTTACGTTGGCCACGCCTGCCTGCAGGGTTCCGTCTCCTACCAACATACTGCTGATCACCACGTCTTCGCCGGGCGAGTCCAGCGGGCGTTCGCCCTTGTAAACGCCACCTCTGATAAAGGTTCTGAGCGGCGAGCTACTGATTAAGTCATACAATATGTTGTCCTGATCGGCTGTTGTTCTCATTTTTCTGACGATTAAACTTTCCCTTTCCTGAGCTTTTCAAGCGCATCCGTCACCGTTTTACCTACATACATTTCAGCGCCGGTCAGTACGTCTTTCGACATCGACTCGGCCTGCACCGCATATTCCGACCCCGAAACCACAATCAGCGCATAGCCCTTGCCATATTGGGCCGCCAGTTCATAAGCCAGGCTTTCGCCTTGTTGTGCTTCGTTCACCGGTGGTTCGGCCTCTGTGCCATCAGGGGCGCTGGCAGGCGCATCGGGCATAGGCAAAAAATCTTTGGCTACCACCATCCCGTCTGCCACTATCACGTAGCCAATAGAAGCCGCCAGCCTGCCCGAGGCATCAATTGTGTGGGCATTGGCGCGCGCTATCTGCACACTCTCCTCACCCGCCTGCTTCAATATCTGCAGAAACGCCTCCTTTACCTGTTTAATGCCCGCCTCCAGTTCCTTCCTGATGTCGGCATGGCTGAAAGTGGATTTCAGAGCCATAATCTTGTATGAAAACGGTCTTTACTTGCAAAAATCACCTCGCCCTCCAACCTGATGGTGCCGTCAGCCTCCAACACCCTTACGCGCTCGCCGGCCTGCAAAGGCGGTACACCCTTCGGGCAGTGTATCAGGTGTGTGGCCTGTAGATATGTGCCATCTTCCTTGCTGAACTTCCTTTGCCTGCCTGCTTCGTTACGGCAGGCGCTCACTACTATCCAGGCGGGTTCGTCGGTCACAAAATTGCCCCGGGCATCTTGTGTAGCCACCGGCACATGGAGCCTGTGTAATACGTATGGATACTGGATTGACATCACCACAAATCAGATTTGTTTTTAATTTTTGGTTGTGCTGCTTTCTGCACTTTGTTTTCGCGCCCCAGGTTATGGCACAGCAATGCGTAATAATCCTGAATGCCTTCCTTGTCGTAGCTGATGCTATAGCCCCCTTCAGAGACCGACGAGACCACCAGCAATTCGGGAATAAAACCATACAACGCCTGCTCGGTTCTATCTACACTATCCAGCGTATACGTTTCATCTGAGGCTATGCCGTTTTTCAGCAGCAGGGCTTCAATCTCATTGTGGTCAATGATGAACCCAAACCTCCCGAGCTTACTTCTTATGTAGTCCGCAACTAGCATCGGCATATCGTTTATTTAGACCACGCAGGGTTCAAACCATCTACCAGCCATTTAGCGCTGGCGCTGTTCAGCACCGGAAACGCATTGGCAATACCCAGGCAGGTTTCAACCAGTGGTTCTTCGCTGGCAAAGCGTTTAATCAGCACGTGTTCACGTTTGATTTTCAAAGCAGTTGAGCTTTCCACATCTTCATCTGCCAGGCGCGTATGGGCAGTGTTGCCCAGCACAGGGGTTTCAGAGAACAGCAGCACTCCCGCTTCCCAGGGATTCACCTGTGTGCGAACGCCTTTAATTTCGATGTCGATGAAACTTTCTACCAGACCAATCACCGGTAGCCCCTGCGCTTTCAAAGCCATGTTTAAGGTTGAAAGCAGCGTAACCTGTGTAGGTGCAGGCGTCTGATTAGCCCACGGAGCCACAAAGGCAATGGTTTCGGCCGATACCAGAATGGCATCAATCATATCCTGGTCTGTAAAAATGTAGTTCAGCTTTTTGCCTTTGGCTCTGGCGGCCTTCACTACGTCTCTTATTTTGGTGATAGGCTTTGATGTTTCGGCATTGGCCACCGTGATGCTCACCGACACGCCCGACTTGTTAACGGCCGGAATCAGGAAATCAACATTGGCTTCTGTTACCAGCCCGTCGTTATTGGTATTGGTCAACACCACTTTGCCTGTGGATGCCGCCCGTAACGCCAGCCATTCCAGCCGCGCATTTACCCCATTGAACACAAAGAGCTGGTCTTCCCAAATCCAGTTCAACAATTCTTTTTTGGCGGCATCGTCTTCGTAGCGTTTCAGCGTGTTGTACTCGTTCATCTGCGATTCGGTTTTTTCACGAGCCACCCCGATTTTCGGGATACTGCCGCTCAGTTTAGAAACCACCTCACGTCTTTTACGAGGCGCGCGTGTATCCCACGAAATCACGTCACCCGCCACCGGTGCACCGAACTCTCCTTCCAGCGACTCCCACTTCAGAGAGGTGACGAATTTGAGCGGAAAAAGCGTCGGGAAGTAAAAGTCTGTCAGGGCATATTCATTGGCCACTGCCTGCATATCCTTCTCGCTCAGTCCGTTTATCAATGATTTTATCATTTACTGAATCAATTTTGAATGAAAAAATAAAATACTTAGGTTGTAAAGTCCGTGGGAGGGTTTAGTATAATGATTTCACCTCACCCAAAGGTGTAGTCGTAAAGCCAACCCCTCCCATTCCTCACAACCATACAATAATTACACCCACAAAATCTGCGGCAGGGCCGCTTTCATCTGGGCAGTGGCCACCGGAGCGTTGGCTTCAAAAAGCGTAGCTCTCAGCCAGGCATCTACCGCGTTGGTTTCGCCTGCTTTCAGTTTAATGGCATGGCCTGTAACCGCAAATGGCGTTACTTTAAAGGCAGATGTGTTGGTGGTAGCCTCGGCCGCTGCCTGAAAAACACCCCCATACTGCGCCACAGCCACACCCAGGGTAGTAGCTACGGTAAGGGTGTCGTAATCGGCATTTGAGGTATCAATACCTGTAATTGCATAGGCTTTGGCACCGGTAAGGGCGGCAATGAAATCGCCGGGTTTAAAGCCGTGCCCCTTAAACACCAGATAACTGGTAGCCGTATTACCGGCAGCCGTATGCAGTTTGGCAGTTTTCAGCACGTGGTATAAACCGTTGTTGTCTTTGCCCACCACCGACCCGGCCTGAACAACCGTGCCGTCGGTAAAATCGGCAGCTGCAATGGTAATACCTCCGCTGATATCTTCCAGTTTGGTAGCGAACGCCAGCTTATCGGCCAGGTCGCTCTCTTGAAAGTTTTGCATCATGAGATTTTGAAATTAAGAATGAAAAACCTGCTTGCCCATACCCGCAACACTGCCTGCCTCAGCTGGCGCCACACCTAAAACCGGCTTGCCGGGCGTTGGCCCTTTGCCTTCTTTTTCGGCTTTTCTGGCATCAATGTAAGCCTGCGTATCAACCGACACCCCGTTTCTGGTGGTGCGGCCGGGTATAGGCTGTGGAATCTTACCCAACCCTTGGTCGCCAAACAGCGGTTTCACCTCTTCCAGCCCTGCTTCCAGTTCAGTTTTAAAGGTTTCAAACTCGCTTTCGTCTCTGAAATTCATCCGCCCAAAATCGCGCAGTTTCATTTGTCTGAACGACTCCGGCGTGTCTTTCAGCAGCGTCTCAAGTGTTGCCCTCCGCAACTCAGTGGTTTTGCCGTTTTCCAGCGCGCTTACTTTGTCTATAAGCGCCCTGTTGGCCTCCATCAACCCCTGCGCCCAGGCAGGCACATCATCATTGTCGGGCCTTGTAAAGCCGTTTTCGTTGCCCTCTCTGGCTCCTTTTTGTTTGGCAATGGCCTCGGTTACCCGCTTGTCGGCATCGCCCTGAAAAGCCTTGAGCAGCGCCTCTACCCCTCCGGTTGCGGTGTCAATTTCGCTTTCGTCTGTTACCGTGGTTTCCAGCATGGTGGCAACAGCGTCAAAAGTTTTTTCGCCAAACCCCAGGTGCTTGTATCTGGTTTTCAGCGCTTGCAGAATTTTCCCCTTTAATAACATAAGGTGTGGATTGTGTGAAAAATTTAATGATTATGTTGTGTTCATAACAAAGATAAAAACATTATTTTTGTACTTATAATATAAGCACCCCCAATAACACAAAACCGTGTTAGTCGCATAACCATCACGGAATCCACACATGAAACACCGCAAAGACATCATCTATCGCCTCACATTCAGGCGCATCGAAAAGGCCGAATATTACCACCAGCTAAAGAGCATCTACGCCTACCACACCCGCGACGAAATTGGCTGCCGCATTGGCCACCTGTACGACTCTAAAATTGAACCCGACAAACCCTTTAGCAATAAGAAAGTGATAATTGAAGTGATAGAAGTGAGGTGAAGGATTGTGGCCGGTGCGCCGATGCGACTAACTTTCAGTTCGCAGCATATATTAAAAAATTGTGAAACATTGCCGCAATGGAATTGTGCCTTTTGTGTACATAGTGGCAAAAAGTACACTAAACTAATTAAAAAATCACCAGACACTACTCTTCCACCTTATTGATTAATCTGATTTTATTATTGGTTCGATTGCTTTCGATCCGACCCATAATTGTTAAATTGATAGCCGAATAAACATCCAATTCAATATTCTGAATAAGCGTTGGGTATTTTTCAGACATGCCGATAACCCCTTCATACTTTACTTCTACTATTTCACTTTCAGCTTGTATGCCCTTGCCCGGCACCAGATTATTGTAATCGTCATCGTTCTTTTTCAAGGAAGCATCCGCTGATTTTTTAACAGGCGCAAAGTATCCTTTTAATTTATACTGCTTTTTGGCTTCGTCCAGAACCACATAGCTATTTACATAATATCCTTCTCGAACGGCAATACTGTCTGTCCAGCCGGTGGTACCTTCCGGCCTATTCAACAAAACCCCCGACAAAGCGCCCGGTGAGTGGAGTTCGGGTAAATCAACCCTTGAAAGCTCAATTATTTCTCCTTCAGCTTTGGTAAGTTCATTGCTCTCTTTCAGCTTTATTGTAATACTTTTTTTAACCAATGGAAGATAACTTTCAACCGCCATTTTAGAAATCTCATCACTGGCAAACGGTGCATGGGTATCTATGCTGTAACGGCTGTTTTTATCCTGCACGCGCATAATTTTAAACTTCAGTATAGGCGCATCCTTGCCCTTAAACGCCAGGTTTCTGGTAACAGAAAAACGATTGACACCCTTCGAATAATTGGTAATGATAGTCATGTTGTTTTTTTCATCAACAACTGTTGTGGGTTCGGTATCAAGGCGGGCGGTCTCTTTATAGAAAACCGAAACTACGGTTTTGTTATCTAAAACCTGATAAAAACTGCTTTGTGCAAAAGCATGATGGATAGTTAGCGCCAGCAAAATAAATATTTTTTTCATGGGATTATCTTTGTTGCAAAAAAAGGAAAAAATCCGGTTATGTTTTATCTAATTAAGTTTTTTTAACTATCCCTGCAAAATAAAAACCCAACCACAAAGGTTTAGTATGTGGTAATATCCAAAAACCTCTGAACCCACCCTTTATGCGTTCCCCGTGCCTGGCAACCTTGCTGTGCTGTGTCACTTTCATTACTTCATTTGGTCAGGGCAGCAGGCACGTCCGTGTCTGTGTTAGGGCAACCGCCAACACAAAAAATTACACCATCAGGCTTATCCGGGTTTCGGGTATCGCAGAAAAAATGGTCTCTCAGCAAACAGTGCATTCCACCTGCACCGATATCGCCGTGGCCGCACATGGCACCTACAAGCTATTGGTGCAGTCAGACTGCTGCGCTGCCATAACAGAAGCCTGGTTAGCAGATACGCTCAAGAACAACCACCGGTTTAACATCAATCTTGAAGAAAAAAGCATCCAGCTGAAAGAGGTGGTTGTAAAAGAAAAAAAAGACCGTTTTGAACGCCGCGGCGACACCCTTTTTGTAAATATTGCCGATACCGACGCCCGCCCCCATGCCGCAGCGGCTACACTTTTTGATAGAATCAATGGTCTGAATTCTTCTTTTGGAAGCGTAAGCATTTTAGGTGAAGACGTGCAGGAAATAACCATTGACGGAAAGCGGATTTTTGGAGGAATATCGAAACTGACGCTTGAAAGTATCAGAGCAGACATGATTGAGCGAATGGAGTTTATACAAAAAACACTAGCCAACGGACAAAAACAAAATGTGCTCAATATCAAACTGAAGGACAAGAAAAAAGATGGCATTTATGGTGATTTAGAAGCCGGAACAGGAGAAAACCGAAACTATATCGGCAGGGCAAGTGTCAACAAAATTACAAAGAATGGGTTTGTCAATGCCTTTTCAACGGCCAACTCAATTAATGAAACAGGCATTGATACCAAAGTTATGGACAGAATATCTCTCAACACTTTCAGAAACGCTTTAAATGCCAGTAGCTCGGTTATAGGGCTGTATGAACCGCGCACCATAGAAAACAATACAGAGAAACTGGGGCCACGGTTCAGGGGCATTAACAAATATTTTGATACCGGCCTCAACTTCACTCATGAACAAAAGAAGCTGGCCTTTGATGGATTCATTTTTGGTAATTTCAACCGCCAGACTTTCCGGCAGGCCTCTACGCAACAGCAGTTTTACCCCAACGTCTCCCAGACAATCAATAGCCAAATGCAAGATAAAAGCCGGATCGGAAACATAAACGCCAACATTAATCTGAAATGGAATATAAACGAAAGAACCAGTCTGCGCGTTTCCAGCCAGTTAAACCATCAAAACCACAGCAGGTCGGTAACTGACACCACCATTACCGGTTTTTCAAACGTACCTGCCAACACTTTAATTATTTCCCGAAGTCAGAAAGATATCAATACACTGAACCACATATCTCAACTGAGCCTGGTGCAGAAAGGCCGCCGGGGTGGCTTTGTAAGTTCACTGTACTTTAGGCTCGACAACCAGTTTCAGGCAGATTCAAACCATTTTGACAATTCACTGCAGAACCCCGCTGCCCGATTGCACCAAAACCAGATAATCAACAAAAGACAGAATAATACCACCCAAACCGTTCAGCTGGTGCAGTCTGTACCGCTGTCCAGCCAGTTTCTGATAGAAGGTAAACTAAAAGGCATGTTTGAGAACTATTCCATCCGCCAACATACTTCCTGGCCGATTGAGGGCAATCCGCCGGTGCCTGCCGCCAATTCTATCAATAACCAAATTATTGAAACCGGCATCTATGTTTTATACAAGCGCGCAAAGATTGACATCATCAGCGGGCTGGCCTACGCTTACTGGCATATACGCAGGCAAACCCTAAAAGACTGTTTTACAGACAGGCCCTCTTTTTTGTTTAATCCGTTCACTAAAATAGAGTACCGCTTTCCATCAGGAAAACTATCGGCAAGATTCGCTCAGGAGCCTCTTTTACCCGGAGCAATCGCATTGATTACACCACCGGATAGCAGCCATCTGAATCAGATTACTGTGGGCAACTTGTTTCTGAATCCCTATCAGCAGAAAACATTTGAACTCACTACGCACCTACAGACAAGAAACGGGCATCAGTTTAACCTCAACTTCAACTATAAGCGGCTCAATGGCGCTGTCATTAATGAGAACTTTTACCAGCCAGATTTGAATATATTTACTTCGGGCTTCATCAATGCCCCGGCCCCAGTAAGCAACTGGAACCTGAATTTCAGCGCGTATCAGATAAAACTTAAAAGTAAATTTTCTTGGTTCTTTATGGGCGGCATGTATCAGATAAACTCCCTGACAAAAACCCTCGAAGCGCTTTCGCCGTTACAACTAAACCTGGCGTATCTGAATGTAAATACAACACTAAAACTGAAAAGCACATTTAATCTGAAGGCCAACTGGGAGTCTCAGTTCAGGATTATCCGGAACAATGCCATCATTAATCATACAGTAAATCTAAAAAGCGAAGCCGACATAGGCAATAAATGGTTTGTTGACAATGGTTTAAGGCTGAACATCAACCAAAGCGGCACCACAAGCACCCAGTTATTGGCAGATGCAGAAGTAGGTAAATTCTTATTAAAAAACAATGCTTTAAAAGTATCTCTGGCAGCCAGAAACATTTTTAATACAAAACAGCAAATAACCATAGAGCAGGGCAATAACTACCAGTCAACCATGAGCGCCAATACCCTACCCCGGGTTATACTGTTGAAGTTTACCATCTATCCTGAATCATGGAAAAAGTAGCTATAGCAACCGGCTTCTAATCTTACCGCCAACTACAAGTTCGCGCCACAACTATTTTCTATCATCCGCATCACCTCAGCGCCTTCAAAGCCGTTGCAGGGGTTGGGGGCGTTGCCTAAAAAGTATTGCACCGTTGCGGCTATCATGGGTTGTTGCACGTGTGCAAGGGCATCAAAATGAATGGTTTCTGTATTACCGCCGGTTTCTATGGTAATACTATCTGTACCAAAAACAGCAAAACTGATTTTGCCTTTGCTGCCTTGAATCTCGCAATAATCAACGGCCTGTGCGGCATTAAAACACCAGGTGCCATTAAAAACCACCCCGTTTTTAAACAGCACATTGCTCACCACCATATCGTCGGCATGATACAATCCCCCCTGATTCGTCGCCAGTCCGGTTACCTTTTCTACGTCGCCAAAGAAATAATACATCAAATCAAGCTGGTGCGGAGCCAGGTCATGAAACAGCCCCCCTCCGGCCGTTACGGGGTCTACGCGCCAGGCATTCCGCGGGTCGGCCAGTTCGTGTTCAGTCAGCGGCGGCTTGGCCAGCTCCAGCCTCACCAGCCGCACATCGCCGATGGCGTGTCCGGCCAATAGTTCCTTCACTTTCCTGAAACGCTGCTGCGCACGCCTGTAATGCGCCACCACCAGTTTTACGCCTGCCTTTTGGGCGGCATAGGCTATTCGCATGGCGGCTGCGTAATCGTCGGCCATTGGTTTTTCTACATACACGGGTTTGCCTGCTGCTATGGCTGCAAGCGCGTACAGCTCGTGGCTTGATGGCGGCGTGGCCACATAAATGGCATTGATGGCCGGGTCGTTTATCAGCGCATGGGCGTCGGCATACCACTTGGGCACGCCGTGCCTATGGGCGTAATCTTCAGCCCGGGCGGCATCGCGCCGCATTACGGCTATCAGGGCAGAGGCCGGCACCTTGTTAAAGGCAGGCCCGCTCTTTACTTCGGTTACGTCTCCGCAGCCAATAATCCCCCAGTTAATTGTATCAGGCATATCGTTTCTTTTTCAGATTTTGAAGCAAAGCAAATATCGAAAGAATATTCAACTTAGCAAAGGGCACAGGTTGAGGCACATATTTACGCCTTCAATATTTGTACGCAGCCCGAACAATATCGGCCTTGTATTGGTTATAACGGCACGGGGGAAACCCTACACGACTTTATCAATTAAATATACCATGAAAAAAAACATCATTCTACTTTGCCTTGTATTAGGCACTTTTACGGGCGCGGTTGCGCAGGAATCTAAACCCAGATTTACCATTACCGCCGGTTACGGGCTGCTGACCATGCCGCAGTTTGCCGAAGGCCTGAGCGATATCCTAAGCACCACCGTTACCGGCGGCACCGTACGTTACGAAGACGCCAGTTTTTCTGGCGCGTTGGTGCTGGGCGTAAAAACCGCAGGCACAGGCCGGGTAAAACTGGGTATTGATGTAGTAAGCGAGCGTTTCTCGAAAAAGGTGTACAACACCAGCAATAACGAGTTTCTGGGCGACAGCCGTGGTAGTTACCTCAGCTTTATACCGCGGATAGACTACCACTGGTATAACAAATCATTGTTGCGCCTGTACTCTGGCGTTGGGGCGGGTATTTCGTTTGCGTCGCAGAAATTCCAGAACACCAAAGACAACCATACTTTTTTTGCTTTCAACGTAGTGCCGGTGGGTATTGAAATAGGCGGTAATCTCTCGGTCTACGGCGAAACCTCAGTGGGCTACAACGGCCTTATCAACCTGGGGCTTCGATACAAACTTTAAAAACAGTGTGCTTCTTACAATCCGGAAACTATCCTTTTACCACAATTAGTAAAGGATAGTTTTTTTATTCCCCTCGCTTACTCATTCTTCAGTAGCAATCTCGCGGCTGTCATTTGGCCTCTGCACAATACCCTTTTAATTGTCATAATATTTTCTTTTCTTCGTCAGATAACTCAATCTATCAACCTGATGAAATCATTAAGCGTATTTATTTTACTTACATTCCTGTTTGCTTTCAGCATACAGGCTCAGAAGCGCACCCCTGTTAATACCTACCGAAACCCCGTTATTGCCGGAGACTTTGCCGACCCGTCGGTCATTCGTGTGGGAGACACCTATTATGCCGCCGGAACATCGTCTGAATGGGCACCGGCTTACCCGATTTATACATCCAAAAACTTAGTCGACTGGGAATATCTCGGCCCGGTTTTTAATGAAATACCGACATGGACAATGGGCAGCTATTGGGCACCTGAGTTGTTCTATCGCAACGGCACCTATTACGTCTATTACACCGCCCGCCGGAAATCAGACAAGCAATCATACATTGGCGTAGCCACTACCAAAGACCTGAAAAAAGGCTTCACCGACCACGGACTGATTATTGAATGGACAAACGAAGCCATTGATGCCTACGTGGTGGAAGACAAAGGCAAGCTGTACATTACCTGGAAAGCCTACGGACTCGACAAAGGCAAAACCATCGAACTACTGGGTGCCGAATTATCAGCCGACGGACTGAAAGTAACCGGAGAAGCATTTACAATGATATCAGCCAACAAAAACGATTGGGAAGGCGGCGGTGCCGAAGGGCAATCTATCTTTAAACGTGGCAAATACTGGTACATGCTGTATTCGGGCAACTCTTGCTGCGGCAGCAAATGCAACTATATGGTGGGCGTGGCAAGGGCAGAAAAACTGCAAGGTCCCTGGACAAAATTCGCAGGTAACCCCATATTGGTAAGTGGCGATGCATGGAAATGCCCCGGACACGGCACCGTAGTAACCACGCCAGATAACCGTTATTTTTACCTGCACCATGCCTACAGCGGCACCGACTTCACCTACGTGGGCCGACAAGGCGTGCTGACCGAAATGGTATGGAACGAAACCACCCGGTGGCCTGCTTTCCGTTACGGCAAGGCTACTCCTCAACAGGCAGAATCGCCAGCCGAAACCAGTGTAGCCAATTATGAAGGTTTTTCGGTAGATTTCAGCAAGAATATACCTAATCTGCGATGGATATTCGATGTGCGCCAGCCAAAACCTGCTTATGCAGTTCAAAACGGAACACTACAGATTGAAAACAGCAACACTACCCAAACCGGAAACTTCATTGGTTTCAATATCAAAAATGGAAGTTTTGCTTTCTCGGCACAGGTGCTGCCAAAGGCTGACGTAATGCAGAACATTGTCATTTACGGCGATGCCAACAACGCCTTAGGCTACGGAATAATGCAGAATACGGTGCAGCTATGGCGCGTTAAAGACGGCGTGCATGAGGTAATAAAAACGCAGGAGATACCCCAGACCAACAAAGAAATAACTCTGAAACTGCAAAGCTACAACGGCCGTTTTTATGAATTCAGTTGGGAAATAAAAGGCGAAAAAACCGATGGCAGCAACAAACTGGCAGAAGTAGACACTTTATGGCTTCCCCGTTGGGACAGAGCCCCCCGTGTAGGCCTCAATGTATCAGGCAAACCCGGCGGCAAGGGCGAAGTAAAGCATATAGAGATGAAGTATTTGTAAAATTGAGCAGAATTAATTGACATATTTTAACCACAGAGTTTCTCTGAGCAAGACACGAAACTGTATATTCAGTTCTAAACTCACTCCGTGACACTCTGTGCTTTAAACTTAGTGACACTCCGTGGTTAAAAAATTTACCCATCTGCCCCATGCCTTCTGCAATTACATTCGGCATTCTGCGATCGACATTCAAAAAATAACTTCACTATTTACTCAACAGCCTACTCTTCACCACCAGCTCAATCACCTGCTCGCGCATGGTTCGGCTCACCGGTATCAGATGCCCCCCAATCGTCAGGTCATTGTTTTCAATGCTCGCTATTTTGGCCCTTGCCACCAGATAAGACTTATGCACCCGTAGAAATCTATGAGGGTCCAGGTATTCCTCCACCGCTTTCAGTGGCAGCAGTGTCATGTACTTACCCCGGCTGGTGTATATCATTACATAATTTTGCAGGGCCTGCACAAATAGAATCTCGTCTATCAGTATCTTCTCATACTTGCTTTCGCACTTAATAAACAGGTAGTCTGGCTCGGCGCTTACGGTGTGGTTTCCGGCCTTTCTATTTTTCAGCTCATGCAGTTCGCGCGCCTTGTTGGTGGCTTTGTAGAAACGGTTAAAAGTAATGGGTTTCAGCAGGTAATCAACGGCATCAAACTGAAACCCCTCCAGCGCATAGTTGGGGTAGGCTGTGGTAATAATCACCATAGGCAGCTTAGGTTTAATTTTCAGGAAGTCCAGCCCCGTCATGTGGGGCATCTGAATATCCATAAAAATCAGGTCTATGGCCTCATTTTCCAGTATTTTGTTCAGCTCAAGCGGATTCTCAGCCACAGCCACAGCCTCAAGGTAATCAATTACCTCCATGTATTTCAGCAGGCCCTCGCCCGCCAGTGGTTCGTCGTCTACAATGACACACCTGAGTTTCATTTCAAATCTATGGTCAGGTTTACCTGATACGTTTGTTTGTCAGTATCAATCCATAATTTATGCCTATGCGGATACACCAGATTCAGCCGCCGTTCCACATTCTTTAAGCCTATCCCGTGTGCAGTGGCAGGTGCATCATTTCTGCTGTTTTCAATCTGCATTTCAAGGGTCTGATGCCCCTTTACTGCCAGGCACATCCGTATAAAATGCGGCCGCCCTTTGCCCTTCGACACATGCTTGAAGGCGTTCTCAACAAAAGGCAGCAACATAAACGGAGCGATGCGAACGCCCTGCGCCGATGCGTGGTTAATCTCAAACTGCAAATCGGTCTGGTTTTCGTTCAGCCTCAGCGACTCCAGTTCAATAAAATTCTCTACAAAATGCAGTTCTTTGCTGAGCGGAATCTCCTCGTCGTTACACTCATAAAGCTGATACCGCAGCATCTCTGAAAACGAAGCGAGCGACTCCGACGCCCTGTCGGGGTTTTTGTGTATCAGCACAAAAATAGAATTAATGGTATTGAACAAAAAGTGCGGATTAATCTGCGATTTCAGGTATTTCAGCTCTGTTTCCAGGTTATCTTTTTCGAGCGTGAGCCTTTTCTTCTCGGCTTCCAGCCAGTTTTTGCCCAGCTTTACGCTCATGGCCAAAGTCATGCTGGCCGCTGTTGACGGCAGCGCATTGATAGCGAAAATAAACGGGTAGTCGGATGGCGGGCGACCAAACATCTCATAAAAACTGAGACCCGAGAAATACGGAGCCAGATAATACCCGCCCGTAATCAGAGCCGAACAAACCAGAATAGTAATAATAACCAGCGCAATGTAAGTGCGGTAAGCCCCCACGTACAAAAACCGCGGGATAAGATAATACAGATTAAAATAGGCGCCCAGTGCCTGAAAAACAATATAACCCAGAAACTTAACCGGCAGCGGCCCCAGAAAAAGATACGCGAAGGCATCGTGCAGGTTACCCACGTTAATGAGCATCCAGAGCAGATGATACCCTATCCAGAACGGAATATGATGGAGTTTATATCTGAAAAACCAGTTTTGCATCAATAAAGCCTTAACAATCAATAGCCCTAAGATACAGATAATCTCCCACCCCCCAAACCCTGATTGACGTATGGTATTAAATAGATGATGAAATGCAGAAACCGAACACCGCATCGTATATTCTAATAAATTACTACCTTCGTTAGTTTGCAGACGGGCATCAGGTTGTCGTCGATGATAAGGGAAAAACCTAATATTGGAGGTCGACGACTTTTTTATTTGGATTTCTCCTCAAAAACCCCTAAAATAGCACCTGCAAAGCCCCTTTCAAAACGGCCATTAATCGCACCATGTAGGAATTGAAACCGCGAGGCAACTATCTTAAAAACCTCGGGGTTTTGGGCCATTAATCGCACCATGTAGGAATTGAAACAATCAGAAATTGGTTTTATTGATAGTCAGGCACCGCCATTAATCGCACCATGTAGGAATTGAAACCGCGCACATTGTCTGCCTGAGTTTAAGCTCGTTTTACCATTAATCGCACCATGTAGGAATTGAAACCAATGAGAAAATCGGATCTAAAGTGTACAATTTCACTTTTAATCGCACCATGTAGGAATTGAAACAAATGTGCGACTTGTATATTTAAAAATGAATGCAAACCTTTTAATCGCACCATGTAGGAATTGAAACAAAGAAAGCGAATTCAACTACATTAAAGACGAACGGACTTTTAATCGCACCATGTAGGAATTGAAACGCCATTCATGCCATTTGACATCCAGTTTAAAGTTTCTTTTAATCGCACCATGTAGGAATTGAAACTTTCAGTAGACTCAAATCTACAATCAATACCGTACCTTTTAATCGCACCATGTAGGAATTGAAACTTATTTTCAGCAGCCAATTCTGTTCTTAATTTCTCTTCTTTTAATCGCACCATGTAGGAATTGAAACTAGTATATTAAAGAAAGACTGGAAATTCAACGGAGTCTTTTAATCGCACCATGTAGGAATTGAAACAAAATTCTTGTTATTATGCTCATTTTCTGTGTGTGCTTTTAATCGCACCATGTAGGAATTGAAACATGGAAACGCAAGATGTTTATATAGAGGTTTGGGTACTTTTAATCGCACCATGTAGGAATTGAAACACCTCTGGCGGTAATAGACCTTGAAACAACCGGAGACTTTTAATCGCACCATGTAGGAATTGAAACGACGCAACTGCAACCCATGGCATAACAGATGAAGACCTTTTAATCGCACCATGTAGGAATTGAAACAAATCATTATGCCTCTTCGTCAATGGCGCTTTCTCTCTTTTAATCGCACCATGTAGGAATTGAAACTAAACACAGCACTAGGGTCTGAAGTAGTTGAAGGACTTTTAATCGCACCATGTAGGAATTGAAACTCGGCTTTTACAATTTGTAACCTAATTTGTAACTTACCATTAATCGCACCATGTAGGAATTGAAACTTTTCTTAATTTTTAAAGTTTAAATTGAACAATATTCCATTAATCGCACCATGTAGGAATTGAAACTGTTAACGCCATTTACGGATGGTGTGGCCGGACTGACCATTAATCGCACCATGTAGGAATTGAAACTCAGCTCTACCGTTCACATAATCAATATAGCCCTCCCATTAATCGCACCATGTAGGAATTGAAACCGCGGTAGCCATAAAAAACATTATCGCGCCATGAACCATTAATCGCACCATGTAGGAATTGAAACTGGGTTGAAGCGTGTAGCAACAGTCCTGAAATTCTGCCATTAATCGCACCATGTAGGAATTGAAACTCCGTTACAATTACGCCACCTGATTTTTTATACATACCATTAATCGCACCATGTAGGAATTGAAACATTACCTTTTCGACTTGTCGCCAATTGCTAGTTAAACTTTTAATCGCACCATGTAGGAATTGAAACATTTCAGTTAAAAGCAGATCCTGGTAATCACCAAAACCATTAATCGCACCATGTAGGAATTGAAACAAATCCCCGGAATTTCGCACAAGTTTGCAGCTAATTCCATTAATCGCACCATGTAGGAATTGAAACTCTACATAACCTGTACCTTGCATACCTTTGTGCGCTTCCATTAATCGCACCATGTAGGAATTGAAACAAATAGAGAAAGCAAAAGTAAAGGCTTATTTTAACCCCATTAATCGCACCATGTAGGAATTGAAACTAAGTGCCTTAAGGGTCTTATCAGATTCAGCGGATGCCCATTAATCGCACCATGTAGGAATTGAAACTTTCTACTATGTCGTCTGTTACTGCGTTGCCAAGCACCATTAATCGCACCATGTAGGAATTGAAACTTTAAAACAAATATTTTATGCTCGTTATTTATTGTTGCCATTAATCGCACCATGTAGGAATTGAAACACCCTTTAGCTATAAAAGCATTTTTATTCCTTAAACCATTAATCGCACCATGTAGGAATTGAAACGAGTACTTTTTATCTACAACGCCTACACTCCGTATCCCATTAATCGCACCATGTAGGAATTGAAACTTCAGCTTGTCTTTCGCGCTTGACGTATGCCGTATTCCATTAATCGCACCATGTAGGAATTGAAACATTTCCTGCTTTCGGACGTTTACAAGGCAGATATTTCCATTAATCGCACCATGTAGGAATTGAAACAACTCATCTTTTGTTATTATTATTTCTCTCTTGAACCATTAATCGCACCATGTAGGAATTGAAACGCACGGTTACACCTATTGTATTAAGTGTACCCCCTTTTAATCGCACCATGTAGGAATTGAAACTTGTTTCGGTTGCTTCCTTTCTCCCGTTGTAGACTCTTTTAATCGCACCATGTAGGAATTGAAACCAATTGCCGAAAACTTAGAGGGTACCAATGTAGTTCCCTTTTAATCGCACCATGTAGGAATTGAAACTGGGATAATGTAATCTGTAATACTGCAAGGTTAAACCTTTTAATCGCACCATATAGGAATTGAAACTTAATATGCGTGATGCAATGCGTAGCTGCACATCCCTTTTAATCGCACCATGTAGGAATTGAAACAAAGACCGCGACGGCAAGCCTGATAAATCGCACTATCCATTAATCGCACCATGTAGGAATTGAAACCCGGCAAAAAGAATAAAGCCTAATAGCAAGATAAACCATTAATCGCACCATGTAGGAATTGAAACAGTTAAAAATTCAGGATTAACCCTAATTGTGCTTCTCCATTAATCGCACCATGTAGGAATTGAAACCGCGCTTGCCTATTATATAAGATTCGGTCAGGTCATCCTTCTTATCGCACCATGTAGGAATTGAAACCGCAGGTACAGAGAGCCACCCACCGAAAGGTTTTCACTTTTAATCGCACCATGTAGGAATTGAAATGGCGTATTCGGGTCATACTTGCCGACACGTAGGGGCACTTTTAATCGCACCATGTAGGAATCCAATGAAGTACCAGCGATTAAGGCGGACCGCCGCGCGGTCGCTGTCTATTCAAACAAGGTCTGTTTATTAAAGTGCCAACTTAAACCGACGTCGCATGGTTGGTATTAATAATTGAAAAATCCTTTATTTAGATAGCCACCGATCGGGTGGCGTACCACTTCATTCGGTGCAAGTGGAGGTAATTGGCATTCTTACACCCCTTTAGGGGCTGGGGGCGTACACTTCCCCAACGTATACTTCGTTATGCCATGGGCTTCAGCATCGCAGGCATTGCCGTAGGTTTTGTTATTACAGCCACACACAGGGTTATAAACCAAATCGCAAACCCGTCCATTGTTTGGCTTTTCTACACACTCCTCTGGGCTGTTTTCTTTACTACAAGCCATCCCGGCCAATAACAAAGCAACAAAAGCTATCTTTGCCATTATGATTCGAATATTTTTTACAAAATAAAGCAAAAAAAACGTATACCAGCAACACTAAGCCCTCAATAAAAAGTAATTACCACCCCTCCCATTTCGAGCAGTTCGTTCTATCGGCTGGTGTTTCCTTTACGCCTTGCGCACAAACTCCGACTTCAGGCTCATGGCGCCAAAGCCGTCAATCTTGCAGTCAATGTTATGGTCGCCGTCGGTAAGGCGTATATTCTTTACTTTCGTGCCGGCTTTTAAGGCTTTAGGCGCTCCTTTTACGGGTAGGTCTTTTACTATTACTACGGTGTCGCCGTCTTTCAGCTCGTTGCCGTTGGCATCCAGTATTTTCGCTGCGCCCTCTTCAACTTCTGCCTCCTCAGGGTTCCACTCATAAAAACATTCAGGGCATATCAGCATACCATCGCTCGGATACACATACTCACATTTACATTTCGGACAAGGCGGAAACTCAGACATATTCTGTTCTTTTTACTGTTTATAGAAGAAAACTACTGCCGCAAAAGTACAGATATTTTATAGATAAACATATACTGTATTGAAACCGGCCTCATTTCTGCCGCCCGATACCCAAAAACACTAAACCGGTGGTATAGTTTTTTTGGCTCAAACTTTATTAAATCAACCCAATTATGAAAAGTCTACATTTTTTGGCCCTGGCTCCGGCACTGATGTATCAATTCAGATTTCTTAATTTTTTTCTGAATCCCGGTCATGGTACAACTTATAACGGCGGAGCCATAGCAGATGAAGAACAACTGGCCGACGAAAACCTGGAAGACGAAGACCTGCCCGACGAAGCCCCCAAGCCCGCTGCTGACGGTTTTAGCTATACGCAAACAGACCCCAATACCCCACACGGGCGCGAAGTGTCTGAAATAGAAACCAATGATATGGATGAGAAGTAGCCCCTTGACCGGCACGGGCAGGCCTTATTTTTTTACCTCCTGCGGGCGCCCCTTCGGCTCGGTATCTACCTGTTTTATCGGATACACATAAATGAGGTACAAATAAAAAAACGCCAGCGATATTACCAGTATAATAACCCCCAGTATAGAAGAACTTACCTTTACCCCGCTGAGCGAAATCTCAACATTGGTTGGGTCTTCCTTGTTAACCACTTTCATAGACTTATAAAACTGTATGGCAGCAAATGCCAGGCCGCAGAATACAATCAGTAGCACAAAGGTAAAGATAATTCTGGACGACAACGCCTGAAAATCATACACCTTCTGTGTATAGGCCAATTGTTGGACATAATGGTCATGCGCGACCTTCACTGACTCAAATTGAAGTCTTTTGATAGCGGCAGTAATAGCAGAATCGAGCGAATCTAATGCCGCAGGCTCTACAGCAGAATCAGGCTTTGATGCTACATACTGCTTGTAAAGCGCCTCTAATGATTTAACTGTGGTATCCTGAGCAAAGCAGCTTTGCCACCCCAAAACACACAGGAATGCAAAAAAGAAAAAGGTAGTTTTCATTGGCCATCTTTTAATTTTGTCAGTAATCCAATCATGTTTGTTCTGTATTTAAGCCTTTCTGCTTTGGTTTTACACAAATCAATTTCGAGATTCCGCCATTCAGATGGATTTCTGGTCGGGTAAACTATCTTCCATAAACTATCAATTCTGGTTTTCAGCTCATTTAATTTTGTATCAATCTGATTGGCATTATTAGCAGCCGGAGTTACAGGCGTGGGCACATAGTTCGGAGGCTTGATTATCGGCACGTCCTGATACACTGTCATGGTCTGAGCTTTAATTTCCTGCAATACCTTGTCGTAGCTTAACTTCCCATCCTGCAAAATACTGCTTTTTTCAATCAGCGTAAACCCGAGTTCATACTTGCCTTTGTTCTGATTATATTTTAAAATTTCCTGCACGGCTTTCTTCGATACCACCGTATCCTGCCTTTGGATACTGACAATATCGTCTGCCTCATTTTTTACATACGCGAATGCTATGAATCTGGAGGTATCCAGTAAAGTCGGATATTTCTGCGAAAAAGACTTCCAATCTTTAATCTCCAGAATCTTTTTGGTATTCGCATTTACAGGTTGCTGACCAAATAGAGGAGCAGCCGACAACAAAAAGAAAAATCCAGATACGAGGCAGGCCGTTTGAGTTTTCATTGCAAAGCATGAGTTACATAGCGAAGAGAACATAATTACCTAAATATCTAAACGCAACCCCAACCAAGCAAGTTATTTTTATTTTGCGGTTGCTGAATGTTTGCCCATGTGGCGCGAACTTCCAGTTCGCCGCAAATACTAATTGTGAAACATCGTGTTACCTTAGTGTACGTAGTGGCAAAAAAATATAGCCACAATTTTTCCGAATTCAAATCCTAAAACCCCAAACACATTTTGATTTTTAAAGAAAAATGCGTATATTAATAAAAGAACATTATTAACAAAACTTAAAATTATATGGAAAAAGAAGAAGAAAAAGAAATTTTTAAACAGTGGGAAGAACTTGAGAAAATTAGTGACGAATATTATGTTTACTCACAAAGGCTCATTAAGAACAGTGATTTTAAATATTTAGGAAGAAAAATCCTGAATTCTCCCGATGCAAGATATTTTATATATCTTTTACAAAGTCTGATACATGATGATCGGCAACTGATTAAAGAATTTTTTCATGAGCTACTTGACCATGCCTTATTAGGTAACCCGACATCCATTTTATCTGCTAGACCAGTAATTAAAATGATCGAGAATGATTGGTTAAAAGATAGACTCTATACGGCAATCAAGGAAATGTTATTTGAGATTGATACAAAAGAACCACACGAAAGCTTTTGGGCTTATAGGAGAGCATACGAGCTTCTTGATTATATAGGTTTTAGAGAGGAAATAATAAATCTTTTAGAAAATTGCAAAATACACAATGACCCTGATGTAATTGAACTATATGATGATTATTATACTCTGTATACCTAATATTTTTTTGAAGATTTACTACAAATATTGTTCCTGTAACCCCTGAGTTCGCCCCAAATACCAATAGTGAAACATAGTGCTTTAGTGTACCTAGTGGCAAAAGATTACAGCCAGAATGTACTCTAAGTACTCAAAGTAGCACAATTAACTCCCCTTTAGGGTGGCCTGCCATATCGGCTGGGGCTACATTTCATCAACCCCCACCTGCAGTTCGTCAATTCTCAATAAATCCCAGGCAACAGTTTTCTAAACTTGAATAAAATTCAAGATATATGAAAACGCTATTGCTAACACTGTCAAGCCTTCTGTCTTATCCGCTGCTGGCACAAATCACGGGCAGGGTAGTTACCACCAAAGCCGAAGCCGTTCCGTTTGCCAACGTGGTATTGCTTTCAGTGCAGGATTCAACCATCATAAGCGGCACCACAACAGACGAAAACGGAGGCTTCCGCCTGAACCCCACCCAAAAGGGTACGTTCTTTCTGCGTATCAGCAGTATCGGCTATCATACCTATCAATCGCCCGGTTTCAGTTCTGCTGATACCCCACTGGCCATGCCTGTTATACAATTGATAGACGAAAACAACACCCTCAATGAAGTAATGGTATCGGCACGCAAAGAACTCATTCAGCATACGCCCATCGGCAAGATTATCAACATCCAAAGCAGCCTCATGACCAAAGGCAGCAATGCCATGCAGGTGTTAGAACGGCTACCCGGTGTGATATCCGACCGCCGCAATAACCAGTTCAGCCTGAACGGACAAGCCGGTGTAACCGTCTTATTCAACGGACGGCGTATCCAGATGGCAATGGACGAACTCATGGCGCTGCTGGAAAGCACCCCTGCCGAAAACATCGAAAAAATTGAGCTGATAACCTCGCCAACGGCTCAATATGATGCCGACGGCGGCGCGGGTATCATCAACATTGTATTTAAAAAGAATGAAAACGAAGGCACACGCATCAACCTGTCGGCCACTGCCGGATACGGCTACCGCGAAAAAGCGCAGACGGCCATTAGCCTGTCGCGCGGATTCAAAAAAGCCAGTCTCAATGTAGCTTATGCGTTTGGGCATAACCATAGTTACTCGGGCTACCGCGGGCATGGCACAGCAGATTTTCCGTTTATGGGCGGCTTGAATAGTACTGAGTTCGGAGGCTTAACCGACCGCAGCCAGCAATCGCATAACCTGAATCTGGCCGCCGAATACCACCCTGTTACAAATACCACCATCGGTGCCGAACTCACCTTTTCGGCTTCCAAAAGCCATAACCGGGTAGCCATACTGGGCGACAGAATCATGCCCGACAGCAGTTTTCTGGGCTCAACAGGGCTATCAGACGGCACATCCGGGTTACAGAATCTCATATCATCGGTCTACATCAATCACAAGTTTTCATCACGCGCGCAATTGAATGTAGATGCCAGTTATATCGGCTACCGGAACACCAGCCCCACGCTGGTTACGTACCGGTATTACGACGAATCCGGAACCGACATCCCCCCCACTAACCCTATTTTCAACTATGGTAACCGTGGCCAAAGCCACTCAACCATTCAGGTAGGGGTTTTTAAGGCTGATTATATCCTTGATGTTTCACACAAAATAAGGCTGGAAACAGGGCTGAAAGCCAGTTATGCCCGCAACGCCAACGATAGCAACGTAGAACGCAAAGTGAGCGACGCCTGGGAAATTGACCCCCGCACCCAAAGCAATATTCACGGCAACGAGCAGATTCTGGCCGCCTATGCGCAAAGCCGTTTTACGCTCAACCCGAAGGCAAACCTGCAGGCAGGCATACGGTATGAATACTGGCAACGCCACATCAGCACCAGCCATGAGGCCTTTACTATTGCGCAGTTTTTCCCGTCGGTGCTATACACTTACGCGCCCAATGCGCATACCAACCTCAGCTTTAAATACAGCAGGCGCATCAGCCGCCCTGCCTATACCGATTTAATCTCTAACCTGTTTTATAACGATGCCACCTTTGTTTTTTCGGGGAATCCGCTGCTAAAACCAACCCTCACCGATGCGCTGAAGGCAGAATACAGCTTCAAAGGTTTCAGCGCCGGACTAACTTTTCAGTACGATTTGCACCCGATACTGCGCTACCAGATTACAGCCAACCCGCAGAATGACATCGGCGTGTCATCACCCCAAAACCTTGATTACCAGAAAAGTATCACCCTCAACCTGAACGCACCGATACAGTTAACAAACTGGTGGAAATTAAACCTCGGCAGCACCACCGCCCTGCGCCGATACAAAATATCGTACACCCTGCGCCCCGCCACAGAAACGTATGTGTACCAGAACCTGAACTTCACCCAAACCATCAGCCTGCCCCGAAACTTTGAGGTTGAACTCTCGGGCTGGCAGAACTTTGCCTTTCTTGACGGAGCCAACAAGTTGAAAGGCTTCGGCGTGGTAAACCTGGGCATTGCCAAAAAACTGAAAGGCGACAAAGGCACATTCCAACTGTCACTACCAGACCTCTTCCAGACCTTTTCCATATACACCCACATCGGCAGCGTTGCGCCCATTGCTTTTAACATCAGAAGCGAATCAAAATACAAAGACGAAACCGCCTTTTACCGGGTCATCCGCCTCACCTACTCCCGCAGTTTCGGAAAAAACACCAAGAGCATTAACAGGAATAATGAGAATGAAGAAAGGGAAAGAGTAAGATAAAAGTTATTGGTTCTTTGCTTAAAATTTCCCCCGTGCGACGGTCGCTCCTTTTAAAGGAGGGGTGGCAATTTTCCCAACAAAAGTTGGGAAAATTGACGGGTCGGACCGCCGATGCGGTGGTTAAGGCCTTAAAAAGAGCTTTGAACGTATTCAACTACACCTACTACCCAACTTTCCCTACCCCTTCCTCACTCTTAATCCGCTCCCACTCCAACCCGGCGTCCGCCACAAGGCCCGATTTCTCAATAGCCGTTTTCTGAGAAAGAATAGCTTTGCCACCCACTGCGCTTTTCATGTTCCGCACCAGGCTGTCGAGGTCGTTAATCAGATACGGTGTAATTTCCTGGCGGATATCCATTGCCCCCAGCGTAGTTTTCAGTTCAGGTTTCAGCCAGGCAATATGTGCTTTTACCAGGCTCAGGCGGCGTTGCAGGTATTCATCAAAAATCTCCCGTTTCTCCTGCACTTTCAGGTGGGCATCCATAAACAGCATTTCCAAGGCCACGCCCGATATCCCCTGCTTTAAATCCTTCAAAGTATCAAACGAAATATCCGGCGTTTGGGTGAAAGAATAAATCACCTTAAAGAGCGTTTCAATTTCCAGTCTGATAGACTCCGGCGCGTGGTCCCAGCTCAGGTATGAGGCCTTCGAGCCCTTCTCGCCCTGTATAATCGCCCCTGACTCTCCTTTTTTTACAAAGCCCTCAATTTCGCCTTCAATAAAAATCTTGGGGTTGCCGTGGTAGTCGTTGGTATCGGCAAAATTGCTGAGCAAATGCTCCAGCCGCTCAATAGCCGTTTGCACATCTGCCCAGTCGGCCTGCTCTTCCTGTGCAAAAATAACCGGAACCTTCCCGATGCTATTCACCGCCGACTCCCTTTCCAGCCAGCCGTCGCCGGTTTTCTCAAATAGCTTATATTCTTCGTCGGTAAACACCTCAAAAAACGCAACTTCCCTGTTATCACGGTAAAGGCTATACGCACGCGAAAACGCCACCAGATCGCCATAGCTATTAAAGCAAGGATACAGCCCGTCGCCGTCCCAGGGGCTTAGTTTCAGCACCTTTATCCGGTAAGGCGTTTCAAAGCCGTAGTCATTATGCTTGCGGTCGGTACTTTCGCCGCTTACAAACCAAACCTCGGCCACGGCAGTAGCTCTCAACAAATCGCGGGCAATTTTGCGGTTAAAACTATCCATCTTATTGGCCTGCAGTACTTTTTTTACCAGACCAAGCGCCTGTGCCTCAGCCTCATTTTTAGTCTGACAAACCAGTTTTACCGGATTCCCGAACAGAAATGCCACCGATGCCCCCACAATTTTTTTCTGGATAGGCAGCCCGAGGCGATTCACAGAATCCCAGCGGTCAAAGCTGCCGTCTTCTTTCAGCACCTTGCGGTCGGGGCGTTTGTGCAAATCAAATACCGGGTGTTCAGCCACCTGATACTGCGCTTTCAGTTTCTCAATATCGGGTTGGCTCACAGCGCCTTTCAAGAACTTCACCAACGCCTCAATGTCGTCAGTCTCAGCAATTTCAAATACTTTCATTTAGTTGTGTTTTTTTAGTAAATATACCATTTTGTGCTTATATTATAAGCATATTTATTAGAATAAAATTGTGAGACAGGATAGCCACAAGGTACGCTAAGGATACACCATGTTTCACGATTTAAAATTGTGATACCTAGTGTCATTTGTGTTCATAGTGGCAATATTTCAAATCTTTCATCAGGCTATGCTTAAATGTCCATTTCTTACCACTAACCAATCGTTTCAACCAACCATCTTTGCTGGCATATTGAACCTAAAACAGCATCTGATATGCAACGCAGAAAATTCATTCAGGCCTCTCTGGCATCTATGCCCATCATGGTTGCCCCTTACACCGGCAAAGCCCGCGCTGCCAAAAGTTTTACAGTGCCGGCCGGTAAAGACCGCTTCAACCAGCCCACGCCATTTAAAGGTGTAAACCCCAACGATGTTAAAATATCTGCCAAAGACACCGACGGCGAGCTTTCGGTATTTGAATACACAGGCTACCAGAAAACCGGGCCATCGCTGCATGTACATCTGTATCAGGATGAAACCTTCTATGTGATAGAGGGTGAATACCTCTTCCAGGTGGGCGACGAACGCTCAACCCTGAAAGCGGGTGACACCATTTTTTTGCCCCGAAATATACCTCACACCTGGCTGCAACTGACCGACAAAGGCAAAATGATTTACTTCCTGAACCCTGCCGGTAAACTGGAAGAGTTTTTTAAAAAAGTATCTGCCGCCCAGGGGCCACCCACCCGCGAGGCCATAGACAAATTGCACCACGAACACGGCATGAAAGTACTGGGCCCGCCCATTTCTTTATAAAAAATGCTTATCTTTGTTAACATACCCATGTTTGCAAGCCATGCCATTTTTTTATGACATACCGCCGGGGTTTGCGCTGAGGCAGCACGTAAGGGTGTATCGGTTTCTGAATTTTTCATTTACCGATACGGCTCCGGTAAAGGCTTACCCTCCGCGCCCCGAAATAACACTGGCGTTTTATCCGCGAGACCCCGAGCAGGTAAGCTATGCCAACGGTAAACCATTAAGATCGGTAAAATCGGCGATTATAGGTCAGCAAAGCGTCGTGAACCAAAGGCAGGTCGGACAAGAATTTCTGCTGATACAGGTGGTTTTTCAACCGGGTGGGTTTTACCGCCTCACGGGTATTCCAAGTTTCCATCTTACCAATCAATACCTGGACGCTGAAGCCGTTCTGGGCGCCGAATTGGGCAGACTGAACGAACAACTGGCCAATATCAGCCATTATCCTGCCATGATTCCGGCTGTTGAAAATTACCTCATGTCTTTGCTTATCAAATCCACCTACCAGCTGCGCCCTATCGATAAGCTGGGTTTGGTGATGCTTGAAAACCCGAGCGGCTACACATTAGACCAACTGGCCAAAGAAGCCTGCCTCAGCGCCAAACAACTGGAACGCAACTTCAACGAACGGATGGGCATTAACCCCAAATACTTTGCCCGCATCATCCGGTTCGACAAAGCCTTCCGGATGAAAAACGCCTACCCCCATAAAGACTGGCTGAGTATTGCGCTCGACTGCGGTTATTACGACTACCAGCATCTGGTGCGCGACTACAAAGAATTTACAGGCGCAACTCCAACAGCCTTTTATCTGCAAGACACCCAATCGCCTGAACGTAAATTTGGCATTGTGGAAGTGTGATGGTCATTCTGGGTGCCGATACTCTGTTTTTCATTCCCCTTTAGGGCGGTCCGACGTTTCGGCTAGGGGCTGCATTAAAATAAATTCGCCAGATTCTTCACCCGCCTGCTCACCCTAACCGGATAAAACGTATTGGCCAGGGCATCAAAAGCATCGGTACTTCTGCCGAGGCGTTTTCTGATTTCTTCTTTCGGCTCTATGATAATCGCCCCATTGCTCTGAAACCTCCATCGTATCTCTGTTGCCTCCTCTGTCAGCGCGAAGCCCGGTGGCAACATCGCGTGTTGGTTATTCTTAGGGTTCAGCCAATCCCTCACCGCCCAGAACAAATACGCCCGCATGTTGGCAAAAGTGTACTGGCCAGTCAGGTCTGTCAGCTTTTCTCCTCTGGTATCACTGGCGGCCTCGCTATACTTGCAAGACAAAGCTCTGGCTTTAAAACCCAGCTCTGCTATACGTGCATACACCCCTGCCCCCTCGCCAATGGTATCTATCAGGCTCATGGCGTGGGCATCATGCTGCAATACCGACACAATTTTTCCGGCCACCTCCATGTGGTCGGCGGTGCCGCCGCTGTTGGCCATGGTAAATTGCTTTACAATGTTGCCATATCGGTAACAAAATACGGTGCTGTCGCGCCCCATTCCGGCTACATCAACGCCCAGTCGTAATTGCTCCGGGTAATTGCTCTCCAACCCATGCGACTGATGATACTCCGCCCATCGTTTCTGTGCCAGCTCAATCCATATTTCCGGAATCAGGCTGTCTTCCGCTACTTTCGGAAACCGCCCCAGTACTTTCTTGCGGAAATTATCTTCCGGCCTGTACCATACCCCCTCAAACTGAAAATCATCAAGCGTTTCGTTAAAATCACTGGCCTGTATAATGCTGCACCAGTTTTCAATCTTGTCTTTTACCCAGCGATAATCTACCTGCCCGGGTATAATCACCTGCTTTTGCACCACATTGGGGGCAGTTAAAGAATTAAGCCTGAACTTCGCCCAACGTTCGCCTTTCTGGCTGCGGGCAGCGTAACCGATAGTGGTATTAGGATTAAACACAATCAGCATCCGTGAGTTTCCCTGCAAATTGCCCTCAATAGCCGCAAAGGTATCATCCAGAATCCCCGATGCCTCCGTAACCACAAACATGGTATTAACTGCATGAAAACCCGACCACGACTCGTGCCGGTGCGGGTCAGCCCTGAAAGCCGTCAGAAACCACTCTTCGTGGTCTGTGCGTATATCAAAGGCCGTCAACTTGCCGGGCAACTCAATGCCCCGGCTGCGCGCGCGGTTAAACAAGCGGGCAACCTCCGGCACACAGATGTTCTTCACCTGTCGTTCGGTGGGGGCTGTCATAGCCACCTTTGTGTTGGCAATCAGCTCACCTTTTTCGTTCCATTTGGGGGTCAGGTACATAAAGCAGATAGCAGCCACAGCCGCCACAAAGTCTTTGCCACGGGCTGTACCCGAAGCCACACTGGTGCGCGGATACACCTGCACCGACCGCAGAATGGCCTCCTGCTCAGCATCCAGATGCACACCCAGCGCTTCACGCGCAAACAAACACCAATCCTGTCGCCACTCTATGATTTTGGCCTTAGCGGCCAGTTCATAGTTTTCATTCATCTTCATCCCTCGCTGATGTTTCCTTCAGAAAATCAAAAAAACCTCTGTTTATACTTTCTCCGCCCGACGTATGGTCTTTTTTATCAACCAAGCCCAGTTTGCGGGCTATTATATTGGCATTGAGCAGCCCCGAAGCCACCCCCTCAAACTGCTGATTATCAATTATCTGCCGTATACGGGCAGTGGTAGAGGCAAATTCCTGGCGTGCTTCATAAGTTTTAAAAGTACCCAGGCTGATGTCGATAAAATTGCAGAGCCCCTCCAGCGTAAACGGGCGCATACGCCTGATATCAGCAGAAACAGGCCGCCCCTGATGCTGAAAAACCTTCTCTTCCAGCAGCGGATTATCTGAGCACCATCTGAAATATTCATTGCAGGCTTCAATCAGGGCTTTCGGGGTTCTGAATACCCTGTCACGCCCGGTTGTCGACCGTAGTTGGTAGTATTCTTTCTCAGTCATGCAGATTTAATTTACACCAAATATAAACATTTATGCTTATATTATAAGCATGGTTTTGAAAAAATATTCGGGCTTGAAAACATAAAGATATATACCGGTACAGCCGCACTGCGTGCGTCTTCAGAGGGCTGTCTAATAAATAAAAATGTTTTCAGGTGCAGAACATACAAGCAACGATTCAGGCATAAACAAATTCGTCGATGAGCCGCATTGCAATTCGGCTCTACCAAATTCAATAAACGCTACACCGCCACCACCAAACCCCCTTCTTTCCCATCCAACTGCGGCAAACAATTCACCATCAACAAAGGCATACGGTAAAGTTTAACAATTGTGGAGTTTTGTCAATGCCCTTCTGACATTTAACAACACTCGCCAGAAAACGACACAAAGACAAACCAAATAAAGTCCCGTCAGGGACGGTATATCAGTAGAAAACAATACAAAGACAAACCAAATAAAGTCCCGTCAGGGACGGTATATTAATTCTCCGTTACTAATATACTATCCCGAAGGGATACAAAAACATTATTCAAAGCTTTACTACAGATATATCATCCCTAACGGGATATAGTTAATCACAAATTTTTTAACAATTCTTCAAATGGGTAATGCACCATAGCTTTATCGCCCCCCTTCACGGCGCGTGTTTGTGCTAATGCTATTTTCATGATATCACCCCCTAGCCCCTAAAGGGGAACCTTTTTAACTAAATCTAAATGATGTGTTTGATACGTTCTAGCAATTTCCCCTCCTTTTTTCAAGGAGGGGTGGCATTTTTCAACACAGGGTCTTGAAAAATGCCGGGGTGGTTGAAGGTCTTGTAAGCCCCTTAACCCTATATCAACCACAATTCTTCCTACACTTCTGCCAATAGCCTATCATCTTTCAAATTAAGTATTTATTTTTGTAACCCATAGGCACAACCCGCATTTCATCACGCAAACAACTTATGAAGTTTTTCAAACCTCTACTATTCTTACAACTATTAACGGCCACAACCGCCTTTGCCCATTTGGGTACTATTGTGGGCAAGGTAACAGACGCCCGCACCAGACAACCCGTTCGCGGAGCCAACATTGTTTTAACCGGCCTTAGTCGCGGAGCCATTACCGACGAAGCAGGGTATTTCCAGATTAACAATCTGTCACCGGCCACTTATACCGTCGAGGTGTCATTCATTGGCTACACCGCCCAGACCCACACCGCCGAAGTAAAAGCCGACGAAGCCACGGTAGTAAACTTTATACTAACCGATACCGAGGTATCGCTGGAAGAAGTGCAGGTGTCAGCCACCAACCCACAGCATCAACAGGTTATTTCGGGGCTGGATATCCGGCTGCGTAACATCAATAATTCGCAGGAAGTGCTGCGCATTATTCCGGGCGTGGTTATCGGGCAGCATGCCGGAGGCGGCAAAGCCGAACAGATTTTCCTGCGGGGTTTTGACCTCGACCACGGTACCGACATCCGCCTCACTGTCGACGGCATGCCTATCAATATGGTTTCTCATGCCCACGGACAAGGCTATGCCGATGCGCATTTCATCATCCCCGAACTCATTGAGGGGGTTGATTTCAAAAAAGGTTTATATGATGCCGACAAAGGCAATTTCAGCACGGCTGGCTGGGCTAATTTCCGTACCAGGTCGGTTCTGGAACAGAACTTCGTGAAGGCCGAAGCCGGACAGTTCAATACTTACCGACTCGTAGGCGGTGCCAATGTGCTGAAAAAGAACGACCAGAACGCCTACCTGGCCGGAGAATACAATTATTCTGATGCCTATTTTGATGCGCCACAGCATTTCAAACGGCTTAACCTGCTGGGCAAATACCATGGGCATTTAAGCCCCAATACCAACCTCAGCTTGACGGCTTCTACTTTCTGGAGCAAATGGCTGGCATCAGGCCAGATACCCGACAGGGCAGTTGAAAGCGGACAAATCGGATTTTTCGGAGCCATTGACCCCAACGAGGGCGGCCAGACCAGCCGTACCAATCTGAATGCCGAACTGGTTACACTCACCAGGCATAATCATGTCTGGAAAAACCAGTTCTTCTACTCAAACTATAATTTCGAGCTCTATTCAAACTTTACTTTTTTTTTGGAAGACCCCATCAACGGCGACCAGATTAAGCAAAAAGAAGCCCGCAACCTATGGGGATACAACAGCCATTACTCTATTGCGCATGGCATTGGCCAGAAACAAGCTACGTTTAACGTCGGCCTTAATTACCGCCACGATATAACCAACGATTCTGAGCTGTCGCATACCTTAAACCGTACCCGGCTGCTGAAAGCCATCAAACTGGGCGATGTAAACGAAGCCAATTTGGGCATTTATGCCGACGAGAGCATTCAGCTGAGCAACCGCCTGTCGGCAACTGTCGGTATCCGCTTTGATTATTTCCATAATCAGTACCTCGACCACCTGCAAAACAACAACACCACCAAAGCCAGTGCCTCTATTGTATCGCCCAAACTGAATCTGTATTATACCCAGAATAAAAGCCTGCAGTTTTATCTGAACATGGGCAAGGGTTTCCACTCGAACGACACCCGTGCCGTAGTAGCGCAAAACGGACTCGAGATTTTACCCCCTGCCTACGGAGCAGACCTCGGCACTACCTGGAAGCCCTTCCCGAAACTGCTCATCAACGCTGCTTACTGGTATTTGTGGATGCAGCAGGAATTTTTGTACGTAGGCGATGCAGGAGTCGTGGAGCCATCTGGACAGTCAGTCAGAACCGGCTTTGACGTATCGGCGCGCTATCAGCTAACCCGCAGTCTATTTGTTGATTTTGACGCCAACTGGGCAAAACCACGTGCAGTGGGCGAAGCCGAAGGACAAAACTACCTGCCGCTGGCTGTTAAGTTTACCAGCATTGGCGGGCTTACAATCAAAAACAAAAGCGGTTTCAGCGGAAGCCTGCGCTACCGCTATGTGGCCGACCGCCCCGCCAATGAAGATGGCAGCATAGTAGCCAAAGGCTATTTTGTAACCGATGCCCTGGCCAGCTACACCAAAGGCAAATACACGCTGGGCGTAACGATACAAAATCTCTTCAACACCCGTTGGAAAGAAACCCAGTTTGCCACCGAAAGCCGCCTGAAAACCGAAGCCGAACCGGTAGAAGAGATCCACTTCACACCCGGCACACCCTTCAATGCAAGAGTGTTTTTGCAGGTGAGTTTCTAAATAAAAATTGTGAAACATGGTGTTACCTGGTGTACATCGTGGCTATTTTTAATTTGCCACGAAGTACACAAAGTGCGCACTAAGTTTCACAATCTTTCAAAAAACGCTGTAACCTTTCCCCAAACCCGGAGTTTCCCCATGAAAATCACTTTACATTTTCATGAAGAAGCTACTTACTTTATTACTTTTAATCAGCCAACTGGCCAACGCGCAATCGAAAGAAAAACAAACCGAGGCTTTTCTGCTCAGGCAGATGAAAGACCTGAAAATACCCGGCCTGCAAGCCGCTGTGGTGCAGAATGGCAAAATTGTTTTCAGTAAAGCTTATGGCATGGCCAATCTGCAAGATAATGTGGCCGTAGATAACCAGACCATCTTTGCCATTAACTCCTGCACCAAGGCGTTTACAGGTGTAGCCATTATGCAACTGGTAGAAGAAGGCAAACTGAGCCTCTCTGCCCCTATCTCCCATTTTGTCGACAGCCTGCCTGCACTCTGGCAACCCATTACCATTAAGCAATTGCTGACACATATTTCCGGCCTTCCTGATATTCTGCGCATACAGGACCCCGCAGGTGCTGCTAACGAGGAAGCCTCATGGAAAAAAATACAAACCCTGCCGATGGACTCGCCCACCGGTACGCAGTTCAGTTACAACCAGACCAATTATGTGCTGCTGGGCAAGGTAATAGACAAACTACGCGGCCAGCCATTTGCCCGGGTGTTTCAGGAAATGCAGTTTAATGTAGTGGGCATGCCGCATACGCTATTTGGCGACTCGCGCGACATCATCCCTCATTTTGCCCCTACTTATAGCTTCAAAAAGGCAATGGATGGCATAACCTTACCTGAACCCCGACTGACCAACAATTATGCAGAATTTATGCCTGCACGCCGGACAGGCTCAGGCCTGAACAGCACCGCCGAAGACATGGCCCAATGGATAATTGCCCTTCAAAAAGGCAAATTATTTAAAAATAAAGAAACACTGAACGCCCTCTGGACACCCGCTACCTTCAATAACGGCCAGCCTACCCAATGGGCTATGGGTTGGGGTGTTAACAAATGGCGGCCGCGCCACCGCGCCTTTGGCATGACAGGCGGTGCCCGTTCTGCCTTTCTGGTATATCCTGATGATAACCTGGCCGTTATTGTACTCACCAATCTGGGTGGTGCATCGCCCGAAAACTTTCTGGAAGAACTGGCAGGTATCTACAACCCCGATATTCCGGCGGCCGACCCCATTACTACCTTAAGAATTGAACTCAATAAACGGGGCTACAACAAAGCCATAGAAACAGTGGCCGACATCCGTAAAAAAGACCCCACCTTTAAACCCGACGAAAACGAGCTGAACGACTGGGCCTACCGTGTTATGTCATCTGACCGTACGGCTGATGCCCTCGCACTCTTTCAGCTAAACGCCTATCTGTATCCTGAAAGCTGGAATGTGTATGACAGCCTGGGCGAAGCCCTGCTGAAACTCGGCCAAAAAGAAGAGGCAATCAGGATGTACCGGAAATCAATAGAACTCAACCCTAACAACAACGGGGGCAAGAAAGTATTGGAGCGGTTGGGGAGGTAGAAAATGAAACCCCAACGAGGGGCAAGGGGGGGAATATAACCCCCTCAAAAAATTCTCTACCGTTAAATCACTAATCCGCTCATATTCAAGCCTTTTCTATTGCTTTTTGTTAAATTTGTTTAGCGCCATAAACGTATTCATACAAATTCGGTAAACACCATGAAAAAGCTTTTTGTCTTTTCAATTATTTCACTAGCTCTCGGTTGCGCCAAACCCTCAGCTGAGCCAAATCCTGTAGCCGGAGAAAAAAAACTGGTAGCGCTTACAGCCAACAACAAACCCAACCAGAAATTTGAGTACAATAACCATTTACTGGTAAAAGAAAACCTGTTCATTGGCTGCGAAACCAACCCAACCGACGAATACACATACGAATATAAAAATGGAAGGGTATCGCGGCTGCTTACCACACTCCGTAGTCTGTATTCAAGTAGTATGGCTTTGTGTGACCCGGCGGCAGGCATGAAATCAGAAGAAACATTTGAGTATAACAACGCCGGGCAGTTGCTGAAAGTAATGAGAGCCAGCTCAACTACCGAATACACGTACAACGCCAAAGGGCAGGTAGTAAAACAGGCGGTTGTCAGTAACGGCAGCGCTTACGTGACCACTTATGAGTATGATACCAGGGGCAATCTTATCAAACAAACCGACCCCGGCGGAGCATCGACTTATTATACTTATGACGACAAAATCAATCCATATCATAAAATCAACCATCGCCCGCAATGGATAAGCGCCTTCAACAAAAGCCCTAACAATGTCATTAAGGCCACCGGGAAAGTCAGTTTTGAACGTACATTCAGTTACAGCACCGATGGCTACCCCGTTGAAGTGTACGAAGACAACCTTGTTACTTACAAGTTTGTATATAAATGATACAGCACCCTACAAAGTGCAGAAGAAAAACTTCCGGCACTTAGTTGTTCGTCATGGTAGCCCGGCGGTGGTTCAGCCCCCACATCAGCATACTGTCAATCACGTCTGACAACTTACGTGCAGACTCCGTCAACTCATATTCTACCAGCACCGGGGTGGCATCATACACCACCCGCTTCACCATGCCGTTCAGCTCCAGTTCTTTCAGTTCTTTAGAAAGCATACGGGGTGTAATTTTGGGTATATTCCGCTGAATCTCCGTAAATCGTTTAATACCAAACAGCAAAGAACCCAGAATAGGCATCTTCCATTTTCCGGTCAATACATTCAGGGTGTCGTTCAGTGCCAGCACAAACTGCTCGGGGCAGGCTTTTACATCGGCAAAATCCATTATTGTTGTAGGTACCATTTCCAGATTATTTTCTTTACTATACTTTAGTATAGCGCTATACAAAAGTATATCACTATATTTTATATAGCAAATATATATACTTTTGCAGCAACATAATTATTTTATAAAGAAAATTTTCAAGAACATGATTTTAGTAACAGGCGCAACCGGACAATTCGGTGCCACAACTATCGACTTCCTTTTAAAAAAAGGCACACCAGCCAACGAAATAGCCGCATTGGTAAGAGATGAAGCCAAAGCAGGCGACTTAAAAGCCAAAGGTGTGCGTATCGTAACCGGTGATTATGACAACTACGGTTCATTGGTTGAGGCCTTCAAGGGCGTAGACAAACTCTTGTTTGTGTCAGGCAGCGATGTAGCGAACCGCATTAAACAACACGAAAACGTAGTAAAGGCGGCCAAAGAAGCAGGCGTAGGCCATGTGGTGTACACCAGTTTTATACGTAAAAACGAAACCGAAACGTCGCCCATTGCTTTGGTGGCGCAATCGCACTTGTTTACCGAAAACGCTTTGAAAGAGAGCGGTATCACCTATACTATTCTTCGCAATAATATTTATGCCGATATCCTGCCTATGTTCCTGGGGCCTAATGTTACTGAAACAGGCGTGTTTTTCCCTGCCGGCGATACCCCAGTGGCCTTTACATTAAGAAGCGACATGGCCGAAGCCACCGCCAACGTATTGACAGGCACCGGCCACGAAAACCAGGATTACCGGATTTCAAACACCGAAACCGTTACTTTTCATGACATTGCCCGTTTCATAGGCGAAGCAGCAGGCAAAGAAATAGGCTACGTAAGTCCGGAATCGGCCGTTTATAAACAAGTGCTAAGCGGCGCAGGTTTGCCTGAAGAGGTAGTGGCCATATCGGTAGGTTTTGCCGAAGCCTTTAAACAAGGAGAGTTTGATTCAACCGAAACCGATTTAGATACACTACTGGGCCGCAAACCAGGCACCGTAAAAGATTATCTGACAGCCGTGTACTCGGCGTAGAGACAGATTGCATCCGTCTTCAGGCTATGATATCACCCAATACATGATTATCAGCCCCAATGGTTTATTATCTGCTGAACAGACAACCCCGGAGCCACATGCAATGTGGCTCTACCCATTTCTATCGCTAATTCAGACCCTACTTCACAAACGACTTATCCAGCCAGCTGACACACGCCTGCCACGCCTCAACCGGAATTTTGGCATGATACGTATCTTTCAGCACCACAAATGCTTTCTGGTTGCCGGGTATGGTACCATAAAACTCTCTGGCTTTTTCTACCGTAAACAGCTCGTCTTTATCGCCAATGCCTACCATTATCGGCAGGTGCAGGTCTTTTTCTATTTTTAGTTCTTTTACGGGTATCATGGTTACAAACCGCAGCGTGTAAGCATAATTATACAGCGGGTCTTGGGCAACCGTCATGCCCTCGCGGTAGTATTCCACCGCCTGGTGCGACGGCCGGAAAATAGAGCTGGCCACAATACGGGCCTTTTGCAATAACGACGGCTGCACTACCTCGCCCTCTTTTTTGCGCTCATAAGCCGCCGAAAGCAATATTAAACCTGCCATTTCCTGAGATGCCGCATTGGCCGAAACAATAGCCGACACCACCCCCAGGCTATGCCCCATTACCACCACTTTAGCAAAACCAAGCCCTTTAATGTACCGGATAGCCTCTACCAGATCGGCAATAAAGCGATCTTTGCCGGGTGCATCGGCTCTGTTGCCACCCGATAACCCATGCCCGCGGTAATCAAGCCCGAAAGTGGTATAGCCCCCGGCTGCCAGGGTTTTTCCGGCCGTGTCGTACGCACCGCTATGCGCCGTAATGCCATGAAAAATAAGCACGGCCAGGTCTTTTTTGGCAGGCACGATACTATCCGGGTTCCATCGCCTCATAAACAGCGCTTCACCGTCAGTGGTAGTCAGCAGCTCATGCGGGGCCTTATAACCCTCTCTTAAAGACGCCGCCTCGGCAGGCGAAATACCCTTATGATTGGTCTTAGATTCAGCAGGCAGATAAGCCAGCGCCACCCCGGCCAGCAGGATAACCGCAATAAGCGCAAGTACGATATACACGATTTTTCTGGTAGTTTTTTTCATGAATCAACACTTATGGAAACATACAAAACTAAATAAGAAAAGTGCAAATAAGATAAAATGCGAGGGATTTTTTTGAAGTAACTATCAGTTGATTATTGATTTGCTGATTCTGGTA